>JAJPJW010000172.1 GCA_021324075.1 Pseudomonadota bacterium | reverse complement strand
GTCCTGGAATTGGTCCCCACTGAAGTCGCCAGGAAAATCAGCGGGGCCCTGAAAGTCCCCACGATCGGCATTGGCGCCGGGCCGCATTGCGACGGGCAAGTGCAGGTGTTCCACGACATGATGGGCCTTTTGCCGGACTTCCATCCCAAGCACGCCAAGGCTTACCTCCATCTTCACGACCAAATCAAGAAAGCCGTCCAACGTTACGCCCAAGAAGTCCGCAGCGGCAAATTCAACCCCGGCGCCTGATCCCATGAAGGTCCTGGCCGATCCCCAAGTTTTCCAGCAACAATCCCGTAAATGGCGCACGGCCAAGAAAAGCATCGGTTTTGTGCCGACGATGGGGGCCCTCCATGAAGGCCACCTGGACCTGGTTCGGGCTTGCCGGAAAAAGAACGATGCCACGGTTGTTTCCATCTACGTGAATCCACTCCAATTCGGCCCTAAGGAAGACTTCGGCCAATATCCCCGCACCCTCCAGAAGGACTTGGACCTTCTCCAGGCTGAAAAGGTCCAGGCGGTTTTCACCCCCTCGGACAAGGAAATGTACCCGGAAGGTTTCTCCACGGCCGTGGAAGTGAAGGGCCCCTTGGTGGGGGGGCTCTGTGCGCCTTTCCGCCCCGGCCATTTCAACGGAGTGGCCACAGTGGTGGTCAAGCTCCTGGGGGCGGTTGAGCCCGACCGGCTTTACCTGGGCCAGAAGGACGCCCAGCAAGTGGCGGTCCTTAAGCGGGTGATCCGCGACCTGAATATCGGCGTGGAAACGGTGGTTTGTCCCACCGTTCGGGAGCATGACGGCCTGGCCATGAGTTCCCGGAACCAGCGGTTGACCCTGGAAGGCCGCAAGACCGCCCCGGTCCTTTACAAGGCCCTGAAAGTGGGGAAGAGCATCGTTGACTTGGGGGAAAGAAAAGCGGAAAAAGTCTTGGAGGAAATCCGGAAGGTGATCGAGGATGAGAAGAGCGTCAAGATCCAGTACCTGGAGGCGGTTGATGCCGAAACCCTCGCCCCCGTTTGGGAAATAAAGCCGGGCATCATGATTGCCTTGGCGGCCTACCTTGACAACGTCCGCCTGATTGACAATATTATTATCTAAACTAGCCGTCGTCCGGCCCAGCCCTCCTCCTCCAAAAATCCTGAATTCTTTCTTGTGCCTGGATGACCTGTTAAATTTAGGTTACACTGTCGCCCATTCTCCGAAAGGCAAACCATGTCACGGACCTTTGTGAAATCCAAGATCCACCAGGCCAATGTCACCCAAACCGAATTGTGGTACGAAGGCAGCATCACGCTCGACGCCAAGCTGATGGCGGCGGCCGATATCGCCCCTTATGAACAAGTGCATGTCTTGAACTTGAACAACGGAAGCCGTATTGCTACCTATGCCATCGAAGGGAAGGCGGGAACGGGCGTCGTCTGCATGAACGGGGCGGCAGCACGGCATACGGAGGTAGGGGACAAATTGATCGTCCTTACTTACGAGAGCTTTCCTAAGGCCCCCCCGCGGGGCTACCAACCGACGGTGGTGTCGGTCAACGCGAAGAACAAAGTAACCAAGGTTAAGAAGGGGGGCTGACCATGTCCTTAGACCTTTTCCTCGACGATGCGGAACTGGTTTCCCGCATCAAGGAACTCAAGAAGCAGCGCAACGCGGTCATCCTGGCCCACAGCTATGAACGCCCTGAGGTACAGGACATCGCCGACTATGTCGGTGACTCGTTGGAATTGTCCCGTTTAGCCGCCAAAACCGACGCGGATGTCATCGTATTTTGCAGCGTGCATTTCATGGCCGAGACAGCCAAGATCCTTTCGCCCCAAAAGACGGTCCTTTTGCCCGCTTCCGAGGCCGGCTGCCCCCTGGCCGACATGATCACCCCCGCCCAATTGGCGGCGGAGAAGGAAAAGCACCCCCATGCGGCGGTAGTGGCCTACGTGAACTGCTCGGCGGAGATCAAGGCCATGGCGGACGTCTGCTGCACTTCGGCCAACGCCCTGCAGGTGGTCAATGCCATGCCGCAAGAGGAGATCCTCTTCGTTCCCGACCAGCACCTGGGACGGTTCGTCCAAAAACAAACCCACAAGAGGATGATTCTCTGGGCCGGTTGCTGCCCCACCCACCAGCGCATGAAGGTCAAGGATATCGTGGACTTGAAGAAGCAATATCCGGAGGCCGAGGTGGTGGTTCACCCCGAAAGCAACGAGGACATCTGCAACCTGGCCGACGCGGTGCTTTCCACCTCCCAAATGCTGCGCTATTGCCAGGCCTCCCCGGCCAAGACCTTCATCATCGGCACCGAGATGGGCATGCTGCACCGCCTTCGTACGGCCATGCCGGAGAAGACCTTCCTGCAGCCCAGCAAGGGACTTATCTGTCCCAATATGAAGATGACCCAATTGGAGGATGTCTACGAGTCCTTGAAGGAACTCCAACACCCCATTGAAATCCCCGAGCCCATCCGCGTGAAGGCCCTCAAATCGCTGGACGGAATGCTGGCCGCCGTACCCACCAAGTAAAAAGTCGAAAGGGGTAAAAGTTGAAATGTTCCTCCTTTTGCCTTTTTCACTTTTTGACGTTTCCACCCGTTAACACAAATCGATCCGGTCAGTCCATATGAAAAAAAGACCCCAATCACGGCGGAGGTTGGGGATCGTGGGCTGCGGGGCCATCGGTTCGCTGGTGGCTCGCCTCCTTGAGAAGAAAAAATCCTCTTTCCGCGTAACGGCCGTTTTGGACGCAGTGCCGGCCTCCGCCCTCAAACTTTCCAAGAGCCTCAAGTCCCGCCCCGAAGTTTGTTCCAACCTGGGTCAGCTCCTGTCAAAATGCGACTGGGTCCTGGAAGCGGCCTCGGTAAAGGCCGCCCTCCCAGCCGCGGAAGCGGCCCTGAAGCGCCGGAAGCCCCTCGTGATGATGAGCACCGGCGGGTTCTTGCTAAATCAGAAGAAGCTTTCGGCACTGGCAACGAAATATCGCACAAAAATTTACCTGCCTTCCGGGGCCCTTTGTGGCCTGGACGGGCTGAAAGCGGCCCGGCAGATCGGGAAAATCAGGGAACTGAGCATTACTTCAACGAAACCCCCGGCCGGGTTCAAGGGGGCTCCGGGCCTAACCGCCGCGCAAAAACGTTTGCTTGACCAATCCAAGTCGGCTTTTTATCTTTATAAGGGTGATGTGTGGGGTGCGGTCCAGCGCTTTCCAGCCAACGTGAATGTCGCCGCCACCACCGCCTTAGCCTCGGGTACACCTCAAAAACTCAAGGTGCGAGTCATGGCCGATCCGAAGCTCCAATCCAACCAGCATGAAATCCATGTTTCGGGGGATTTCGGCGAACTGACCGCGGTCACCCGCAACCGTCCCTCCAAGGAAAATCCAAAAACCAGCGCCCTCGCCATCCAAGCCGCCCTCGCCTTGTTTGAGCGGCTGGAAAGCTACGTCGAGGTGGGGAATTGAACGCCGGGCCTTCCGAAAGCCCCTCCTGCGCCATCCAAATCAACGGCTTGTCCAAAACTTACAAAACGGGTTTTTGGTTCACCCCTAAGGTGACGCAGGCCCTCAAGAACGTGCAGATCGACATTTACGAAAACCAGGCCTTCGGCCTCATGGGCCTGAACGGCGCGGGCAAGACCACCTTGATCAAGCTGGTCCTTGGCCTCCTCCGGCCGACCGCCGGTTCGGTCAAGGTCTTGGGTGGAAGCATTTCCCAGCGATCGGTCCGCAACGAGATCGGCTACCTTCCCGAACTGCCTTACTTTTCCAAACAACACAGCGGCCGGGAGCTGCTGGAATATTTCGGGTCGCTCCACGGCCTCTCGGGCGCCGCCCTTGGCCGCCGGGTTGACGAGATTTTGGAGCTGGTCCGCATGCGCACCGCGGCGGGACAAAAGGTTTCAGGCTATTCCAAAGGCATGCTCCAGCGCATTGGTATCGGCCAGGCCTTGATCGGGCGCCCCAGGCTCCTCATTTGCGACGAGCCCATGAGCGGCTTGGACCCGGTGGGTTACAAGGAAATGCGGGACATCTTCATTGAGCTGAAAAAGGCGGGCACCACGATCTTCCTGAACACCCATATCCTGGACGAAGTGGAAAGGGTCTGCGACCGCATCGGTATCCTCCATGAGGGGGTCTTGAAGGAAGTGGTTCCCATGTCGAAGATCCTCGAATCCACCGTTCCGGTGGACTATTGGGTGGATGTGGACTTCCAAGAGACTTCCAAGCTTTCCGGCCTGCCTTTCCAGGAATCGGTCCAGAAAAACGGCGGGGTCCAGGTTTCAAGTTTGGTGCTGGCGGAGACTCTTTCGCTTTTGACTTCCCGAAAAGTGCAGCCGAAGGCGGTCCGCCCCTTGTCCTCCGTCGTCGAGGCCTATTTCTTGAGGGCCATCGGCGCTGAAGCGCATTCAAACCGGCCTATGGAAGGGGTCCGGGCATGAGCCGATTTTCATTTTTTGAAATGAGCAAATGGAATCCGGCCCAATACCTACTTCATTCAAAATGCCTTTCCAATGGAGAGTCGGCATGCGCCGATTTTCCTTCCCCTTGTAAGATGAAATCGGTGCGATATCAACTTCATTTAAAATGCCTTTCCAATGGAGAGTTGGCATGAGCCGAATCCTGTCCCTGACCACTTTTACCTTCCGGGAACTCATCCGCAGCAACATGCTTTTCGTTTGGCTTGTTTGGGTCGTGGTGCTTTGTGGACTGGCCTTTCTCCTCTCCATCCTGAGTTTCGGGAGTATTCTTGAGATCTTCATGGACCTGGGACTGGCCGGTATGGAGATGGCCGGCTTGATGGTGCTCCTCCTGGGCTTGGCGGCCACCTATAACACCGAAATGGAACAAAAAGCCGTCTTTCTCCACCTGGCCAAGCCACTGACGCGGGGGGAATATCTCTTGGGCCGGATCCTGGGTTTCTTCCTGGTGATCAGCCTGGTCGTGGTGGGGATGGGGCTTGTGGTGGTGGGCCTGGTGGTTTTCGTGGGAGGAGGCACGGTGCCGGCGATGTTCTACAACTCTGTGGTTTTCCTTCTTTTGGAGATGTTCGTCCTGACGGTGGTGGGGATGACCTACCAGGCGATCGGAACTTCCATGGCCGGTGTGGTGCTTTACAGCTTCTTCACCATCTTCCTGGGCCATCTGGTCGGGGAAGTGGAATGGCTGCTGACCCAGCAATTGAGCAACGGGGTCAAAGATATGCTCAAGACCGTCTATTACATCCTGCCGAATCTCGAAGCTTTCAATTTGAAGGACCGGCTTTACGACCCGAACCTGGTCCTGGGATGGGCCCAATGGCAGGACGCCCTTCTTTACGCTTTTTCCTATTCTTTCGTCGTCTTCCTCATCGGGTGGATCAACCTCGAGAAGAAGGAGTTCCGATGACGGCCGTCCCCGCCAAAGGATGGGTCCTCCAGTGGGCCCCATGGCTGATTCCGGTTCTTTTTGTCCTCCAGGCTTTTTTTTCGTCCCGCCTGGAGAACTGGATCCATCCCACTTCCTTCGAGGCCAGCCCGGTCCAGCGCATGGACAAGCGGGTGGCTTCCACCTTGAGGGCGGTGGCCTATGTGACAGGCAACAAGGTTTTAGTGGGCCACCTTTTCTGGATCGGGGTCATCCAATACTACGGGAACGACGACAATGCCGGTACAAGGTGGGCAAAGCTTTACGATTACTGCTGTCTGGCGTCGGATTTGAACCCCCAATTCATTTCCATTTACACCTTTGGCGCCAATGCCCTGGCCTTCCATTTGAAACGCTACGACCAGGCGGCCCAGCTTCTCGCCAAGGGAATCAAGGCCAACCCCGAAGCCATAAGGCTGAAATACCTCCTGGCCGCCATCGGATTCCAAAGTTCCGACCGGGTGGATTTGATGATCCCGGTCCTGGAAGAGGAAGCCAGCCGGCCGGATGCCCCGCCCTTGCTGGTCAATATACTGGCCAATACCTATGAAAAAATGGGGCGTTACGAGGATGCCATCCAGATCTGGAAGAAACAATTGAAGGAAGGGGATACGGACGAGAAAAGGATCGTGGCGGGCCAAAAACTGCAGGAGATTTACGCAATCCTAAAAAGTGGAAAACCCGGAAACCGCCGATGAAAAGACGAAAATCAAAGGCTGTTTTGCCACGGATGCACGCGGATGAACACGGATGAATCTAAAAAAAGAAAAGATTTTTGATTTTTGTAAAAGGCCGAAGTTTTATCTGTGTGTATCTATGTTCATCTGTGGCCATGCATGCTTTTTTCCTTTTGCGGTTTTCGCCCAGGTGGGTACGGACAATTCGCCCAAGTCGGTTTCGCCCCTGACGACGGAGAGCCTCCCCAAGGTCAAGACAGCCGACCCCTTCCTGGCCCATTCCCACCATTCCTTTTATTTCAAAGACACCCTGGCCAGCGTCCTTCTCAAATACAGCACCAGCCCCGACTTCAACGCGAAGGACCCGGTCTGCCTGAACGACCTTGGCTACATCTATTATTATTTCGGTGAATTCGCCGATGCGGCCACCCAGTTTAAAAAGGCCCTCGACCTCAATCCGGCCTTCGCGGACGCCTATGTCAATTTGGGGGTCACGGCCTACAAGACGGGCGATAGTGACCTTGCCCAACAGTACCTGAGCAAGGCCTACCAGATGGATTCCTCCCGGGGCGAGGCGGCTTATGACCTGGGCCTCCTTGCTTTCGAGAAGAGCGACTTTTCCCGGGCGGCGGGCTTTTTCGAGGAGGCTTCCCAAACCCTTTCCCAGGACCCCAAGGTTTGGAACAACTTGGGTTGTGCTTATTTCCAGCAGAAGAGTTACACCCAGGCCTACCAGGATTTTAAGGCGGCAGTGGACAAGGGTGCGGCCTTCTATCACGCCTATTACAACCTGGCAGTGGCCTCGGTGCTTTCCGGCAATTACGAAGGGGCGGTTGAGGACACCCAGAAGGCGGTGGAACTGGCGCCATCCAATGCCGACGCCCAAAACCTGCTGGGACTGGCCTATCTTTTCAACCAAAGTTACCTGAAGGCTTCGGTGTCCCTGGCCCATGCCATCGAGTTGGACCCACGCAACGCCGGTTATTTCAACAACCTGGGCCGGGCCCAATTGGGCCTGGGCCGCATCAAAGAGGCCGAAAAGGCGCTCAAGCAGGCCCTGCTTTACCAGCCGGACCTCCGGCCGGCCCTCTGGAACATGGGTGATTTGAAATTGAGGCAGGGCAAATACCAGGAGGCCCTCCAACTTTACGTAAACGTCGGGGATTGGGAGGCAGCCAAGGAAAGCCCCGTTTTCCAATACAACTGGGGCGTGGCCTACTACAAGACAGGGGACAAAGAAAACGCCCGGCTGCTTTGGGAAAAGGCCCGCGGAATGGATTCCCAATACATGGAACCCCTTTATGGTTTGGCCGTCCTTTATGAGGGTCAAAAGGACTATGGGAAGGCCGCCGATCTCCTGCGCCAAGGCCAGGCATTAGAGCCCCAATCCTCCCGCTGGGCGCGGTTGGAAGGCGACCTCGACATGGCCCGGGGCAAGTCCCCGGAGGCCCTGGCGGCCTACGAAAAGGCGAAGGAAATGGGCCAGAAGGACGCCGATCTTTTCGCCCATATCGAGCAATTAAAGAGCACGAATGAGGCGCCTGTTTCAACGACGACTGCGTCCCAACCGGAAGAAACGTCCGACGAGGCCGGGTTCCATTCCCAAATCCTCCACCTGCAGGATATGGGCAACCTGGATGAAGCCCTGGCCCTTGCCAGGAAAGCCACTGACCAATGGGGCTCCAAACCCGAGGCTTGGGAAGATCTTTCGGATGTTTATTTGAAAATGGACCGGAAACCACAGGCCCTGGAAGCCATGGAAAAGGCCCAACGACTTTCACCCCAGGATGGGCATTACCTAGAGGAGTGCGGCCACATCGCCTATTTGAACGACAAGTTTGAGATCGCCGAACATTATTTCGGCGAAGCGGCCCAGACGCCCTCAGCCACCTGGCAGACATCCTTAGGCATGGGTTCCTGCTATTTCCGGCAAAACCTTTTCACCGAAGCCATCGCCTATTGGGAAAAAGGCGCCGCCGCCTATCCGAAACAACCCGAATTCGACTACAACTTAGGAAGGGCCCATTACCAAAAGGGCGAATTTCCCAAGGCCACTTACTATTACAAAAAGGCCCTGGAATTAAAGCCGGTTTATCCAGAGGCCCTCACGAACCTCGCGGCCCTGGAGATGGACCAGGACAATTTGGGGGCAGCGGGTCAAAACTTAAAGAGGAGCCTGGCTATCGACCCCCAGTTGGCCGAAACCTATTTCAACCTGGGGAATTTGGAAATGAAAACGGCCCGGTTTGACGACGCCATGAAGTATTACCAACTGGGGCTTCAGATCAATCCGGATGACGCCCAAGGCTATTACTGCCAGGGCGTGGCCTGCCTGCAGCAGGGCCAATGGGTGAAAGCGGAGACTTTTTTGGAAAAGACCCTGGAGAAGGACCCCTTCCACGCCGACGCGCTTTACAACCTGGGCAAGGTGGCCGTGGAACTGAACGACTATTCCACGGCCCGCAAATATTTCGAGGAATCCCTGAAATACAAACCGGGCC
Organism: Pseudomonadota bacterium; assembly: GCA_021324075.1. GTDB lineage: Bacteria > Oederibacteriota > Muellerivitia > Muellerivitales > Muellerivitaceae > JAJPJW01. Next base: position 6,592 of record JAJPJW010000172.1, on the reverse strand, counting down.
AGGATGACGCCTATTTCGGCATCGGCCTGGTTTATTACCACCAGCAACAGTACAAGGACGCCCAACTTTATTTTGTGAAGGCCCAAAGCAGCTTCAAGGTGGCCCATGAGGCGGCCTTCTACCTGGGCCAAACCGAGGAAAAACTGGGGGACGACGGTTCGGCGGAAGCCTTTTACCGGCAGGCCATCCAGCTCAAACCCAATTTCGGGATGCCGCACCTGGCCTTGGGCGACTTGTTAAAAGGGAAGGGGCGCCTTATGGAAGCCCGCATGGAATACCAGAAGGCGGCCATCCAACAGGAATTTCCGGAGGTAGCCAAGGTGGCGGAAACCCGGCTGGCCCAACTGCAATGATCCACCTCGTCACCCTTAACCCGGCGTTGGATTTGGAACTGGGCTTAAAGGACCCTGTCCAGGGCAAGATCGGCGAAATCCTTTATTCCGGGATGGAAGCCGGCGGCAAGGCCCTTAATGTCGCCCGGTTCCTGAGGAAAAGCGGCATCGCCTGGACCACCTGGCTTGGCACCGGGGGAGGGAATCATCCCACGCATGTCCTTTTTCGTAGACTCCTTGAAAAGGAAAGCCTTCCGGTCCGTTTTCTCAGATCCCAAGCGCCTGTCCGGTTGAATGTCGTGGCGGATATGGACGGGCAAAAGAAGAAATACAACCATCCCGGCTTTGAGCTCGATCTCACCCATTTTGGAAAACTCGACCGGTCTGTCAAGCCAGGAGACCTCGTTGTCCTGACGGGCCGTCTGCCCCGGGGTATGAATGACTCCCTTTACCGGGCCTGGGTCAATGCCTTTAACCGAAAGGGTGTCTGGACCGTAGTGGATACTTCGGGAAAGGCCCTTTATGAAGTCCTCCAAGCCAAGCCCTGGTTTTTCAAGGTGAACCTCGAGGAGATTTCGGAGGCCATGGGATGGGTTGTGCCGGGCCTCTTTGCCATTCCCACCTTGAGACGGACGGTACTGGTGAAGGCTGGTTTGGTCCATGGGGCGGTCACGGATGGTCCCGGTGGCGCGATCGTTTGGAATGAAGAGGAAATACTGCGAGTTCAATATTCAGGCAAGTTAATCAAAGGGTTTGTTGTCGGTGCCGGGGATGGATTCTTGGCGGGTTACTTAAGGGGCGTGCACCTCAACAAGAGCCTGCGGGATCGGGCCCTCCTGGCCTGCGCCACCGCCACTGCCGTGGCTCGGACCGGAATCATGAATTTTGAATCTACCATGGTCTCGAAACTGATGCGTCAGGTGAAGGTGAGTAAAGTTTCATGAACAACGAATCCCGTCCCATTTATTCTGTCACCGAATTAGTGCAAACGGCCCGGATGCTGCTTGAGGCCAAGTTCACGAATGTCCTGGTGCAAGGCGAAATTGGCCGTTTCACAAAGCACCCCTCGGGACACATGTATTTCGACCTCAAGGACGAAAAATGCCTGGTCTCCTGCGCTTTCTTTAAGGGCGCCAACCAGGCCTTGACCTTCCAGCCCGAGCAGGGCATGAAGGTCATCGCCGGCGGGGTTTTGACCCTTTATGAGGCCCGGGGTCAGTTCCAACTCAATGTCCGCAGCCTGGAACCGGTGGGGGTGGGCGGCCTGCTCCTGGCTTTTGAACAACTCAAGAAAAAACTCCAGCTTGAGGGCCTATTCGACGAATCCCGCAAGAAACCGGTGCCTGAGCACCCTCATAAAATCGCCCTCATCACCTCTCCCACGGGCGCGGCCATCCAGGACTTCATGAAAATACTGGAAACGCGGGTGGGAATCGATGAGGTGGAATTGTTTCCGGTAAAGGTCCAGGGAGCCGAGGCCCCGGCCGAGATCATTGAAGCCATTGGGAGAGTCTCGAAAAGGGAAGGGCACGACGTCCTGGTCCTGACACGGGGTGGAGGAAGCCTGGAGGATTTGGCGGCTTTTAACGACGAAGGGGTCGTGCGGGCCCTGGCCGATTGCTCCATCCCCACTGTTTGCGCCGTGGGGCATGAAGTGGATTTCAGCCTCTGCGATTTCGCGGCCGACCGCCGGGAACCCACCCCCACTGCCGCGGCCGCCCATCTGGCGCCGGGCAAGGAGGAGGTGGAGGAACAACTGGGATACCTCCAACACCGCCTAAGGGAAGCCTTGGAAAACCTGTTGGACGGCAAGAAGCGTGACTTGCAGGAGCTTTTGAAATCCCTCAAAAGCCGACGCCCCGACCTGTTGTTGGACCAGGCCCGGCAGGATTTGGACCGCCGGGTGGATGACCTCCAGGAGGCCCTGCGGCAGTCGTTGCAGGACAAGCAAGTCCAGCTCCAGCGCCTGTCGGATTTCCTCGCCCGGGCCACGCCCCTCCAGATGATGAAGCCCTTCCGGGAAAAGCTCAAAGGACTGGAGGCCCAACTGCAGGCCTACCATCCCCACGGGCCCCTCAAACGCGGTTATGCTATTGTTACCCTGAAAGAAAGCGGTTCCATATTGCGGGATTCAGCTCAAGTCCAAAAAGGCGACCGGTTGACCATCCAAGTGAAGAAGGGCAGTGTGGAATCGGAAGTTATCTCAAAAGAAGAATAAAAGCGCTGTCATTGCGAGGCCCAGCCCCAATCGGGGCGTTATGGGCCGTGGCAATCTCAGGCAGTTTGGCACAACCTGAGATTCCCACGTCGCAATCAAGCCTATCGGCTTTGCTCCTCGGAATGACATTGAACTTCGGGTAAACTGCGTCGTCCTTAAATACCCCTTGGCGGAGGAAAAATGAAAAGCTTGAAACTTGCCTCGATCCGGTCAATCCTGGCGGCGGTTTTACTACTCTCCTTTGCCGGGTCTTATGCGGAGGAAGCCACCCCCTTGGGACACTACAAGAACTTCAAGACCGCCATCTATATCACCGTTTATTCCACCAAAGCCTTTTCCGACCCCAAAAAACTGGAGCAGGAATTCAACCGGGCCATGGGCCAGGTCAAGTTTGACAAGGTTTACCTGGAAGTCTACCGGGACAAGAATTTCTGCGACGAGTCAACCCTGGAAGGCATCAAAAAGTTTTTCACCGACCACGGCGTCGAGGTCTGGGGCGGCATCACCCTTTCGGCCGGGGGCGGCAAGGGCGGCCAGTTCGGGACCTTCGATTTCGCCAAGCCCGCCGACCGGGCCGAATGCAAGAAGGCCGTGGAAATAGCGGCCCGCCATTTCGACCACGTCATCCTGGACGACTTCTTTTTCTACACGAGCAAATCCGACGAGGACATCAAGGCCAAGGGCAAGCGTTCCTGGACCCAATACCGCCTGGATACCATGCGGGAAGCTTCCAAGAACCTGGTGTTGGGTCCCGCCCGCAAGATCAATCCCAAGATCAAGATGATCATCAAATACCCCAACTGGTACGAGCATTTCCAGGGCCTGGGCTATGACCTTGAAAAGGAATCCCAGATGTTCGACTTCATCTATACGGGCACCGAAACCCGCGACCCCTACATTACCGACCAGCTTCTCCAGCAGTATGAAAGCTACAACATCGTGCGCTACTTCAACAATATCCGCCCGGACGGCGGCAACCTGGGCGGCTGGGTCGACACCTACAGCATCCGCTATGTGGACCGCTATCCGGAACAGTTGTGGGACACCCTGCTGGCCAAGGCGCCGGAAATCACACTCTTCAACTGGTACCCCGCCGCCGAATCCAAGGGCGTGGACCCGGGCGTGCGGAAAGCCTGGGAGAACATGGATACCAGCTTCAATTGGAACGAGATGGTGAAAAGCTTCAAGCCGATGGAAGGCGACACCGCTCCGGCGGGTTGGGGCCGGGTGGCGGGATATGCCTTGGAAAAGATCGACCAGGTCCTGGGCAAACTCGGAAAACCGATCGGCATCGCCAGCTATAAACCCTACCAATCCACAGGCGAGGACTTTCTGCACAACTACCTTGGGAACGTCGGCATTCCCATCGAGCTCTATCCCGAATATCCGAAGGACGCCAATACCATCCTGCTCACCGAATCGGCCAAGTTCGACCCGCAGATTGTGGCCAAGATTAAAAAGAGCCTGACAGAAGGCAAAAATGTCTTTATTACTTCGGGGCTGCTGGGCGCCCTCCAGGACAAAGGCATCCGGGACATCATTGAAGCCGAACCCACGGGTCGCACCGTTTTAATCCACGACTTCATCAATGGTTTCGGGGCGGGGAACGGCACATATCTCAACGACCCAAAGCACGACAACCCTTCCATGCTCTTTCCGGAGCTCCGGTTCTTCACCAACGACGCCTGGGGCATCATCCGGGGCGTGGCCTCGGCCAAGGGTTACCCCATCGTTCTAATGAACCACTACTCCAAGGGGATTATTTATATCCTGACGATTCCTGAAAATATCTCCGACCTATATAACATGCCCCAGGAAGTCCTGGCTTCCATCAAGGGTTACTTGCAGGCCGACTTCCCGGTGCGGATCGACGCTCCCGCCCAGGTGGCCTTGTTTGCCTATGACAACAACAGCTTTGTGGTGGAGTCCTTCCGCCCCGATCCCTGCGACGTGACCATCACCCTTCCCGGAGCGGATGGCAAGGTGAAGGATGCCACGACCGAGGAGTCCCTGGTGCCCTTGCCCCAAGCGACTCCCGACCCCCACAATTGGTGGGCCAAGCAGAATCCAACTCCGCCCAAGTCGGATTTTGAAATCCGGATTCCGCCACATTCCTATAAGGTTTTCACCATCGAAAAATAACGGGGTGAGAAGTCTCCTGGATGTGAGGCTTTTCAACTTTTTTCAAAACGGCTAAGATGTGCTGACTTTTTAAAGAGGTGTTTATGGCTGCCAACAAATCATCTTTCGAAGATTCCCTCGCCAAACTTGAATCCATTGTCGAAAAAATGGAATCAGGTGACCTGAAGCTGGAAGATTCCCTCAAGTTGTTCGAAGAGGGAATGAAACTTACAACGGAATGTAACCAGCGGTTGAATGAGATCGAGAAGAAAGTAAAAACCCTCCTCAAGACGGCCACGGCCAAATCCAAAGACGAAGAAGCCAAGGCCTAAGCTGTATGTCCTTTTCCTTAAAGTCCTACCTTGAACAAAAGCGCTTTGTGGTGGACCGTGCCCTTCGCCAGGTTTTTAAGGACGGCTCGGATTGCCCCAAGGCCCTTTGGGGCAGCATGAAATACAGTCTCTTTGCCGGGGGCAAGCGTCTTCGCCCCGTCCTCTGCCTGGCTTCCGCTGAAGCTGTCGGCCTACCCCAAAAAGAAGCCCTTCGCATCGCTTGCGCCCTGGAACTGATCCATACCTACAGCCTGATTCACGATGATTTACCTGCCCTGGACAACGACGATTACCGCCGGGGCCGCAAGACCAACCATAAAGTCTTTGGGGAAGCTATGGCGATCCTGGCCGGTGACGGGCTCTTGACCTACGCCTTTGAATGGGTTTCCAATCCTGCCGGTTACGGCGCTAAGTACCATAAGAAGCTGCCTCAAGCGGTCCATGAGTTGGGCCATTACGCCGGTTACCCTGGAATGGTGGGCGGTCAGGTCGATGATGTACTGGCGGAAAGACAAAAACCCACTTTATCCAAGGTGCTTTCCATCCATCGCCGAAAAACGGGGGCGCTCCTGCTCTCGAGCGTCCGTCTTCCGGCCGTCCTGGCCGGGGTGCCGCGTCCAAAGCTCAAGGCGATGACCGACTTTGGCTGGGCGGCCGGGCTGGCCTTCCAGGTCGTGGACGACATCCTTAATGAAACGGGGGACAGCAAGGCCCTTGGCAAGAAGGCGGGCAGCGACCGCGAACGCGGGAAGATGACCTACCCCTCCGCCATTGGGCTCGAGAAATCAAAGAGGGAAGTGGCCCGGTTTACCCAAAAGGCGGTGGCGGCCCTCAAGCCTTTCGGCGTGAAAGCCAGGCCCCTGGCGGAACTGGCTAATTACATGGCAGGAAGGACGAATTAACAGCGTGAAAAGGCTCGACCAAAAGGGGTCTCTCAGGATTTTATATGTGACAAGCCTGGCTTGGGCCGTTGCGCAGGGTCTGAAGGTTTTGATATATTACGTCCGCAACCGGAAGTTCAACTTCCGGCTGTTTGTCGGTACGGGGGGCATGCCTAGTTCCCATTCGGCCTATGTTTGCAGCATGGCGACGGCGATCGGGATCGAAACAGGCTGGGATTCACCGGTTTTTCTGCTCGCCGTTGGAATGGCCTTGGTCATCATGACCGACGCGGCGGGTGTGCGCAGGGCGGCGGGCCAGCAGGCCAAAATCCTCAATCAAATTATGGATGACTTGAACCGCGCCAAGCCTGTGCCCCAAAAACGGCTGAAGGAACTATTGGGCCATACGCCCTTCCAGGTTTTTGTGGGGGCCTTTTTAGGCATCCTGATCGCCATGGGTTTTTACCAAATTTTGCGCTAGGAAAAGCATGTACGAATATCTCGATAAAATCCAAACCCCCGCCCACTTGAGGGCCCTTCCCGTGGAAGCCCTGCCCAAGGTGGCGGAGGAACTGCGCGACTTCCTTGTCACTTCCGTCTCGCAAACCGGCGGGCATTTGGGTTCCAGCATGGGGGCCGTCGAATTGACCCTGGCCATGCACTATGTTTACGACACCCCCACGTCCCACACAATGCGGTCGTTGGGGG
>JAJPJW010000210.1 GCA_021324075.1 Pseudomonadota bacterium | reverse complement strand
GTCAGGCCGGACCTCCACCGTCTCCAACGGGCGCATGCCGGTGCCCAGCGTCCTGCTACCGCCCACCCTGGTGGACCAGACGAACCTGGAAACCAAAGTCATCGCGGACGGATTCCAGAAGAAGGCCGAGGTTTTCCGGTAGGCTTGTCTCCCTCTTTTCCTCATGGGACCGTGCTTTTCCACGGAGTCGTGGAAAGCTATTGAAAAATATTCGGGGAGGGAGCATCCTAAAGACAGCTTCCGGTGAAGGTTTTGCCTGATCCCCAAGTTGCTAAAAAAGAAATGAGTTGAGGAGTTGCACCATGGGCCGTATTGAAGAATTACTACTGATCCTTGCGGTTGCGCTGTTGTTTTTTGGGCCGGGTAAAATCACCGATATCGCCAAGGCCATGGGTGGGGCCTTGCGGGAATTCAGAAAGGCCGCCAACCCGGAGGAAGACCAGCAACGCACGGCAGCCGCCCCCGCCAACCCGGCGCCATCCGCCCTGCCTTCCGATTCCAAACCCGCGGAGCCCGTCAAGAACAGCTGAACCGTCCATTGGTAATAAAAAAAGGCCGTCCCTTTCCGGGAACGGCCTTTTTTATTTTGGGGCTTAATCGACGTTTTTCATCCGGACAAGTGACGAAATGACCGCCACGGTCAGGCCGAAAATACAAACGATGGTGGCGCCCATGGGCCAATCCCTCGAATAAGACAAGACCGATCCCAGCACGGAGACGGTGATCCCGATACCCCAAGCCCAATAAAGGCGATGGTGCTTGCGCCCGAGCAGGCTGGCGCAGACCACCGGCACGATGAGGAATGAAAAGACGGCCAGCACGCCCGCCACGCGTACGGCGTCGGTGACGACCAACCCGAAGGCGGTATAAAAAAGGAAGTCCCAGGTTTTCAACGAAAGGCCCTGCCGCTGGGCCCCGTCCGGATCGGAGGAGCAAAGCAGGAGGGTTTTATGCTTCCAAAAGAGGAAGGCCCCGATGACCGCGTAAAAACCCGCCATGATGAGGATGTCCTTCCAGGACACCCAGCCGAGGGCCTCCCCGCTTAAAGTTCCCTGCACGTGCTCGGCGCCGTGGGGGGAGTTGGAGAGCATCAACAGGGTCGTGGCCGTGGCGAAGGCGAAGGAGATGCCGATGAAGGCCTCCTGCAGCACCGAATGACCCCGGTCCCAGAGGAAGCTGAACAATGCGGCTCCCAACAGCGTAAAGCCGATGGACCAGTAATAGGTACTGGGGTCGTGGGGCTCGGCCCCCATCAGGAAGGCCACGGATTGTCCCAAGGCGGCGATCTGGGCCAGGGCCAGGTCCACGAAGATGACCCCCCGGGCCAGCACGTGCTGGCCCAGGGAGGGAAGGATCAAGACCAATAACAGGCATGCCAGCATCGGCAATGCCATAACAGAAAAGAAACTGGACATTGTTTATTTCTCCTCTTGCAGGTTTTTGACGAGGGCCGAAACGGCCGCATTGAACTTGGAGAAGACGTCCTTGGCTTCGGGTGTGCCGCCCACCTCGGTGGCGATTTCCACGGCCACTCCGCCCGCCTTCTGGGCCAGTTGCTTGCTGGCGTCGGCGTCATAATAGGGCTGGTAGACCACCACCTTCACGCCGGCGCTTTTCATGGCGTCGGCCGTTTCGGACAGGTAGCGCGGATTGGGCGGGATGCCGGGCTTAGGTTCCACCGTGCCGAAGAGCTTCAACCCGAACCGCTCGATGAAATAATCGAAGTTCTTGTGGAAGGTCACGATGGACCGGCCCTTAAAAGGCTTCAAATCCTTTTCCCAGCCCGCCAGGGACGTTTCCATCTTCCCGTCGAAATCCTTGGCGTTGGCCGCGTAGTCGGCGGCATTGGCCGGGTCCAGGTCGGAAAAGACCTGGGCCAGGTGGTCGGCGACGGCTTCCAGGTTTTTGGGGTCGAGGTAGTAATGCGGATTGCCCAAGGGGTGCACGTCGCCCTCGGCGCGGCTCACGGTCCCGGTGGGTTTTTCCAGGACGTCCACGCCCTCGGAAGCGTCCACGAAACCCTTTTGGCCCACCTGGATTTTGGGGTTCCGGCTGCCGGGTAGCACCAAGGGCAGCCAGCCTCCGTCCAGCTCCAGCCCCACGGAAACGAAAACATCCGCGTCCTGGATGGCCTTCATCAGGCTGGGCTTGGCGGGGACGAAGTGCGGGTCCTCATAACCCTTGCAAAGGCTGATGGCCGTCACGTGCTTGCCGCCCACGGCCTTGGCGACGTCCGCCAGGTCGCTGAGCGAGGTGGCCACCTTCAAATCCGCGAAGGCAGGGGCCGCTAAAAGTCCAACCACCAGTGCTACCGACCACTTCTTTAATGAATCCATGATTTTCTCCTTTTCAAAATTCAGTAGTCAAAACCGGCTTAATAAGCGTGCGGCGGGTGGAACCCGATCACGTAGTTGAATTGCAGCATCGCCCGGTTGTCCTCCTGGCCGGCATCGTTTCGGGCATAGCTGTATTCGACCCTCACTTCCGAGAATTCCGAGGCCAGCCAGGCGATATCGGCTGAAACCCGCTGAACGTGGCCGGACAGGGAATTTTCGGTGGGGTCCACGCCCAGGTCGGGCACGGTGTTGAAGCACTCCTCCGCCCGCAAGCCCGTCCACCATTCCTGGGCCCAGCGGTATTGGAACGAACCATACCAACCGTCCGATTCCTGGTTGTAAACAACGTCGCTGTAGGAAACCTTTTTGATGTATTCCCCCTGCAAGATCCAGCCGCCCTGGTTGGAACGCACGAGGGGGACGTTCCGGATAGTCAAATCCCCCCCGTAAACGGCGTGGTGAAGGCTGTCGTCCCCCATGCCGGTCAAGGCCGAACCGCCCAGTTCCAGGGTGGTGTTGTCGTCCAGGTCGAAGAGGTTCTTCAAATGGCCCAGGTAGGGAAGGTTGTCGTGGGAAGAAGCATTGAAGTCCAGGGGATGGTCGCCGGAGGCGGCCACTGGGTTATAGATTCCCCCCGTCAACTCGCAATACCAGGGAAGGGGGGTGAGCCAGGCGGCTTCCAGGCCCGCGTCCTTGAACCCTTCCTGCCCGATGGAATTCCCCATGATGACGGGCGCCTGGATGAAGGGAAAGGCGTGGGTGTGCAGCAGGCCGTGCTTCCCGAAAAAGGCCCGCAACTCGCCGACCTTCAACTGCAATCCCGGTATGGAATCGGTTGTGGCGTAGGCTTCCTCGGCCGACACCGAATCAGGAATCCCATTGGCAGGATCGCCGGCGAAAACGAAATTTCCCGCCAAGGTCCAGTAGGGGTCCACGGTGGAAATAACGCTCAGTTCGGCCTCTTGGAACTGGATGCCGTAAGGCTGGTTGAGGTTGGGCGCGGCCTGGCCCAGGAAAAGCGCACTCATCCCGATGGCCGGGTTGGCCAGGTTCGAGATGATCGAACGGGTTTGGGCACCCGCGAAAAGCGGAAGGCAAAGCAAGGCGCCGGTCAGCATGAATGTACGGATAGATCGAGACATAGTTCCTCCTGTGATGTCGGCTTGAAAAAGCCGGACTAACGGCTAATTACAGGAGGATTTGGGGAGGAGCCCGGCCGGAGGGGGAAAGCAAAATAAATGAAAAGAACGAAAGGACAAAGGTGGAAACGGCCATCACCAGAAAACTGTGGGTCAGGACGGGGGGTACAGGAGAACTGACCGCCTGGGAACCGTCATGTTGCCAGACGCAAAGGGCGCAATGGCCGCTATTTTCCAACCGGTCATGGTGGTGGGCCGCTTCCGCAGCCAGGATGGCGAAAAGGAACGGAAGAACCAAGAATCCGATGAGGGCGAGGTGTTTTCGGAGAAGCCGCATAATTGTGCCCCATTATTGAGACGAGGTTTTGGGAAGTCAACGAGGGGAAGATAAAGGTGGTCCACCGGTTAAAAACCTTAATGAGAGTTTGCCATGATTTTCCAGAAAATCCTGGCATCGATAAAACCACGGCAAATCCGGAGCCGGACCGGGTCCTGTCCCGTGAAGGACAGGCCCCGCCGCCCTATGGCGCCCAGACCATGGTGCAAATGAAATAGACCGGGGGTCGGGTGGATGCAGTGGATAAAAATTACCCAACGTGGACCGTCTTTTTTCCCCGTTTTTGGGGGATTTGGCCAGCTTTTGCCTGGCATCTTATTTGCGGTAGAAGACCTGTTTTTCAACGCGTCTTCACCTGTGAAGAAAAAAGTTCAGTTGTTCCGGACTTTGGCTCGAAACGGATCCGGGATTGGAAAAGTAAAGGGAACCATATTGACTCCGTTAAAATTTCGATCATTCAATTTGAGGACCGTGGCGGTCCTTCTTTTTTTAGCCGGTTTTGCCCGTGCCCAGACAGCCACTCCTACTTGTGGCAGTTACCAGAATTCAATCCATTTCGACAATTCCATTTCCTACAGTTCCAACAGAGCTATGGCTTCGGCGGTAACCCTTTCGTTCAACGCTGTTCCCCCCACAGTTTCCAACACCCTATTGCTTCTCCAAGTCCAGATCGGGGACGCCATCAACGACGTTTCCGGCGCGACTTATAATGGCGTTGCCCTGACCAATATCCGGCAGGACACCAGCACGACTACTTACGACACACTCGAAACCTGGTATTTGCCCAATCCCACGACAGGGATCCATTCATTGGTGTTGAATTTTACCGGCAGATGCACGTTCCATGTGGGGACGGTTACTTACGACGGTGTGAATCCCACCGCGCCCATCGGCGCCGAAGTCTTTTCCACCAACGGAAGCGCCTTGGCCCAGACGATCACTGTTTCAACCATCGCCGACAACTCCGTCATCGCCTCCATGTGCGATATTTACGCCGGAGGGGCCGTGGTCAGCCCGGGAACGGGCCAGAACCAGAGGTGGCTTCAAAGCGACAACGACCCAACTGAGGGGGACGACAAGGCCACCACCCTGGCCGGCAACAACACGATGACTTATTCTTTTTCCGCCAAACAAGCATCCGCCATCCAGGCGGTGGAAATCGTCCCTTATTCCTGCGGATATGTTGCCCCCACCCTTACCCCCAGCCCCACGGCCACCCTTACCACCACGAATACGGCCACCAGTACGCCTTCCAACACCTCCACGGGAACGGCTACCCCGACCCCCACCAACAGCCCTACGATCACCAATACGCCCACCAGCAGCGCCACCTCCACGGCCACAAAGACCACCACCAATACGGCTACCCAGACCGCCACCAAAACCCCCTCCAACACCCGCACCAGCACTCCGACCTTCACCCCCTCTGGAACCCCCACCAGCACCGCGACGGTGACCCCCACCTCCACCATCACCAATACCCCCCTTGTCCCGTTTACACCGACCAACACCCCGACCCTTACCGCCACTTCCACGCCCAGCTTTACGCCCACCAGCAGCGCGACGGCCACGGCCACCAAAACGACCACGAACACGGCCACCGCGACGGCCACCAAAACTCCCACCAATACGGCCACCAACAGCGCGACCCAAACACCTTCCTCCACCCCCACCAATAGCGGGACACCAACCAATACACCCACATCAACCCCGACCGCCACCATCAGCAACACACCGACCGTCACGGCCAGCTTCACCCCGACGGCCACCATCACCGACACGGCGACCCAGACGGCGACGGCCACCGCCACCAATACCTGCCTGACTTACCAGGCCTCCCTGGTTTATGAGAACACGGGCTCCTTCACTTCCAATGGCGTAGCCGTCTCCGGCGTGACAATGACCTATACGGCCTATTCGGGCTATGCGCTGGACCCCTTCATCCTCCTACAGGCCGAGTTCAATAACCAAAGCGCCACCATCACCAGCGCCACCTACAACGGAACCGCCTTAAGCCGTATCCGCACCGACGCCAGCGCCCTGACCGGCACCACCCTCACCTCTTGGTACATCCTTAATCCTGCCATGGGCCCCAATACCCTCATCGTCAAGTTCAGCAGTCCGGCCGCCGTGCACTTGGGCCTGGTCAGCTACGCCGGGGTTTATGCGGTGCACCCTATCGGCTCCCAGGCCTTCGTTTCCAACGGGTTATCGGCCGCCCAGACGATTTCCATCACCACCAACGCCGACCATAGTGTCATTGCGGGCCTTTGCGATCTGGGTAACTCCTCGGCCGCCATCACCCCAGGCTCGGCCCAGACCCAAAGGTGGGTGGCTTCGGATACGGGCACGACGGAGGGGGATGACCAGTTCACTTTCCTTTCCGGGACCTACACGATGACTTATTCCCTTTCCACCGGCCAGCCTTCGGCGATCGAGGCCATTGAAATCGTGCCTTTTCCCTGCGGGTGGAACCCGCCTACCAGTACCCCCACTCCCACCAATACGGCCACCAATACCGCGACCAGTACAGCGACTTTCACGGCGTCTTACACCGCCACCAAGACGCCGACTTTCACGCCTTCCAACACCTTCACCCGCACCGCCACCAACACTCCCACCGACACCGCCACTGCCACGGCCAGCTTGACGCCGTCCGGAACACCCACCACTACCGCGACCCAGACCCCGACGGATACGGCCACAATCACGCCTTCCCCAACACCTTCAGCCACAGCCACTTCCATCGCCACACTGACTTCCACGGATACGGCGACTTCCACCCCCTCAAACACCTCCACTCGCACCGCCACCAACACTCCCACCGACACCGCCACTGTCACGGCCAGCTTGACGCCGTCCGGAACGCCCACCACTACCGCGACCTCAACTGGGACGGAAACATTCACGGCCACGTCTTCCTCTACAGCCTCACCCACAACCACTTCCACCCCTACACTAAGTGCCACCGCAACGGCAACTTCCACGCCCTCCGATACTTCCACCCCAACCCCCTCCCACACCTCCTCGGCTACTCCAAGTGCCAGTGCGACCGATACCCGCTCTACCACACCCACCTACAGTCCGACGACGAGTCCTACCGATACGGCCACTGCCACCACAACGAATTCAGCGACATCCTCGGCCACGGATACGCCCACTGCCACAACCACTTCTACGGAAACAGGGCTCCCGACCGGCACCCCCACGGCTACGGCAACCGGTTCGGCGACCGGCACTTCGACCCATACCCCAATAGCCACAGCCACCGAAACGGGGACCTTTACTCCGACGGATTCGGCAACGGCCTCAGCCACGGCAACTCCGACCGCCACGCCGTCCCAAACGCCCACCCGAACCGCGACCTTCACGGGAACCGGAACGGCCAGCCCGACTGCCACAAATTCCCCCACGGCCACGGTTTCCCAAACACCCTTCGCCACTTCGACGGCTTCTCCGACGGACATTCCGGCTGAAACGGATTCACCCACACCCAGTTCCACCCCGGCCGGATATGCCCCGACTTCCACGGCGGTGGCGGTCGTCGTGGTTTACCCGAATCCTTTTAATCCCCGTACGGCCCCAGAAGGGACCCTCAAAATCGCGGGTATGCCACCAGGCTCGAGTTTGGTGGTCTATACCACTGCCGGGGAATTGGTGAAGCGGCAGGCCGCGGGAGACGCTTCCAACGGGTTGACCGAATGGGATGGGCGAAACGCCGAAGGTGTGGAAGTGGCCAGTGGGGTCTATGTTTATGTAGTGCGGTGGGGCGAGAAGGCCCTGGCCCATGGCATCGTGGTGCTACGCCGCTAAACAGACTAGCCGGAATTTTTCTTTAAAACCCAAGGCCGGTTCTGAAAACGGACATTCCGTTGCGGCCTAAGGGATGTCCACCCATAAACCTCAATCAAGATCCGATGCCGGGTTTGTAATCCACCGCCACATTGTCTAGGGTGCAGGATTGGACTGCCATTTTGAAAACCTGCTCAAGGTGATGCCGTCTGACTCGTCGTTGGTTTCCAGGTTGTCGTTGTGGTGTTGAAAACCTGAAACGGCCTGGATGGCGCCGGCGGCCGGGGCCGCGAAGGGCGGTTTGTTTTCAGAGGAATTTCATCGGCGGTTTTTGCGCCCGGGTGGGGTATTATTGGGAGGGGCGGGTGACAATTTCCACGTTTTTGAAAAATCATCGGGTGTTCTCAATCTTTTAAAGGGGAATCAATGCTCCTGCGGAAAAACAAAATCCTGACATCCTTATTAATGGTCCTCGCTGTCGCGGGGACAACCGGCTTTTTCCCGGGCTGTGGCAAATCCCAGCCGCCGGCCGTCACCAAACCCGGTGGGTTGGTCGCGGGGGACAAAGCCTATGATTTTGCCCTAATGGACAGTTCGGGGCATTTGGTAAAGCAATCGGATTTGAAGCCGGGCTGGTACCTGGTCCTGATCCTCTACCGGGGGAGCTGGTGCAGCGCCTGCCAGGGCCAACTGGCCGGTTTGAAGGAGGACTACGCGAAATTCACGGCCCTCAATACCACAGTCGCGGCCGTCAGCGTGGATTCCACCCAGGATTCGGCGGATTTCAACCAGCAGTGGCGTTTTCCCTTTCCGCTCCTGTCGGATCCCGAACTGAAAGTCATCGATGCCTATGGGGCCCGCCTTGAAAAAGGACACGAAGGCAAGGATATCGCCAAGCCTACGACGCTGATTATTGATCCCAACAAGACGATCCGGTTCAAGTACGTCGGCAGGGACCCCACGGACAGGCCAACGGACAACGAAATCCTGTTTACGATCCAGCAACTCCAGAAAAACGACAAAGCGCCATCCAAAATCTGACCGCCCAAGTCCCTGGGGCGGTGAAAAGGGGGTTCCGTGAAAATCGGGTTCGAATCCAAAAAAGGCAGTACTGGAATCCTTCTGTTACACGGCCTCACGGGCACACCTGGGGAAGTGGAACCCCTGGCGAATTACCTTTCCGAAAGGGGTCTATCCACCCTGGGACCCTGGCTCAAAGGCCACGACACGGATCCAAAAGACCTGGCTAAGACCTCCTGGCCGGATTGGGCCCAGAGCGCCAGGGAGGCTTATGACCTCCTCCACCAAAGCTGTTCCAAGGTCTTCGTGGGGGGGCTTTCCATGGGTGCGATCCAAGCCCTGCACCTGGCCGCCCAGGTCCCAGTTGCGGGTGTCATCTCCATGGCGGCCCCGATCCGCATCCCCGATTTCCGGTTCAACGGCATCGCCTTCTTCCGCTTCCTCCAGTGGTGGACGACCAGCCTGACCGGAGGGATCCTGGACCCCACGGCCCCGCCCCATGTCACCTATCCCTATGTCATGACGAAAAGCCTTTATGACCTGAAGAAGCTCATGGGTGTGGTCCGCGAGGAACTACCCCGCATCACGGTGCCCGCATTGGTCATACAGGGGCGCAAAGATGCCATGGTGCCGTCCTTGAACGGCGACCTCCTTTACCAATCCCTAGGGTCTACTTCCAAGCACCTCCTTTACCTGGACCGATCCAACCATGTGGTCACCATGGATTTTGATAGGCAAACGGTGTTTGAAAAGGCTTTCAAATTCATCCAAAGCGACGGTTTAAGGGTGGAGTGACAGGATGATGAAAAAGTCTGAAAAAGGACTTTTTCCTATTTTTTTAATGAGCCGCAGTACAAAAACCATATTTTTAGTGGCTCATTCCAGCCCATGGCTGTCGACAGGGCGGTAAAAAGCATTTTTTAGTGCCCTGTAGAGCCTTTTTGGACTTTTCGGTAAACCTTTGGTGATTGTCCCTTTGACGCATGGTACTCAAAAACGGTACAATCCCTTGGGTAAACAGGAAACTATTAACCCCAAGAGGATTTTGCTATGGAAAAAGTCAAGGTTTGGCTCCAAGAGAGATGGGAACCTGTCCGTTCTTCATTTCAACATAAAACCATTTTGTTTTTTGTCTGGCTTATTCCTACGGGCATTTCAGTTTATCAATTTATTACTGGCAAGGAGATTAAACCGGATGCCACTTTGGTGGAACACATAATGGCATGGTATTGGTGGGCTTTTATCTCTTTAGTTCTTTTATATTTTTTGATGATTGAAGAAGCTGTTAAATTAAAGAAAACTCAAAATTCTTCTAATAACCCTGAAATGCGTGAATTGGCCCAATCCAATTATTCATTATCTAGAGCAATTAGAGAAAAAGCTTGGCGCGAAGAAAAACAAAGAGAGTACGAAGCGGAATGGACTCCTCTTAAGATTGCAATTAGCTATATAGAAATAGCTTCTAAAAAAGCGTTGGAAATTTCCTCGAGAAATTCTATTCAATGTTTAAAAGTATTCACTGATTTTAGTAATGAATTTGAAAACGGATTAACTTGTATTTTAAAAAAACCAAAAATAGTAATTATTCTAAGTTCCTTAAATTCAATATATTCTTCTCACGCTCCCGAAATTGTTTATAACAATGAGTCGGCTCATAAAGCTCTATTTAAAGATATATCCGAATATCTTGAGAAGATTAAAAAGAAAAAAATAAATACCGGCGATACTTTGGAAAAAGTTTCAGTTAATGATGTAAATGTTTTCGTTTTTAAGGATGTTTGATGTCCATAGGAAAATACATTTCTCTTGAAGAAGCCCGTAGAAAGGGCCTTTTAGACCGTTTTATCAAAGAGCATCCATCCGAAGGGGATTTGAGGCGGGTTGAGGATGCTCTTGGGCGAATCGCCAAGAATAAACCTGTTAAAAAGCCTTTAAAAGGCGGTCGAACATCAGGTAAGGGGTAGAGCGCATGTTGTACCTGAATTCAAATTCTCCGAGGTATTTTGGCATATGACGCTTGGAAACGTGAATATGGGTGCCTTTGATGCTTCTCTTGAGTTGGCTCCAAAAGCCTTCGATGGAATTGATATGGGCATTTCCCCGAACATATTCTTTGTGGGTGTGGTCAACACTTTGGTGAATGTACCCTTTAGGCCCTTTGCTGATATTGTCGTAAGACCTGGAATCATCCGACATGATCTTGGAAAACTGCTTCACATTTTCTTTGATAATCGGATAAAGGGTTTTCTTTTGGGCGTTCGGAACAACACGGGTCATAACGTCCCCGTTCCTTTCAACCATTCCAAAGACCACCGTTTTGTTGGTCATATAAACGCCTTTGCCACGGCCAAAACCCTTTTTAATTCCGCCCACATAGGTTTCATCCACTTCAACCGTTCCGCCCAAAGCATCATCGCCATCTACTTCGGCCATATATTGCCTGATCTGGTGGCACATCCTCCAAGCGGTTTTGTAAGTAACAGAAATCTGTCTTTGAACTTCCTTGGCCGCTACTCCATGACGAGTAGTAGTGAAAAGATAAATGGCATAGAACCATTTTTGAAGGGGAGTGTGAGAGTCTTGAAAGATGGTTCCGGCCATAGGGTGAATGTGCCAGCCGCACCATTGGCACAAATAGACCGGTTGTTTTTTGAGCCGGTAAAACTTAGCGTTACGTTTGCAGTTGGGGCACTCAAATTCCTTGCCGTAACGAGTTTCCATAAGGTGGTCCAGGCACGCATCATCTGTCGGAAACTTGTCGAAAAAGTCTTTTACGTTGGTCATGGTTTAACCTCCATGAACCTAAGGATAACAAAAGACTTACCATATGTCAAGGGGATAATCACCAAACCTTTTAACCCCCGACGGCTTCCTATACAATTGACAGGCTTTTAGCGGCCCCTTATTTTAAAAGTGGCCCTAAACGGCCGGTTTTACCGTTTCAAGGATTGACGAGGACAATGCCCCACTTTCTACGCTCTTACTTCCGGAAAAAAATGACGTTCATGGTCGTGCCCCATGATGGCGGCAAGGCCGTTCAAATCAAAACCCACCTTTTCACCCTCCATGCGCTCCTTTTGGGAATGGGCGTGCTCCTCGTCTGGGCGGCTTGGGCCGTTTCCCAGAATGTGAACTACCAATTGGCCCAACTGACCGAACAACGCTTCAAGAGCAATATGCAGGAAATCATGAGTGAGTTGGAGACCAACCGCACCCTGCTTTCCCGCATGGCGGACATGGATTCCAAGTTCCGCAAGCTCCTTAAACTGGGCGACCGTAAGGAGGTCGTTTCCGAATTCACCGGCATGGGCGGCCCCACCGAGGAAGATACGGCCCACTTTTCCCAATTGCTCCTGGAGAAGAACGACCAGCTGATGAATAAGGTGAATGCCAGCCTCAAACTCACCAACCAGCAGGCTACCCAGCAGGAGGCCAGTTTCAAGGAAATCAACGTTTTCCTGGACAAGCAACGCTCCATCCTGTCGGCTACGCCCTCCATCTGGCCGGTCAAGGGTTGGATCACCTCCGGTTTCGGCAAACGGGCTTCGCCCCTGACCGGGGAACCGGGGCGGCATATGGGCGTGGATATCGCCAACGAGGTCAATACCCCCATCCGCGCCACGGCCGACGGCATCGTGACCTATGCGGGTTGGGAGGCTGGCTATGGCCGAATGGTGGCCATCGAACACGGCTACGGCTTCAGCACCCGTTACGGCCATTGCTCGCGCGTGGACGTAAAGGTGGGCGACGAGATCAAGCGGGGCCAGATCATCGGCTATGTGGGCTCCACCGGCCGCAGCACCGGAAGCCATGTGCATTACGAAGTGCGCATCCACGGCATGCCCGTGGATCCTGAAAAGTACCTGCCAAAAGCCGACTAACCCAAGGTTTCCTGCGGGCTCCTTTCCTGCGCCCCGGTGCTTTCCTGCAAAAGCTTTCCTTTGGTGTTAGAATCGCCAGCCTATGAAAAAGAAAAAACTCAAACCCATCTACCTCGATTGCGCGGCTACCACACGGCAAAAGCCGCCCCAGGTGCTCAAGGCCGTCGTGCAATACGCCACCGAAGTGGGCGTTTCCCACGGGCGGGGGACCTACGAGGCCGGTATCCGGGCCAATGAACTGATCTTTCAAACACGCCAGGCCCTCGGAAAACTTTTCCATATCCAACGGCTGGACCGCCTTCTCTATACGAAGAACGTAACCGAGGCCGTCAACACCGCCTTGAAGGGTTTCCTCAAGAGCGGCGACCACGTCGTGCTTTCGAGCATGGAACACAACGCGGTCATCCGGCCCTTGAACAAGCTCAAGGCGCAAAAGGGGATCGAATATACGATCGTCCCCGCGAACAGCCTGGGGAGGCTGAACCCTTACGATTTTGAAAAGGCCTTCAAACCCAATACCAAACTGGCCTGCCTGGTACATGCCTCCAACGTGACGGGCAACCTCAACCCGGTGGAGGAAGTGGGCGCCCTTTGCGCCAAGAGGGAAGTGGCCTTCCTGGTGGACACGGCCCAGACGGCGGGCGTGGTGCCCATCGACATGCAGGCCATGCACATCGACTTCCTTTGCTTCACGGGCCATAAGGGCCTGATGGGCCCGCCGGGGACCGGCGGCCTGGCGGTTTCTCCCAAATGGAACCTGGAGTCCTTTATCGAAGGCGGCACGGGCTCCAACAGCGACAAAGAGGAACAACCCTCCCAATGGCCGGACAAGTTCGAGAGCGGCACCCAGAATTACTGGGGGCTGGCGGGGTTGAAGGCCGCCGCCGATTTCCTGTTAAAGACCAGCGTCCAGGCGGTGCGGCGCAAGGAAGAGGCGCTGACCGGGGCCTTCCTCGCGGAAGCGGGCCGGATCAAGGGCGTCAAGCTCTACGGGCTCCCGGGAGGCGCGGAAAAGGAAAGGGTGGGGGTGGTTTCCCTGAACGTCGAAGGACGGGACCCTTCCGAGGTGGGGTTTGAACTGGACCAGAAATACGGCATCATGACCCGGGTGGGCCTCCATTGCGCCCCCCTGGCCCACCGGACCATCGGCACCCATCCCGTCGGCACGGTTCGGTTCAGTTTCGGGTATTACAATACGGAAAAAGAAGTTGAAAAGGCCGTGAAGGCCTTAAAGGAGTTGGCAAAGCCATGAAGATCGGTGTTGCCATGAGCGGCGGGGTGGATTCCTCGACCGTGCTGGGCCTTTTGAAGGAGCAGGGCCATGAAGTCATGGGCCTGACCCTCAAGATACTGCCCTGCGAGATCACCCCAGGCGAGAACGGCGCGGTGGCGGTCAAGACCGTCGAACCCAAGGGCCAGCGCTGCTGCTCGGTGGAGGACATCCAGGATGCCCGGGACGTGGCCCTGAAGCTGGGGGCCCCCCATTACGTCAACGAGGGACTGGACGTGTTCCGGGCCCGGGTCGTCGACCGGTTCCTGGACGAGTACGAACAGGGCCTCACCCCCAACCCCTGCGTGGAATGCAACCGTTTCGCCAAGCTGCCCCTTTTACTCCAGCAGGCCCTCACCCTGGGCTGTGAGAAGATGGCCACGGGCCATTACGCCAAAGTGGACCAGGACCCGGCCACGGGACGCTGGCGCCTGCGCAAAGCCGCGGACCTGGACAAGGACCAGAGCTATGTCCTCTACAAGCTCACGCAGAAACTGCTTTCCCACCTGCTTTTCCCGTTGGGCGACATCACCAAACCCCAGGTGCGGGAAACGGCCAAGCGCATGGGGCTCAATACGGCTGAGAAGCCCGAAAGCATGGAAATCTGTTTCGTGACCCAGAAGAGCTACCGGGATTTCGTGAAGGCCCACCGGCCCCGGGCCTTCGTGCCGGGCAATATCGTGGACGTGGAGGGCAAGGTCCTGGGACGCCACGAAGGGATCGCAGGCTACACCATCGGCCAGCGCAAGGGCATGGGCCTCTCCGGCGGGCCCTATTTCGTGGTGGAACTCCAGCCCGACACCGCCACGGTGGTGGTGGGGCGGGACAAGGATACCTTCGTCAAGGAATTTGGGGTGGGGGAGATGAACTGGGTGGCCTGGGACGCCATCACCGAGCCCCGGGAGGTCCTGGCCAAGATCCGCTACCGGTCGGTGGAGCAGCCGGCGGTCATTTATCCCGAAGGCCCCAAGCAGGTCAAGGTCGTCCTCAAGGACCCGGCCCGTGCCGTCACGCCCGGGCAGTCCACGGTTTTCTACGACGGCGACATCGTGGTCGGCGGCGGGGTCATCCTCAAATAAAAAAGGCCGCCCCGGAGGGCGGCCTTAGAACCAAAAACGACGGTTACTTTCCTAAAACCAAAACATGAAAAGACCCCGGAACCACCTTGCGCCGGGGTTTTTGGTCTTCCTTGGTCGGGGTGGGTTGCGGCTCGAATTTGGCCGCCGACAGGAAGACATGGCCCGTTTTCCGGTCGAAAGCCATGGTCTTGGCGCTGACTTCCGTCTGGACATTTTCCACCAAGGTGTATTTGTTCGGCGAATCCTCGTGGATGACCGTCAGGGTTCCGTCGCCGTTGGAGCTGAAGACCGTGGACGAATCGGGGTCGAAACAGGTCCCGTCCACCCTTTCGCCGATCGGCAGCGTTTGGACCACTTTCCCCGTTTTGGCGTTGGTCACTACCAGGAGCTTGTTGTGGTATCCGCTGAAGAGCCGGTTG
>JAJPJW010000023.1 GCA_021324075.1 Pseudomonadota bacterium | reverse complement strand
CTTGTTGTCTTTTTTGCTGAAAACTGTCAATTCATTCCGGTCGGCGTCAAACCCCGTGCCGTCCTTCCCTACCACGTTGGCCACCAGCAAATCGCAAGGTTTCTTTTTCCATTTGGCCAGGGCGTTCTTCTCCAGGTGGTCCGTTTCAGCCGCGAAACCGATGACGGTCTGGAAGGCCTTCTTCCTTGCCAATACATCCGCCAGGATGTCAGGGTTCTTTTCCAGCCGGAGGGAAAGCCCGCCGGTCGCCTTTTTGATCTTCGTCCTGAAAACCTTTTGGACCCGGTAGTCGGATACGGCCGCGGCCATAATGACAATGTCGGCGCTGGCCAGGTTCTCAAGGACCCGCCGGTGCATTTCAACGGCCCTCTCCGCCCGGACGACTTTGGATACGGGCGGCGGGATAAGGCGCGTGGGACCGGTAATGAGCGTGACTTCCGCACCCCGGTTCAGGGCGGCTTGGGCCAAGGCATAGCCCATCTTCCCGCTGGAATGGTTCGTGATCATCCGGACGGGATCAATGGGTTCCTGGGTGGGCCCGGCGGTGACGAGTACCCGCTTCCCTTTCCATGTCCCGAATCGCCTTAAATAACTCTCCACCTGGTAGGCGATTTCCAGGGGTTCGGCGAAACGGCCGTCCCCCACTTCCCCGCAGGCCAGGTGCCCGCTGTCGGGCCCTAGGAAACGGACGCTTCTTTCCTGCAGGATTTCCCGGTTCCTGACCACCGCCGGGTGGTTCCACATTTTGACGTTCATGGCGGGAGCCGCCCATAAGGGGCATGTGGCGTAAAGGCAGAGAGTGGACAGGAGGTCGTCGGCCAGCCCCAAGGCCAGCTTGCCCAGGAAATCGGCGGAAGCCGGCGCGACCAGGACCAGGTCCGCCGCCTTGGCGTATTCGATGTGGGGGACGACGGCGAGGGGATGGCTTCCACTGGGGGTCCCCGGCGGGATGGGCGTGGAGCCCTTGAACAGGCTGTTCCAGACCGGAGAACCGGAAGCCTTGGCCAGGGCCTTTTCCGGAACCAGGCGCGAACCCGCCTGGGTGAGCACGACTTTGACTTCGGCGAATTTCTTGAGGGCGAGGATGAGTTCGACGGCCTTGTAGGCGGCCACACTGCCCGTGACGCCCAACAAAACCCTTGGTTTTCGAGTGGAAAGCTTCATGGAGCACCAGCTGTCAGGTTTCTGCTTTCAAATTTCGGCTTTACGGCCTTGCGCCGCAAGTGTTTGCTGACAGCCGCCAGCCGGGGCCGGAAGTGGTTATTCTTCGTCTTTCTTCTTCTTTTTGGAGGGGACGGGCGTATTGGTATAGGTCACTTTTCCGTCGACGAATTCGTTGAGGGATTGAAGGATCACCTTCTCCGTATCCACGGTCAGGTTGTGTTTTTCCGCGCGTTCCAAAAGCTGGCGGGCCCGTTTGGAAACGGCCAAAACGGACATGTATCGGTTCTCAAGCCCGGTTTCGGAACTGGGGGCCTTCTTGTCGTCGGTCATGATTTCTCCTGGTCTAAGTCGGGTGAAAGAGGCTGAATTATACTCAAAACCCTTGAAAAACATAACGCAAAATGGGTCGCAAGCCCCCCCAGGAGGGTCAAGCCGAAGGGTGGCGGCCGGATTGGCGCTCTTTTTTGATGATTTTGGCGACTTGGGAGACCGCCTGGCCGAGGCGGTCGTTGACGACGTGGTAATCGTAGTGTCGGCCTTCCCGCATTTCCCACTTGGCGTTGTCCAGGCGGATTTTCAGGTCGGCTTTCTTTTCACTTTGCCGGCCTTCCAGCCTGCCCTTCAGTACTGAGAAGGAAGGCGGCTTCAGGAAAATAAGCAGGGCTTCGCGGTGGCCCTTCTTGATGGCTTTTCCGCCCTGCACGTCGATGACGAACAGGACGTCCCTGCCCCTTTCCATCTGTTCCACAACCCAACGCCGGGGTGTTCCATAAAAATGATTGTGGACCTTGGCCCATTCCAGGAACTGCTTCCGGGCGGCCATAGCCTTAAACCGGGCGGGCGTGGTGAAAAAATAATCCCGCCCATTCCGCTCTCCCGGCCGGGGTTTTCGCGTGGTGCAGGAAACGGAGCGGATGACGTTCTTGTCCCTTTTCAAAAGCCGGTGGGCGATGGTGGTTTTGCCGCCGCCCGACGGCGAGGACAGGACGATCATCAGCCCTGTTTTCTTTTGAACTCCCTGTTTGCCGGTTTTCATGGGAAGGGTTTACTCGATGTTTTGGATCTGCTCCCGGAGCTGTTCCAGCAGTTCCTTGAGCCTCACCACGCTCTGCGCCATTTTGGAATCGGCGGATTTGGAACCCACCGTATTGGCCTCCCGGTTCATCTCTTGGATGAGGAAGTCCAGCTTGCGCCCCACGCTGCCCTTGTCCTTCAAGGTCTCTTGGAGGGCTTCCAAATGGCTGTCCAGGCGGGTTAATTCCTCCGCGATGTCGTGCCGCTGAAGGGTGATGCCTTCTTCCGTGGATAACCGCATTTGGTCCTGGAGGGGCTCGGGAAGAAATTCGCCGATTTTGTCGCGGAAAGCCTTCAGCTTTTCCACCATGACTGCCTTATGCCGCCCGCGGATTTGCTGGACCACTCCCGAAATGTCCCGGGCCCGCTCCAACAAATCCTTGCCAAGCCTCGCGCCTTCCGACTGGCGCATCTTTTCCAGGGCCTTGAGGGCCTCTTGCACCGCTTCCAAGAGGGCCTTTTTTTGCTCCGATTCCTGCCGTTCCTCCTCCACGACGGAAAGGACGTCGGGCATGCGGAGCAGGCTTTCGACGGAAATTTCGCCCTTGATCTTGAAGCGGGTCGCGGCTTTTTTGGCGGCCTTCAGGTATTCGGTGATCAGTTCTTCGTTGATCTGGACGGTCTTGGGCCTTGCCGGTGAGAGGTCCTTGAGGAAAAAGTCGACTTTACCCCGGGTGACGGAGGAAAGGATCATTTCCCGCACTTCCGGCTCCATGGACTGGTAGGACGAGGGAAGTTTTACCGAAAGATCGTGGTATTTGTGGTTGACGGTTTTGATTTCCGCCACCACTTGGACGGACTTCGTTTGTCCGGCGCCACGCCCAAAACCCGTCATGCTGCGCATAAGCCCTCCTGGGAGCTGTTAAGGCAAGTGGATTATAAACCGGGCGGCGCTGAAAGGACGGGGAAAATAAAATGCGGGGACAACCCGGGGCGGCTCCAGGTCCCGGCGGACTTAATTGGGGGCAGGCGTCCCCGAAGGCCCGGAGGAATTATCCGGGGTTGAGGTGGGGGTGTCGGTTGGCGACGCCACGGGGATATCCGTCGGCGTCGAGGTCGGCGGCAAGGTGGGCGTCGGTGATGTGGTGGCCGTAAAGACGGGGGCCAAAGGGAGTGTGGCAAAGTTCAGGGTGTCGCTTTGGGCCGTAATGACCCCGTTACGGTTCAAGGTCGCCACGAAACAAAAGTAAGTTTGGCCTGCGAGCAAATTAGGCAGGATCACCGTATGGGCGGTCGTGAAATGCGGGTCCGAAACCACGCCGTTGAGCAGGGTCGGCGTCAACCCAAAGTGGACCGCGCCGAAGCCGGTGCAATTGGAAGACCAGGAGATCGTCACGCTGGTCGAACCCGTCTGGACGGACGGCCCGGTGGCAATGGAACAGGTGGTCGGCGTGAAGCTGGCGGTCGGGGTAAAGCTGGCCGTTGCCGTCGGGGTTGAAGTGATGGTATCCGTCGGCGTATCGGTGGGGGTTGAAGTCGGCGTGCCGGTCGGGGTATCGGTGGCAGTGAGGGTCGCGGTCGAAGTGGCGGTGGGCGTTGCCGTGTTGACCAGGGTGGTGAAGCCCTGGCTGTCGCTTTGGGCCGTGATGACCCCGTTGCGGTTCAAGGTCGCCACGAAATAAAAGTAAGCCTGTCCCTGCGTCAGATTGGCCAGCACCACCGTGTGGTCCGTCGTGAAATGCGAATCAGAAACCACGCCGTTGAGTTGGGCGGCCGCCAGCCCAAAATGGACGGCCCCGAAGCCGGAGCAATTGGAGGCCCAGGAAATCGTCACGCTGCTGGACCCTAACTGCACCAGGGGTCCCGTTGCGATGGAACAAATAGTCGGGGTGGATGTCGGGCTATCCGTTGGAACAGTCGTATTCGTCCAAGTGGAAGTTGCGGTATCCGTGGGCGGAACAGCCGTATTGGTGAAGGTATAGGTTGGCGTATCCGTCGGCGGGACTGCGGTATTGGTGGCCGTTGAAGTTGGAGTGTCGGTCGGGATCGACGTATCGGTCGAGGTGAAAGTAGCCGTTTCCGTAGGTGGAACCGAGGTATTGGTGGAGGTGCTCGTCGGTGTGTCGGTGGGCGGCACCGAAGTGTTAGTAAACGTGTAGGTTGGCGTACCCGTCGGTGGGATTGCAGTATTGGTAGCCGTCGAAGTCGGAGTGTCGGTCGGGATCGACGTATCGGTCGAGGTGAAAGTAGCCGTATCCGTAGATGGGACCGAGGTGTTAGTAGAAGT
>JAJPJW010000007.1 GCA_021324075.1 Pseudomonadota bacterium | reverse complement strand
CCTTTTGCACCAAAGAATCCATCTTTTTGACCATGGCGGTTTTGGGAACCTATCTTTTCATGCGGTTATTACCTTGGATGAATGTCGCTATTGCAGCCGTAATAACGGGGTTCGGACTCCTATGGGCCAAAACTGCGGATAAAACATCCCCGGCTTTTTATCCCCTTTTCTTCCTGTTTCTGGGTGCCGCCTTCATTTATACCCTGGTCCAACTCTTTTTGAGGTGGCAGGAAAACTTCAAGAAAAACAAGGCTGAAAGCCCACTGTGGGAAATCATATGCGGCCTCGGTTTCGAAAAAATAAGCTGGAGCCTTCTAGCTTGGCTGGGATGGTGGGTTCTAGCAGTAGTAGTTCTGAGGGTTGGGCCCCGCCTCGGAATCATCTTCCCGCTTCCTTTTTCTTTTCTGTTGTTGCTAGCTTACTTGGGACTTGTCCTTTGGTTTTGTTGGTTATGGCTCAAAAACACGGCTCCCGTCCTCACGGGTTCCATCGCGATCAGTAGCATCATCTTTACCCTGCTCTTTACAACCTTTTTCACGGTCGGCGCAAGCCAGCCCGACGTTTGGGCGCGCACCCACCAGCTTTTCAACGACCTCTACATGGGCGCTTTTGGCGGCTTGGAATACTGGTGGGGACAACACGATGTCCACCGGGGAGATGAGCCTTGGTACTACTATCTGGCTCAATTGCCGGCCAATGAACTGGTTTCCTTCCTCTTTTCCATCGTTGCCATGGTTTATTACTGGCTTGTTCCCGCCCTGGCCCGGGTTTATGTTTTCTTTTACCCAAGTTATAGACAAAACCCCAATTTCGAAAAATATCGATGGAACCACCTCCCGATTTTCCTCGGCTATTGGTATGTGGGTTCCTTGGCCTTGTTTTCCTGGGCTGGCGAAAAAATGCCCTGGTTGATCCTGCATCCCCTCCTTCCGGCGCTCCTCTTAACGGCCTATTTCATCGGACGAATCGTGGAATCGGTTCCGGCGGGGCAATTTGGAAAGTCGGTCCGGACGGCGGCCCTCATCGTCTTTGGGCTTTTGCTGTCCTATTCCTTGCATTCCGCCGTGCTTTTGAGCTTCTACCATGAATCCAATCCGGTCGAACCTTTGGTCTATGTCCAATCCGGTCCCGACTGCCGGGAAGTCGAACAGATCATCCGGAAAATTTCCTATGGTGAAACAGGCGGTCCCAATGCTGAAGCGCCGGCGGGCACGACCGATGCCGAAAGGGCTATGCACGACGGTCTCCCTCTCACGATCGAAGACAAATGCTCCTGGCCCTTTGCCTGGCAGTTGCGGGACTTCACACGGCGGAACCATCCGGCCAGCATCACAATGGCCGATAATCCAATCGTTTTCACAGCCACTGAATCAGATGCCCAGGCTTATCCCATCCTTAGTCAGGCCGGTTACGTGAACCGAAAATATAAGCTGCGCATCTGGTGGGTGCCTTCCTGGTTCAAGAAAGGCTATCCGGCCACCGATATCAATCCCGGGCTGTTCTTCACCTGGCTTTTCAGCAATTTCATTCCCCTCGCTCCTGCCCGGCCCGACATGGTGGATTGGGGCGATTTGAAAAACTGGCTGCTTTACCGTCAAGTCTGGTCGGATTTGGGGAGTTACAATTTCCGCCTATGGGTGCGGAAGGACCTGGCGGACAAATATGGATTTACCGAAACGAACCGCGGCGACGTCCCGGCCGATTACCCTCTCCCTGCGCCGACCCCTGCGCCCGCGCCAGAAAAGAAAGGCCGGCATAGCCACAACCCTTAAAGCTGTCTTCTCCGGCTGCGGTTCAATCTTCCTCAAAATAAAAAAGGCGGCCTTAAAGGCCGCCTTTTTTATTGGCCGCTAAACCCGCCCCAGCCAGGCCCGCCACCGCAGTTTCAAAACAGTAAGGAAGAATTGCCAAAGCTCTCCGAAATTCAGTTTGCTTTCACCCACATGTCGATTCACGAAAATAATGGGAATCTCGATCACCTTGGCCCCAGCCCTCACGGCCCGGAAAAGGATCTCCACTTGGAAGGAATACCCCTTTGCAAAGATGTTCTCCATCCCGATTTTGCGCAATAAGTCGGCCCGGTAGCACTTGAAGCCGCCCGAGCAATCGGCTTGTCTCAATCCCAGGAACCAACGGCAGTAAAGGTTGGCCAGCTGGCTGATCAGGAATCTGCGGGCATTCCAATTCACCATGCCGCCGTCTTTCACGTATCGGGAACCGATAACGAGATCGTATTTTTCTGAGAGTTCCAGCATTCTCGGAAGATTCGCCGGATCATGGGAAAGATCCGCATCCATGGCGATGACATTACGGTACCCTTTTTCGATGGCAAACCGCATCCCCGCCACATAGGCCGAACCCAGTCCTTGTTTCCCGGGTCGGTGGAGCACTTGGACCCTTTTGTCCTTGCGGGCCAATCCATCGGCAATCTTTCCAGTCCCATCGGGTGAATTGTCGTCCACGATCAAAAGATGGCTCAGTTGGGAGGCTCTGAAAATCTTTTCATAAATCGTATTGATGTTCCCCTTTTCGTTGTAGGTGGGAACCACAATGATGGTTTTAGATGCGTTTTTGGATTTCATCGTTCAAATCCTGTTCCATTTGCATTTTAGTTTGGAAACAAACGATTATTTTAAGACGCCGGAAACAATCCTATTTGGAAGGCAAAACGGGGGGGACGGTAAAGCGGGCAATCTTTCCATTTCCCTTCTCCACCACAAAAACATGGTTCTGGCCGTCGACCGCGATTCCCGCAGCCCAGGGAAAACCCGACTTGTCGTTTTTCCGGTTGAAGATGGCTGTCAGTTTGCCGTTGGTGTTCAATTGCAGCACCGCGTTCCGGCTGGCGTTGCTGGCGTAAAGAAACCCGTTGGAGAAGGATAAATAAGGCGTTTCGTCGTTCTTTCCCTTCCAGGTTGAGATTTTGTAGGCCGCCAGGAATTTTCCGTTGGGATCGAATTTTTGAATCCGGAGATTGTCCGAATCGGCGACATAGACATTTCCCTGGGGGTCGGCGGTTATGCCCACCGGTTCGCGGAACAAGCCGTTGGCGGTCCCGAAATGACCCCATTCGGAAAGGAAATTCCCGTCCATATCGAAAACCTGGATTTTGTGGTTTCCCGTATCGGTCACATAAAGCCGGTTTTGGGAGGTGCCGACAATGGAACGGGGACCGAAAAAACCGTGGCTCCAGGTCTTCAAAACCTCCCCGGTTGGGTCGAATTTTTGAATCCGGTGGTTGAAGGTGTCGCAAACATAGATATCGCCCTGGATGTCGACGAAGAGCCCGCTGGGCTGCTCGAACTCACCCTCGTCCTTCCCTTCCTTGCCGATGGACAAAAGGGGCGTTCCATTTGCGTCAAATTTTTGGATACGGTGTCCGCTAAACTCGCTGACATAGACGTTGCCTTGTTGGTCCGTTGCAACATCCTGGGGTTCCTTGAACTGGCCGGGGCCGTCCCCAGGAGTGCCCCATTCCACGTCCACATTGACCTGGACGGATTTGGACTCGTAAACCGCCTTGTTGAGGACATTGACGACCTGGTAAAGAAGGACCGTTAGGGCGATAAGGCCGAAGAGGAGCAAAAAGACTTTGAGACCCTTTTTCGACTTTTTGCTTTTAAGCGGCTTTTTTTTCGTCTTCGGCATTCTTCCCCCCAACGCCTGGTATGTTGCAGGAAACCAACCCCCTCGATTAAAGGCTAAAACTGTCCCTTCAGTTTGAGGATTTTCCCCGCTCCGGCATCAACTACGTACAGGTTTCCATCTTTGTCAACGGCCACTCCGATGGGCACCATAAACAAAGGAGCGCCGGTCGTATTGGTCTCAAAGGTCGAAGCCAGGGTTCCATCCAACTTGTAACAATAGACCTTTTTCCCCCGGCCGTCGGAAGCGTATAGAAGGCCGCGAGCCTGGTCGATGGACATGTGGGGCTCCATGTCGATTTGTTCCGGGGACCAGCCTTTGACTTTCCACTGGCGGAGGAACTGGCCCGTGGAGCTG
>JAJPJW010000216.1 GCA_021324075.1 Pseudomonadota bacterium | reverse complement strand
TTGGCAAGCTTACTGGTTTATTCCCTGGTTTATATTTCTCGACATCCGGATGCGCGGTATTGGGGACAAACCTTCCCGCTTCAAACGGAATTCAGTGACCAAAATAAAAAGCTGTTTTTAGAACTAACTTTTAATGCCTACGATCGCATCGAAGATTTCCCCTACCCCTTGCGGATCGGTTCCAGGGCCAGGGGAGTCACTATCACCCGCCAGGTCATGGCTGATCCTGACGAAACCTTTCAGGTAACCGACGTAGGGGATGGGATCCAAGCCCGGTTGATCTTCGCTGGCACTTCAGGGCCTTATTACTTCGTTTATTATGAAGTTGGCGGGATCGGGTATTCTTGCGTGTTGGATTTTTATAAGCAGGATTCTGGGAAGATTGAGGACCTGGGCCGTTTGACCACGGCGAAACGGCTTGGGTCGGTTCAGAAGATCAAAAGAGCGATTACAACCGGTTATTACTGAGTAAATTGGATGTTTGCCCACGCCGGGGACCCGGGCGATTTTTGGGTTACTCATACCTCAAGGCATCGATAGGGTTAAGCCGCGAGGCCTTATAGGCGGGCCACAAACCCGCCAGGATTCCTACCCCCACCGAGAAGGCGAAACCCAGAAGCACCGCGAAGGCCGTGACCGGCATTTCCCAGTTGAAGACCGCGCTGGCCGCCAGGGCCATAGCCCAGCCCAATCCCATCCCCACCAGGCCTCCCGAGAGGCTGACCAGGGTGGATTCGATGAGGAACTGGAAGAGGATGTCCCGGCGCTTGGCGCCGATGGCCTTGCGAAGCCCGATCTCCCGCGTGCGCTCCGTCACCGAGACCAGCATGATGTTCATGATGCCCACCCCGCCCACCAAAAGGGAGATGACCGCCACCCCCAGGAGCGAGTAGCTCAGCACGTTGCCGAAGGCCGACATGGCGTTCTGGTAGTCCGACATGGCGATGATGCGGAAGGCCTTGTCCTGGGTGGCCGGGATATGGTGGCGCTGGAGCATGAGGCTCTTGACCGAGTCCCCGATGCCCGTCAGCTGGTCGGCCTTATAGGCCTCGATGTCCACCGAACCGACGAAAGCCTGGCCCAGGACGCGGTACATGGCCGTGGTCACCGGCACCAGGATCATGTCGTCCGAATCCCACCAGGTGGTGGCGCCCTTCTCGGGGTAGACGCCGATGACCTGGAAACTGATCTTGTTGATCTTGACGACCGCCCCCACCGGGTTCTTGTCCCCGAAAAGCTGGCGCACATCCGTCATGCCCAGTACCGCCACCTTGTTGCGCTGCACAAGGTCGTCGTCGGTGAAGAAGCTGCCGGCCGTGGGCACGAAGGACTTCATGGTCGCGAAATTGGGCGAGGTGCCCACCAGGTAGGTGCTCCAGTTCTTGTCCCCATAGGTCACCTGCACCTTGCCCCAAATCTCCGGGGCCGTGCGCTTGACGCCCGGGATGAGCCGGCCGATGTCCTCGTAGTCGCCCAGGGTCAGCCGGGTCATGGGGTCCCACCAGCCCAGGGAAACGCCCCCGATGGTGCGGGTGCCGGGCTGGAGCTGGATGACGTTGGAGCCCAGGGAAGCGATGGCCTTCTGCGCCGAGATCTTGGTCCCCGCCCCCACGGCCATGACGATGATGCAGGCCCAGACCCCGATCAGGATGCCCAGGATGGAAAGCCCCGTGCGCATCTTGTTGGCCCAGAGCGACCGGAAGGCCTGCTGGAAATATTCCGACGCCTGCCGCAGGTTGGGCTTGGTAGGGGCGGCGCTGGGGGAAATCGCCGGATCCTCCCCTGCCCGGGGCTTGGGAACGGCCTTGGCCCCGGCCAACCGGCGGTCCGATTCGACCCTGCCGTCCTGGATGTGGATGATCCGTTTGGCCTGCCGGGCAATGCTCCATTCATGGGTGACCAGGACGACCGTAATGCCCTGGCGGTTGAGCTTTTGCAGGAGCGCCAATATCTCGTGTGAACTTTTACTGTCCAAATTACCCGTGGGCTCGTCGGCCAGGATAATCCGGGGATTGTTGACCAGCGACCGGGCCACCGCCACCCGCTGCTGCTGGCCGCCCGAAAGCTCGTTAGGCTTGTGGGCCAGGCGGCCCGAAAGACCCACTTCAACCAGTAACTGCCGGGGCCGGTTTTTCGGGCCCGCACCCGTGGTGTAGAGCAAGGGCAAGGAGGCGTTCTCCAGGGCCGTGGTCCGGGGAAGCAGGTGGAACTGCTGGAAAACAAAACCGATGGTCTGGGCCCTCAAGGCCGCCAGATCGTCTTCGCCCAAATGGGCCGTTTCTTTCCCCATCAGGCGGTAGGAGCCCGAATCGGGTTTATCCAAGAGGCCGAGGACGTGGAGCAGGGTGGATTTTCCCGAGCCGGAAAACCCCATGATGGCCACGAACTCCCCCCCTTCAATGGAGAGGGAGACGTTGCGAAGGGCCTCCACGCGGACCTTGCCCATGTGGTAGGTTTTGCTGAGGTTGGAAATCTGGATCATGGGCGCTTCCCGCCGTAAAAGGCTTGGGTTTTACTTTTTCGTCTTGCGGTCCCAGGGCGGGATGGGGTTGGGCCCGTCGCCCAGGTCCACCACCTCGACTTTCACCGTGTCCCCTTCCTTCAGGCCCGAAACCACCTCCACCTTTTGGCCGTCCGAGAGGCCCGTCTGGATCGCCTTAGGGGTTACCTTCAGGGGGTTTTGGGGGTCGGGTACCAGCACCGTGGCTTTGCCCTTGTCCCTCTGGATGCTCTCGAAGGGCAGCACCAGCACCCCCGTCTTCTTGGCCGTGATGAAATTGACGTTGGCGGTCATGCCGCTGCGCATGACGGGGGGGATTTTCTTCGGAAGCACGTCCACGTTGTAAACCGTGACATTGTTGACCGTCTGGGCCTCGTAGGCGATGCGGTCCACCACCGCCTCGATGGGCATGTCGGGGTAGGCGTCCAGGGTGATCACCGCCTGCTGGCCCACCTGGATCCGTCCCAGGTCGGTCTCGTCCACCTGGCCGTTGACGATGAGGTGGTTGGACATCACCAAAAGCACGTCACCGGTGGAGACCGTCTGTCCCGGCTCCACCGCCCTTTTAATGAGGATCCCGTCCAGGGGCGCCACGATGGGGATGGGCTTGTACATCTCCGCCCAGCGGGCCTCCTCCTGCTTGTCCTGGGCCCGGGCCGAGTCCAGCAGGAGGGCCCTCTCGCTGCTGCTCATGTAGGCCATGACCTGGTCCTGGTGGAGGAACTGCCCTTCCTTGACCAGCACCCGGTCGATCCGGCCGTTGACGGGCGGCTTGATTTCCAGCCGGTTTTGGGGCTGGACCACCCCCGTGGAAAGGACGGTGGATTGGAGGTCCGCCTTTTGGACCTGGACGGTGTAGTACTGCACCTCCGCTTTCTTCGGCCGCAAGGTGAAGAAAAGGACCGCCCCCAGGACCAGGGGCAAAAACAGGATCCACCAGTTTTTTCGGAGGAATCTTTTCAATGAAAGAGGGCCTTAAAATAATTTAAACCGATTATACCCATGATAAAAAATCCTTTCGGCCCCGTCTTTCACAATATACCGGCTTGCCGGAAATAGACGGTGGAAAAGCGGTTTTGAGCGGCTAAAAAACACCCCCAACCGTTCCCGGCGTTCAACCCTTCAAATTGAATCCTGCTTCCGGCAAAAGGTATAATCCTGGGCGAATCCTGCCTCAAGAAAGGGCCTTATGAAAAAAGCGATCCTGGTTGTCCTGGGTTGTCTGTTCTTTTCGGCGTTTTCCACCTCGAAGGCGGCGGACCTTTCCGACTCCAGTTCCCCTACTACCGGGTCCGGCTGGTACCTGGGGATGGGCATGGGCTGCGACGCCCCCTTGCAAGGCTGGGATTCGGATTACACCCTGGGCGGCGGCGGAAACATGTTCCTGGGTTACCGCTTGAACCCCGCCACCGAATTGGAGCTGTCCGTCAGCCCCTGGTTTTTCACCGGCGGCGGCCTGTCCCTGGTGGATGTCCGGGTCACACCCGAGGTGAAGATCTTGAACCCCTCCTCGGGCTGGGCCCCCTATTTCCTGCTGGGCCCCGGCTATGACTTCCAGTTCGACAGCCCCAGCGGCTACACCACTTCGTCCTTTGCCGTGGTGGCGGGGATCGGGTTCCAATTCGACTTCCACAAGGGGGAACACGCCTTTATCGAAGGGCGCTACAACCTTCTTCTTTACAACAACCTCACCCAGGAGGATGTGCCGGTACTGGTGGGGTTGAGTGAGGATCTCTAAAACCAGTTGGCAGTTCGCAGTCGGCCGTTTTCGGCAACATCCTAAAATGCTTTTGCTGCGAACTGCGAACCGTCAACTGTGAACTTTACTGGAGGTAACATGAGTCCCGAAAAAGCCTATGACGAGTTGTTGCACCGTATGAAGGAAATCGGCGTCCTGGGCAATACCGCCGGCGTGCTGGGATGGGACCAGGAAGTCTATATGCCCGCCGCCAATGCCGCCTACCGGGCCGAACAGTTGTCCCTTTTGGCGGGCATGTGCCACCAGAAGTTCACCGACCCCAAGGTGGGGGAACTGATGGCCAAGGCCGAATCCTCCAAGGACCTGTCTGCTGACCCCCTTTCGGATGCCGCGGTCAACCTGCGCGAATGGCGCCGGTCCTACGACCGGTCCACCAAACTGCCCCAGAAACTGGTGGAGGAAATGACCCGCGTGACTTCCCAGGCCCAGGTGGAATGGGTCGAGGCCCGCAAGGAGAACAAGTTCTCCCGTTTCCAGCCCTGGCTGGACAAGATCATCCCCCTTTGCCGCGAACAGGCCAAATGCTACGGCTACAAGGACCATCCTTACGACGCCCTGCTGGAGGATTACGAACCCGGCCTGGCCACGGCCGAACTCAACCGGCTCTTCCCCCCCCTGAAGGAAAGCCTTTCGGCCCTGGTGGCCAAGATCACCTCCTCCAAGCGGCAGCCGGACGTTTCCATCCTCAAGCGCGCCTGTCCCATCCCCGTCCAGCAGGCCTTTTGCCGGCGCATGGCCGAGGCCATCGGCTTTGATTTCGCCAAAGGCCGCATCGATATTTCCGCCCACCCCTTCACCACCGGCTTGGGCCCGGCGGACACCCGCATCACCACGCGCTTCGAGGAGAAGAATTTCGAAAATTCCTTCTTCAGCACCCTGCACGAATCCGGCCACGGCATTTACGACCAAAACCTGCCCTCCGACGGCCATTACGGCACGCCCCGCGCCTCGGCGGTGTCCCTGGGCATCCACGAATCCCAGTCCCGTCTCTGGGAAAACCTGGTGGGCCGCAGCCTGGCCTTCTGGAAGTTCTTCTTCCCGGAGTTGAAGAAGGCCTTCCCGGGCGTCTTTGACGACCTCACGCTGGAAACCTTCCACTTCGCCATCAACCACTCGGCCCCTTCCTTGATCCGCACCGAATCGGACGAGGTCACCTACAACCTGCATGTCTGCCTGCGTTACGACATTGAAATGGCCCTGATCGGCGATAAGTTGAAGACTTCCGATATCCCGGCGGCTTGGAACGATGCCATGAAGAAATACCTGGGGATCACGCCCCCCAGCGACGCGATGGGATGCCTGCAGGACGTGCATTGGAGCCACGGCAGTTTTGGTTACTTCCCCACCTATACCTTGGGGAACCTCTACTCGGCCCAGTTCTTCGCCGCCGCGGACAAGGAAGTGGGTGGCCTGGAAGCGAAGTTCGAAAAGGGCGAATTCGCCCCATTGAAAAAATGGTTGAATGAGAAGATCCATGCCCAGGGCCAGCGTTACCGGGCGGGCGACCTTTGCGTGAAGGCCACGGGCCAGCCCTTGAGCACCGAATTCTTTTTAGGTTACCTGAAGGGTAAATTCGGGAAACTTTACGGCTTCTGAAGAAGAACCCAATAAAAAAGCCCGTGGATCCATGTGATCCGCGGGCTTTTTTTGTTTTTAAGGAACCTTATCTCGGGTTGAGGGATTTCTCCGGCATGGGTGTATCGACCGCACTGAGCTTGCCCTTGCCGGCCTTCAGGCCCACGACCGTCAATAGGACGATCTCAAAGGCCACGAAGGCGATGACGTAGGGCAGCCCGCCCTTGGAAAAGCCGTAGCTGTGAAGCCCCACGCCCAGTATGAAATTGACCCCGTACCAGGCCATCAAGACCCCCAGGAAGGCCGATACCACTCCGATGGTGAACCCCAGTTCCCTCAGCCAGCCCGCCAGCCGGCCGTGCAGGATGGCCACGTAGCCCAAAAGCGCGATCAAGGCCCAGGTTTCCTTGGGGTCCCAGCCCCAGAACCGGCCCCAGGAATAGTTGGCCCAGACCCCGCCCAGGATGGTTCCCGCGGCCAAAAGCACCACCCCCACCTGCACCACCCGGTAAAGGATCCTGGTGAGCTTTTGCAGGGTCTCTTTCCGCCCCGGCCTGAACCAAAGGAACCAAAGGCAGACATGCCCGATGCCCAGCGAGAGGAGGAAGGCGGCGTAGCCGGAGGTAATGGTCAGGACGTGGATGGTCAGCCAGAAGCTGCTGCGCAGGACCGGCTCGATGGGTTCGATGGAGGGGCTGAGCACCGTGGGGATGTTGTCCGCCAGCACGAAACCCACCCAGGCCAGGATGGAGCCGGCCAACACAAAAAGCCGCACCTTGAAGATCAGCTCGAAGATGAGTGCGAAGACCGTCATCATGAAGGTCACCCAGATGAGCGACTCGTACATGTTGGAAACCGGGGGGCGCCCCGCGATGAGGCAGCGCATCACGAAGCCGCAGGTGCTCATGCCCAGGCCCGTGACGAACAGGGCGAAGCCGGGAAGGTAGAGCCAGTTGTAGGCCCTGGGGGACTTGAAGACGAAGGACAGGGCCGTCAACAGGGCCGCCACCAGGTAGATGATCCAGGCCCAGCGGAAGGGCTTGAGGGAATTGAACTGGGTCTCAAGGCGCATCTTGCCCGGGTCCGGATAGTCCTTGCCGCCGATCTGGGCGAGGATTTGGGAAAGGGCCTGGCTTTGGGCCTGGAACTGGGCGTCATCGCCCTTGTCATAGGCGTTCAAAACCCCCGCGAAGGATTCCAACACCCCCAGGGCCGCCTCCGGCACGGCCGCCTTGCTTTCATGGTAGGCGCGGTTCAAATCCCCGATGGTTCCCCATTTCTGGGTGGCGGTGTCGGCCACAGGGACCAGGGCCAGGACCTCCCCCGATTTGACGTCCTCGTAGCGTTGGAGCCTTCCGAAGACCGCCAGGGATTCTTTCTCCTTGGGGTCCAGGGTGATCTTTCTCTGCTGTTTGGCGTAACTGCTCTTGGCGTAGGCGATGAACCCCTCGTGGTTGATCAGCAGTTGGGGCGAGACCCATTTTTGGTCCTGGGGAATGCCGATCAGGGAGCGGAAATCCAGGTTCTCCACCAGGATGAAATTCTTGTTGTCCCAGGCCTGGGGGTGGGCGGCCCAATCCAGGACGGTGGCCAGCGGGTTCCTGCCCTCATAGGCCTCCCGGCCCGTGGCGAACCGCACGCTTTCCCGCGCGAAGGTGTCCAAGGGCTTAAAGCGCCCGCCTTCCTGGATCGGGATGAGGGAGAGGGTCCGATAGTCCAGTTCCCCGGCAAAGGCTAAACCGCAGAGAACTGAAAGTAACATCAAAACAAAAAACAACTTTTTAGCCACAGATTCACACAGATGCACACTGACAAGGGCCTTTCCGAAAATCTTTTCACTATCTGTGTTCATCTGTGTGAATCTGTGGCGGATTGTCGTTTGATTTTTAGATTCCATTCGTTTCCCTCTTGTTCCAGGCGGGATTCTTGAACCAAAACATGAAGATGATGCCCAGGACCAGGACGATGGCCCCGCCGTATTTGCACCAGATGCCCGGGTCCTTCCCCACGGAAAAGACCGAGATATAGCTGCCGTCCGGTTCCTGCTCGTAGCTGGCCTGGTAGACCGTGTAGCCCATGAAATGCAGGGGCTCGTTCATGGAGATATGGGCGGGGGTCTCGACCCCGCTGGCCTGGTCCATGTAAAAGACGTCGCTGGCGTAGGAAGCCGGCTTTTCGGTGCCCGGATCGAACCCGACCTTGAACTTGAGAAGCCGCAGGGCGAAGGGAAGGTCGATCTTCTTGGGCCCGTAACCCAGGGCATAGGCCTGCCCTTGGGATAAGGTAAAGGAAACGGGCGAGGATTGGTAGCCCACCCAGCCTTCCCTTTTTTCCGTTCCCTGCAGCACCTCAAAATGCAGGGCGGGCTGGAGGTCCTTTTGGTAAGGAAAGGGCTGGGATTCGAAGGTTTCCTCGGGCAGGCCTTCCGACAGGCGCTCGGGCGCCTTGAACTGCATGTCCATCCACCCGGTGGGGTAGTCCTGACCCAGGGCCAGGGCCTGGGGTTCCCCGCCCGGCTGGCCGTGGTAACGGGTCTGGTATTTCAGGCTGCCGTCGGGGGCCAGGAGGATGGCCAGGGCGTTATCGGGTATCCCTTTTCCGCCGTGGGAGAGCCGTTTTTTCCAGTCCGATTCTTTTTCAAAAAACACCGAAGCCGGGCCCAGGTCCAGGTGGTCGTTGTCCGCGTCCCCCAGGAAAAGCCATTGGTCCTCATGCACGAAGGAGCTGTTGAGCTCCACATGCACCGCCGGGAACCCCTTTTCCCCCTTTTCGACGTTCCGGCCCCGGACGGTCCTTTGCGCGTTCAGGTAGAACTGGTTCACCATTAAAAGGCCCTCATTCTCCAGCCTCACCATCAAGGGGTGGTCGGGGGAGGGGGGCCGGAAGGGGAAGGAGGCCGGGATTTTTTGGATCGGCTCGTCGTTGAGCTGGTAATAAAGGGTGGGTTTTTCCTCCTGGAAGACGTGCCCCGTTTCGCCCTCCTTCAGGGCGATTTGGCCGTCGTCCCCTCCCTGCTGGGTGATGAGGGACCCCGCCAGGATGCAGATGATGCCCAGGTGGGTGATGACGAACCCCGTTTGGTGTTTTTTCCAGGGAAAGCGGGAAAAGGCCGAGCAGAGGAGGTTGACCGCCAAAAGGAGCAGGAATCCGCCGAACCACCAGGTGCCGTAAACGAAGCGTTTGGCCACGGCCGTGGAGAACCGGGATTCGACGATGGTGCCCGTGGCCAGCAATGCGGCCAGGATGAGCAGCATGGGCAGGGCCAGTTTCACCGAGCCCAGGAATCGGAGGACTTTGTTTTCTTTGAACGGGTTCAACCCGGCTCCCTTCTAAAAGCGAGGGAGTATCTTACGGGCGGGGTGGGGCCGGCACAAGCGGTGGTTGGCCCAAATAAAAACCCCACCCAGCCTTTGCCGGGTGGTTTTTTTAAAACAGCCTGGTTACATCTTAAAACTCAACCCAATTGCAACAGGCTCATAGCCGGCTGTGCCATTCTGCCCAATGATTAAGCTGTATTTTGTCTCGGCAAAAATTTCCATGTCCGGCCCCATCTGGAGTTCCAAGCCGCCTCCCGCCTGGAGGGTGGGATAAATACTGGAACCTGAAATGCTTGGGGAACTGGAATTCTGATAATAGCTGGTGTAGGGAGGCTGGTTATAAGGGGGATTCAGGTTGTAGGTGGTGCCACCCGAACTGGTTATTCCAAAAAGGGAAATGCCCACTCCCCCCAATAGATAAGGCTTAAGGCCCTGCGCGTCAAACCGCATCTTTCCGGAAGCCAAAATCTCAATGTTTGTCCAATTCCCGTTGCTTGTAATGGTTCTGGAACCGTAAGGCGAGAACGTTTCGGTGGTGGCCATTGAATTGCTGAAGGTATAAAAACCCACTGAACCTCCGATAGCCAGTTTGGAATCCGGCGGTAAGGAATAATAAGCGCCGACTCCGCCGCCGAAACCCAAACCATATCCGGTGGAGGTGGAAATGGCGATTCCAGCCATGGGGTCCACTTCGAAATTCTTGGCCGCCGAAGATGCTGCAGGAGAATTATTTGAAACCGTCATCGCGGGATTGTTGGTCGAAGGCTGGGCCGGCGGCGCCGTGCCCAGTTGGGCTTGGAGGGTCTGGGCGAAGGACGAAAGCTGGGGATTGTTGGGGTTGATCGCCAGGGCCTTCTGGTAGTTGGTGAGGGCGGAAGCCTTGTCCCCCTTGGCATAGTAGCAATTGCCTTCACCCTGGTAGGCCTGCCACAGTTGGGGATTCATTTGGGCGGCCGCTTGGTAATAGCGGATGGCCTGGTCGTAATTCCTTTGGGAGTAAAAGTTGTTGCCCGCCTGGTAGTAGGGCAGGGACTGGTCCTGGGCCCGGGCGGCGGCCGATAGTCCGAGAACGAGGAGACATACCGCAACGGCGAAGCTTGCGTATTTCATGATGAGTTTCCTTAATTTAAATATGAACGGCCCTACAGATGTCCTGAAAAAAGGGTTCAACCGTTTTTTCCCAGGAAGGTTCATGCAAAAGACGTATAGACCTTGTCGGCAAACAAGGGTTCAGGCGAGGACCTAATTATAGCTCCAACCATTCCCGTCGGAATGGAAATTAGCAAGCTGCCAAAAGACAAAATAATCACTTTCATGCAGCTTGCTATACCCAAATTCCAGGGGAATTTGGGTATCTCGAATCTTTTGAGCCGCGCCATTTTCTCCTGGTGGTGATGGGTCGCACTGCTGGGAGCTTATCGGGGCGAAGGCGGAGCCGCACCCGGCAGCGGAAGGGGCGGAAGCCCCGCTGGAAGGGCCTGGGGAATGGCGGTGGGGGTCGGCGTGGGAACCGCCAACAGGCCCACTTTGCCCCTTAAAAACTGCACGAATTTCATGAGGTCGCTGTTGCCCGGATTCATTTTGAGGGCCTTCTCGTAGCTCTTGAGGGAATCCTTGTATTTCTTCCGGTAATAAAAACAATTCCCCAAACCCACGTAGGCCTGCCAGCAATCCGGGTTGTCGTCGATGGCCGAGTTGTAATAATCCATGGCCAATTCATATTTTTCGTTGTTGTAGGCCTTGTTCCCCATTTCCATGAACTGGGGATAGTGGTCGTTCTGGGCCAGGGCCGCTCCCATGAAGCTTAAATAAAAAGCGGCGAATAAGGCGAACCCGCAAATTTTTTGGATCATTTCAGGCTGTTTCTCCCAGATAGGCTTGCTTGACCTTCGGATTGTGCAGGACCTCGGAAGCTTCTCCCTCCAGGATGATACCACCCGTTTCAAGCACATAGGCCCTATGCGAGGATTCCAGGGCCAATTGGGCGTTTTGTTCCACCAAAAGCACCGTCGTGCCTTCCTGGTTGATCTTTTGGACGGTCTCAAAAATAAGTTCGATGACCTGGGGCGCCAGTCCCAGGGAAGGCTCGTCCAAAAGCAATAACTGGGGCCGGGCCATCAGCGCGCGGCCGATGGCCAGCATTTGCTGTTCCCCGCCCGAAAGGGTCCCGGCGGCCTGCTTGTGCCTTTCCTGGAGCCGGGGGAACAAGGCATAAACGTGGTCCAGGTCTTTTCGGATTTCAGGGCGGTCATTGCGGACATAGGCGCCCAAATCCAGGTTTTCTTCGACCGTCAGGTTGGGAAAAACCCCCCGGCCCTCGGGGCACTGGACAATGCCCATCTTCACCAGGGCGTGGGGTTCCATGCCCGAAAGGGCCCGGCCGTTGAAAAGGATTTCACCCTCCGCCGGTTTTTTAATCCCCGAAACGGCCCGGAGGACCGTGGTCTTCCCCGCCCCATTGGCCCCGATGAGGCAGACGATGGAACCTTGGGGCACCTCCAGGCTGACGCCGCGCAGGGCCTGGATGGCGTCGTAATAAACGGAGAGGTTTTTGACTTCCAGGAGGGGTTGGGTCACTTTTTCTTCTTCATTCCCAGGTAGGCTTCGATCACCTTGGGGTCCTGCTGGATTTCCTGGGGCGTCCCCTCGGCGATCTTCACGCCGTGGTCCATCACATAGATCGTCTCGCAGATTCCCATGACCACCTTCATGTCGTGCTCGATCAGGAGCACCGAAAGGTCGAACTCCTTGCGGATGCGCTGGATGACCTGCATGAGCCACTGGGATTCCTGGGGGTTCATCCCCGCCGCCGGCTCGTCCAGCAGGAGGATCTGGGCCCCCGTGGCCAGGGCCCGGGCGATCTCCAGCTTCTTCTGGTCCCCATAAGGCAGGGCCCCCGCCAGGGCTCCCTTGCGGTGGGTCAGTTCCAGTACCTGCATCAGGCGGTCCGTTTCCTCCTCAAAGGCCTTCTCCACTTCCCCGAACTTTTTCGTATGGGCCAAGGCCGCGCCGATGCCATAGGGACGGGCGTGGTGGAAGGCCACCTTGATGTTGGTTTCGACCGGCAGTTCCTTGAAGAGGCGGATGTTCTGGAAGGTCCGGACCAATCCCCGCCGGGTGATCTGGCTGGGCTTCAGGCCCAGGATGGATTTGCCCAGGACCCGCACGTCGCCCTGCTGGGGCCGGTAGATGCCGGAGAGGATGTTGAAAACGGTGGTTTTGCCCGCCCCGTTGGGGCCGATCAGCCCCGCCAGTTCACCCTCGTGGAGCACCATGGAAAAATTATCCACGGCCACCAGCCCTCCGAAGGACAAGGTGACATTCTCCACGCCCAGGACCGCGGGTTTTTCGCCGGAGTTTTTCAAAACCAACCCCTTTTGGATGAAAACGACGGGGATAGTTTAACCCAGGTTGTCGGGACGTAAATTTAAAATCGCCAAAGCCCTATGGTACAATCCTGCGCCATGGACCTGCTTATTTTCGACTTCGACGGTTTGATTTTGGACACCGAAACGAGCGCCTTCCAGGCATGGACCGAGATTTACCGCTCCTACGGCGCCGACCTGCCGGTTTCGGTCTGGGGGCAGTGCATCGGCACCTCCCACCACGCCTTCAACGTTTATGAGCACCTGGAAAAACAGGTGGGCCGCCCCTTGGACCGGGACGAGTTGAAGCGGGCCTTCCTGAAAAGGCACGAGGGGCTGTTGAAAGGCCTCGAACCCCGCGCGGGGGTGGTGGAATACCTGGAGGAAGCCCGGAAACTCAGGATCGCCCTCGCCCTGGCCTCCAGTTCCCACCAGGACTGGGTGGTCGGACATTTGTCACGTCTGGGACTGGCGGAGTTGTTCCATTCCATCCGGACAGCCGATGACGTGGAAAGGGTCAAGCCCCACCCCGAACTTTACGACCTGACCCTGACCTTCATGGGAGTTTCCCCGGACAGGGCCCTGGCCTTCGAGGATTCCCCCAACGGCATTACGGCCGCCCAGGCCGCGGGCATCTATTGTGTGGCCGTGCCCAATCCCGTAACGGCCCAATTGGACATTTCCCACGCCGACCGGCGCATCGAATCCATGGCGGATTTAACCCTGCGGGAGCTGCTGCACCGGATCGAAACTTCGAAAACGGAAGCCTGATCCCCTACCTTTCAGCGATAAGAATATTCGTCATCCCCAATGGGTAGTTGAAGTCCAACAGCTTTGCCAACGGCAGGAGAAAAGCCGGCGTTTTGTTCGGCACGATCGTTCCGTGGGAAAAAGCGGCGACGACCTTTAATCCGTTTTGCGCCATCTTTTCTTTGAGGTACCCCAGCGAAAACTTCAGCGCCTGGCGTTCTTCCGGTACCAGCGCGGAAAAAAGGTACATCAGGGGGTTGTTGCGGTTGGGCTCCAGGACCACCACGTATTTCCGGGAAACCCGCTTCATTTCCTGGAGCACGCGGTCAATGTTTTCTACGTGGTGCAGCAGGGCATGGCAGAAGACCACGTCGAAGGCGAAATCCTGGAAATAAAGATGGTCCGCCTGCATCAGGAGTTTCTGGGAAACCGGGTTCTTCTCCAGCATCTTCGCGGAAAAGTCCACCCCCACCGTTTCACATATCCGGCTGAAGGAATAGGTGAAAAATCCGTTGCCGCAGCCCACGTCGAGCAGCCGGGTGCTTGGGTCCAACGGCACAACGGGCGTGATTTGGGCGATCTTGGAGAGGGCGTATTGCCGCACCACCGGATGGTCCGGCGGTCTGCGGTCATCCAGGGCTTTTCTTTCCCAATAGTCCTTTTGGAACAAGGAAACTCCTTTTCGAACCGGCGGGGTTTAGTTTGGGCCCGGCCCCTTCCAATCCACCTGGTCCAGGGAAAAGGGCCGGCTATAGGGCCCATGGTATTCGGACTTCCACCAATTTCCCGTCCCTGATTTTTCGGCGAAGGTGGTGAAGCGGTAATCATACACTTGCGCCCGGATAAAGCGCGGCGGGGATTGGGGAAAGGGGTTGGAGCCCAGGAGGCCCAATACATCCGGAGAACCTTGCAGCAGCCGGATGAGGAAATTCCCGAACCAGGGGTTCTCCCGCTGGCTTCCCAAGGCCGCAAACCACATCTGCCAATCCAACCTCGGATGGTAAGGGGCG
The DNA here is from genome assembly GCA_021324075.1 of Pseudomonadota bacterium. GTDB lineage: Bacteria > Oederibacteriota > Muellerivitia > Muellerivitales > Muellerivitaceae > JAJPJW01. The sequence goes on along the minus strand of JAJPJW010000216.1, from coordinate 9,982 downwards.
ACGAATCGGGGGGCCCGGTCCAGGTCCCCCGCCTTCCATTTGAACCCGTAGGGTTTCCAGTCCGCGCCGTCGTTGCTTCCTTCCACGGTGATTTCGGGGCGGGAGGTGGTCATCACCGCGAAAAGGCCGTAGGAGTTGAAGGACCTGAGGGGGTCCAAGGCCCGGTAAATCCCGATCATCCAGCCGGGCCAGGGGATTCGCAATCCCGCCGAGGAGCTCATTTGGAGGCCGGTCATGTAGAGGCCCGCACCGACGAAGGTTGCGATGGCCCAGGACGGCCAGCGGAACACCGGCGTCTTGGAAGGGGTCCCCGGCTTCGAAGGGGAATCCCACCATCTTTTGAACCAGCCGGGCCAGACCGCGTCTTCCAGGACAAAGAGGCAGAGTCCCAAGGCGAGGTAATTGAAGAAGCAGTAATTGCCCGTGAGCAGGATGAAAAGTTGGAGCGAAGCCAGGAGCAGGAAGGCGGCCGGGCGCAGTTTTCGGGGACCGAAAACCAAAAAGGGCGCCAGGAGTTCCACCCCGAACAGGTAAAGGCAGGAAAGTTTTTGGAACCAGTCCGGCAATTGACTCATGAACCAGGCGGTGATAGGCGGCAGGGGTTGGGTCCAATAATGGAAATCCAGGGCCGTCAGGTTTCTCCAGGTCGGGTCACCGCTGGTCAGTTTCACCAGGCCCGACCCGAACATCAGCCGGAAAAGGAGCCATTGGAAGAGGAAAAAGACGGGCGCCGGCAGGGCTTGCCGCCGGTCCCCCCGCCGGAGCCACGATTGGAGGGGCGTGGCGAAGACCGCGAGCAGGCCGGCTTCTAAAAGCAGGTTGTCCCATTGGAATCCCAGGAAGTCCTGGCCCACCGAAACCAGCGACAGGTAAAAGACCCAAAGCAAGGCCAGGCACAAGGCGGGCGCGGCGCCGAAAAAAAGAAGAAGGGACAGCGCCAATCCTCCCCCGCAAAGGAAATGGAGGAAACCGTTCCCCGCGTCGGCCCAGCAAAGGGTGGGGATGAACCAGAAGGCGGCGGGGCCCCATTGGGCCCGGAGTTCCCCCAGGAAGGTGGCGGCGGGGAGGATTCCCTTTTCGCCGATGAGTCCATCCACCTGCAGCCAAAGGGAGCCGAAGGCGGTGAAATAAACAAGGGCTAACACCTTGAGGAACAGCCACCGGGAGAAGAAATAAGTGGGCCGTCCATCCGTTCCTGGAAAGTCGCCCGGTTGGGAAGGATGCATTGGCCCTATTTTGGTGGGTCGAAGCCGGTTTTTCCATCGTAAAGACCCGCCTGCCCCGGGCGCGGGGTTGCGGGCCCAAAAGAAAAGGCGCGGAACCCGGGTTTCCGCCGGGCATCGCGCCTTTTGGCTGCCGAAGAAATGGTTAAATCAAGGAGTTGACGGACCCGCCTGTGGAACCGAAATCCGCCAGGGATTGGTTGAATTGGGACTGGAGGGTGAAAGCGGCCTGTTGGTAGGCGCTCATGGACTGCTGGAGTTCAGGGTTCGTCGACCCCAGAAGACGTTCGGCATCCGAAGCCCAGGAAGGAAGCCCGAAGGCGCCCCCCGTGCCGAACAAATCCCCCATGCCCAATCCCGCCAAGGCGGAGGTGGAACCCGATCCCAAGCTGGAAAGATCCGATAAATCATTGTATTCGGCCTGCATCCACTGGATCTTGGCCGCGTCTCCGGGCGTTTTAGCCTGGCTCATGGCTTGGCTGAAGACGTCGCCGAAACCCAGGGCATTGCCGCCCAAGGCGTTGAAAAAGGACCCGTAATCGGGGCTGGGTGTCGAACCGATCGAGGAAATGGAATCCATGGAAAGCCTCCCTTGCCGTCGGAAATCCTAACGGCCCGGCGAAGCTTTCCTGAAGGGAAAAAACCAGGCGGCTGAAAAGTCTTAAAACCGGGGAAAAAGGCCGTTATTGGGCGACCGGGGTTTCCTCGGGCGTGGGGGTGGGGGTGGGCAGGTTCTTGGTGTAATACTTGTCGAAAACCTTGACGGATTTATCGTCTTTGCAGCCCATGCAGTCGTCCACCGTCTTGGCCTTCTCCGTGTCGAAAAGCACCGAATCTTCCTGGTAGAAGAATTTATCGTTGAGTTGTTCCTTGTCCTTGCCGCAGGTGCTGGTGAGCCGGAAAAAAGCCAGGTTGGGCTTGGTCCATTTCACCAATTGGACTTTGGGCGCTTCACAGGCCCAATCCGAGGTCTTGGCCGCCAGGAACTGTTGCAGGTCCGCGGTGACGTCGGTCGATTGGCCTGAGTTCACGTCCACATAATAGGTTTTCCAGCTCCCCTTCAGGACCTCCAGATGGATGAAAACTTTGAGGCTGTCGGGCGACCAGTCGAAATGGATGGAAGAGGGCTCGGTGGGGTTGGTCTCGTCCCAGTGCAGCTTGAAGGTTCCCCTCTCGTTTTCCTGGACCAGCGGGCTTCCCGCGTCCAGGATCCAAAAATGGTGGTCGGGCCTTTTGACGTTCACCAGCATGAGTGGATAACGGAAGAAAATCCGGTCCCCCACGCGGTGGTCGATCTCCTGGTCCACGTAAATCCGGTAACGTTCGTTGGGGGAAGTGGAAAGGTAGACCTCTTGCCCGGCACGGGCATGGCCCGCCAAGCCAGCGCAAAGCGGGATGAGGATCATCAATCCCTTGAAGAACGTTTTCATTCGGATCCTTTCCTGAATAATGGTCGAAAGTGGGGCTCAGCCGGAGGCCGGTGCTTCCCTTTTAGGCTGACCCACATTTTTACAGCACAGTGGGCCGCTGTCCACCCGTAAAACGGGGTTTTCCAACTTCCCTCACAAGGTTACCCATGATGCAAGACAGGTGGTGTTCCGTTCAACCCGGGTGGGACAAGAATTTGTCCGATTTTTCAAAAAGAACAACGACGATTCCATTTGGTCTGTAAATTCCCTGGTTCTCATTTGGAAAAATCATAAAAAAAGCCCCTCGCAGAGCGGGGGGCTTGGGTTGTCTGAATCAGAATGGTTCTCGGGTTAACCCGATTTTCGACGGTTATTGGAAAAGTTCGACCGTTTCGTTGTTTTGGTCGCCCACAATGATGTAATTGTCGAGGGGGTCCAGGGCAATACAGGAGGGCTTGAAGGGTTGAAATTCGTGGACTCCGTGGGGGTTGCCCCATTCCCTTACTAAGTTCGCTTGGGTGGCGCTGATTTGCTGGTATTCCTCCACCATGGAATTGCCCGTATCCGAAATATAGACATAAGTGACCCCGCCTGTGATCGTTGCCGCAATCCCGTTGATGACGCAACCCGGAACGGTCGACCATTGGGAAATGAAGGTCGTGCCGCCCGATTGGAAGGCGTCGACGTAATTGGGGCCGTATCCGGCGTCCCCGACCCAAATATTCCCCGCCGAATCGTTGCAAACCACCGTCGGTTTCTTGAAGTTGTTGGGGGAGTAGCCCGGCCAACGGTGGATCGGACCCAGGGTGGAAGGACAGCCCACAAAGGGGTCGAATTCCTCGATGAATCCATTGCCCGTATCGGCCACATAAACATAAGCCCCATCCGTGGAAAAACCCTGTGGAGCGTTGAAGTGCGTGCTGCCCCATCCGGTCATGCTAGCCGGTCCGGCGCCAATGGTGCCGCCAAAACCACCGCTTGAATAGAGGGTGATTTGTGAGGGCGAGGTGTAATCCAGCAGAACATACATTCCACCGATGGTGATAGGACCGGGATTAATAACAGCCCCGGCATTTTTGGGGGTAAAGGCAATACCTTCCGGGCCACCCACGACATTCGTTACCCCAAGGGTGCAGCCCGTAACGATGGTGTTGAACCCGTAGGTGACAAACCCGTTATTATGGATGTCAAAGGCTTCGATATAGCCCAAAGCTCCGTCGTTTTCAGCCGCCCACAAAAAGGTGGTCGACCCTGCGGGCCCAAAGCCTTCATTGGTAGTGTCGAGGTAAAAACCGTTTGGCGCGCTTGAAGCGGGATATTCCCCCACATAAAGCGGCGGGGCGAAAGCGGCTGTCGGCGTCGGTGTGAAGGTATTGGCCCCCACCCCCAGGGTGGGAGTCGGGGTGTTGGTGAGGGGCGTGAGGGTTCCGGTGGCCGTGTTGGTGGGCCCGCTTCCAAAAGAGGGGCCCGAGGGCTTGGCGGGGGAATTATTGTCGCTGCAGGCCCAGGGGAAAATGAAGGCCGACCCTAAAATCAGAAAAACCAATATTTTTTTCATGGCCTGCCTCATAAGAACTTTAAATCCAGCTCGCCTAAGTTTACCCGCATTCGGTCGGTTTTTGTACCCGGGGAAAACCCGCCAAAATCAGGCGGAAACCCGGAAAACGTCTTTTCCGGGAGGGTCTTCTTCCCAACCCTGCAAGGCTGGAATCGGAATTTTTAAAAGCAAACCCCTAAAAAAACCTTACTCAACCCCGAAAGTCGTGCCGACGTAGATATTCAAGCCGTTCCCTGCAAGGGCTCCGATATCCGTGGGGTTGCCGTTGAAATACATTTGGTTCAGGGGCACTTTGGCGGCCCCGTTGATCTGGTCGAACTCCGTCCACCTTTGGGTGAGCCCTCCCAAAATGGAAAAATTGCTGTCGAGGTACAGCTCCATGCCGATCCCCAGGTTAAGCCCGATCCCGGAAATGGTCTCGTCGTTCGTTTGGAGGATATTGGGCGGAATCGACTGGTCGGTGATATAGGAAAAATTGCGCACCCAAAGCCAGGGAAAGGAAACCCCGAGGTTCACGAAAGGCTGGGTGGGCAGTTGGGTGAAAAAATAGCGCTTGAAATCGATGCTGATGGCCTGGAGGCTGGCGGGGCTGGTAAGGGTGGCCCCACCCGAGAGGAAAGTCGCCGTATGGTCGCTTCTTAAAAAGCTCAGTTCCGCCGCCCAAGGCCCTTCCCGATGGCCCAGCAGGACCCCGAAACCGAACTGCCGTGTGATGGAAGGGATCAAGTCGACTTCAGGGTTTCCCTGGTAAGTGACCCCCCCGCTGACCGTAGTCCCTCCCGCGAAGGTGAAGGCGTTGGTGCCGTTAAAATCGCCGAATTGGTCGATATCGGCCGAGATGCCGAGGACCCCGATATAACTGCGTTCCTTGATGAAATCGTTTTTTTGGCCGCCCGGGTAATCCATATCCATGTCTTCGTCGGCCCAAACCGCATTTACCCAACCGGCCATGAGGACCAAAAGCAATGCCAGCAACCCGGCTTTATGGAATTTCATTCGTCGCCCCATACCCCCGTTCCCAAAATTAGACGGAAGCAGGCCAAATTGCCCCAGGCCCTGCTGGAGCCTTATTTTACTTGAGGTTTTTGGAATAAGAAAGAAAACTTTGGAAAGAAGGTTAAACCGGCCCTTCGAGGGATGCCTAAGTTCCGGCTTTTCAGACTTTTTACGGCCGCCGAAGGAAGGACCGGAGGCGGAAGGAAGCCCTGCCGGTTTAGAAATCCGTCAGGGTCCCGGGAGAAGGCCCGTTTTGGAAGTCCGTCACCCAGATGTCGCCGGCGGGAGTCAGGGCGATGCCGTCGGGAATAAAGAAGGCATAAGGACCGGAGGAACCGTTCCACGCGGTCAGGAGGCTGCCCGTATTGCTGTAAACCTCCACCTGGCTGTTGGGAAACCCGTCCGCCGCATAAATATTGCCGCTCCCGTCCACGGCCAGGCCGAAAAGGTCCGACCCGCTGACGGTGGTGACGGGGGCGAAGGCGGGGGTTCCGCTCCCCAGGTTGCTATAGGCCCGGATGATCTCGTTGCCCGCGTCGGCGACGTAAACATTGCCCCCCGCCGCCGCGACGGCGCTGGGTTGGTCGAAAGAGGTATATCCGCTGTCGTTGCCGCTCCATTGGGCGAGGGTGTTCCCGTTCAGGTCGAATTCCTCTACTTTGTTATTTCCCGTATCCGCCACATAGACGTTCCCCGGGCCGTCGACGGCGATGCCCTCGGGGGCTGAAAAGGAGACCGCTCCATAGCCGGTCCAGGCGGTCACGGGCGCATAGGTGGAAGCGTTGAACGCAAAAACCTCATTCTTGATGGAATCCACGACATAAAGGGTTGTGCCGGCGGAATTCACCGCGACGCCGTAGGGGTTTCCGAAAGTTGTCGAACCATAGGCCGTCAGGGTGGTCACGGCCCCCAGGCCGGCGTTGAAAACCTGCACCATGCTCACGGAGGAGCCGTCGCCCTCGGCCACATAAAGGAAGGTCGTGGCCGAATTGCAGGCCACGGCGTTGGGATACTTCACCGTCGGGCCGCTCTGTTTGAAAGGGGGAACGGCCATGGTAAAGGGCGTCGAGGTGTTTGTGGGGGTTACGGTGGCGGTGGAAGTAGTGGTATTGGTCGGGGTGGCGGTGACGGTCGGGGTTCCCGTCACCGTCGAGGTGGGGGTGAAGGTGGAGGTATATCCGCCGGCATTGGTGGCCGTGGGGGTGGCGGAGGGGGTGGAGGTCGGCGTGTTGGTGGCGGTGTAACCCGCCCAACTCGTCGGGACGGCCGTAAAGGTGGCGGTCGCGGCCGGGCTGGTGGGGTTGTTGTTATTGGAGCAGGCCATGGGCAGGGCCACGCCCGCCGCCAGGATCAAGGACCCGATAATCTTTTTCATCCGAGGACTTCCTTTTTAAGGCACGAATTTCAGGACGTCGTTGGCGCCTGAATCGGAGACGTAGATGTTGCCGCTGGAATCCACCGCCACGCCCTTCGGGGCGGCCAATTGGCCCCCGTTATTAAAGATCACCAGCGGCTGTTGCAACAAGCCGGTGCCGGCGAATTCCTCGACCTGGCGGTTGCCGGTGTCGGCCACGTAAAGGTTGTTGCCCGAATCCAAGGCCACGCCCGTGGGATTCGCGAAACCCGGGATGGTCGTCAGCACGGTCCCCGAATTACTGAACTCCAGGACGTTGTTGCCCGCGGCCCCGAACACGTCATTGCTGCCGTTCACCGCGATGCCCAGTACCGAAACACCGGTGGCGAAGGAACCCAAATAGCCCCCCTGGTAGCTCAACTTCACGATCCTTTGGTTGCCCGTATCGCTGACATAGACGTTGCCGCTCCCGTCCAGGGCCACGCCTTGGGGCCCGGAAAAGGCCTGGCTGTTGGCGGTCGTGACTTGGGCCAGTTGGACCCCGCTCCCCGAATAGACCGTCAGGCTGTTCGTGCTGTTGCCCACCACGTAAACGGTGGTGGAGGCCGAGTTCACCGCCACGGCCACGGGATGGGTGGTGGAAACTTTTCCCTTGATGCTCAATCCCCAGGTCGGGTTCAAAAGGCCGGTGGGGTAGAATTTTTTCACCAGGTTGTTTCCCGTATCGGCCACGAAAACGTTTCCGCCGCCGTCCACGGCCAGGCCCGAGGGGGCGCTGAAGCCCGTCCAGGGGGTGTTGGCGGCATAGGGGGTGAAGGTGGCCGTCGGGGTCCCGGTGGGGGTGAAGGTCTGCGTGAAAGTGAAGGTGAAGGTTGGCGTGAAGGTGAGGCTGGGGTTGGCCGCCACAACCGTCTGGACGGGGTTTTGGAAATTGGTGGCCGCCGTCGGCGCAGTGGTGGAACAGGACAGGTTCAGGAAAAGCGCGATGAAGCCCGGCAGGGTCACCATGAGGAAGACCAGTGTTTTTTTCATTCCTTGCCTCACTCGAACCCGAGGGTGGTGCCGACCGCGAAGTTGAAACCGCTGCCCTCGTCGCTGGTCGGACTGCCGTATTGGGCCAATTGGTTGTATTGGAGGGCCAGGCCCTTGAACTCATCGAAACTGGCCCAGCGCTTGTAGGCCCCCCCGAAGAAGGAAAGGTTGGGGGAAAGGTAATACTCGACGCCCACTCCCAGGTTGAGCCCCAGGCCCGCCAGGGTCAGCGAGCTGACGTCGCCGTTGACGTCGGAGGCGGCATTGTTGACCACGATCCAGGGAAAGCTCACGCCCAGGCTCAGGAAGGGCTGGGTCTGGCCTTCGGTGAGGAAATAGCGCTTGAAATCGACGTTGATCGAGTTGTAGGTGGCCGTGTCCTGGAATTGCTGGGTGAAGGTCACCGAAGTTCCTGAAACCGACCCCACCACGCCGGGCCCGAAGGTGGCGTTATGGTTGGATTGCCAGAAGCTGGCCTCGACGGCCCAGGCTTCCTCCCGGTGCCCCATCAGCACTCCAAAGCCGAAGTTTTGGCCCAAAGCGGGGATCAGGTCGATTTCGTAGGGGTTGTTGATGCGGGAATAGTTCAACCCGTTGAAGGCCCCGCCGTTGTCCACGCTGACCGAAGTGCCCACCACGCCGATATAGGTGCGGGAATGGAGGTAATCCCCGGGGTTTTCGGCGTCCGCCCAAAGGGGGGCCGCCGCACCGGCGAGAAGAAGGCAGGAAATCCCCAAAAAACCGATCTTTCGGAAAGGCATCATTATTGAGTTTAGACCTCTTGGTGTTAAGAAACCCGCCGGTCCCTTTTGGACGAACCAATCGCTTGGTTTGATACGGAAAATCGCGGGCCGGCACGACAAGGGCGACATTTTAGCCGATTTGGCGGGGGGAAAAAGCTTTTTCTTGGGAATTCAGGAGGCTTTTCCGGCCTTCCGGGAGCGCCACCAGCCCGCCGCGAGGCAAAGAAGGCTCACAACCAGGAAGGGCCAATAAGGAAAGCTGCGGCTCCCCAGGGAAACCCGCATGTAGAGGAAAGGCACCCAAACCGCGGCGGCTAAAAAATAAAAGTGGGCCGCCGTGAACGGTGGACTTGGGGGCGGCGGCCCGGGGGCTTTTTCAAGGGTGGCCACCGGTGGGGGTTTAATTCCCTGGCTTTTGAGGTGCCGTACTTCTTCGTTGATCCGGTGGATGGCGTTCACGTTTTCCACCACTACCTTGTAGGAAATCCAAAGGGAATAAAGATTCACCGCCAGCGCGGCCCAAATCAGGGTCTCATGCACCCAAAGGGGCACGGACCCAACCGAAACCCCGCCGCCCACCGCCGCCGCCGCCACCGAAACGCAGACCGCCAGCATCAGCATGGGGTAGGACTGGTTCTTATAGTCCTTCGTCTTTTGCACCCAGTCCCGGCTCAGGCCGTTTTCCTCCACCACCCGCTTGATGGACTTGCCGCTGCCGATGAAGAACCCGAAAACCAGGCATTGGAGCAGCACGATAAGCAGCGCCACGAAAAAACCCCAAAGCATATGGAGCCCGGGCGGCAGCAAATGGGCATAGGCCATGGCGATGGTGGCGACGAAAAAAAGGACAAGGGTGATGCTGACGCTGGCGAAAACGGTGGGCAAGTTCTAACTCCAATGAAGACTGGATAATGAAAGGTGAACCCCGACGGGGGACAGGCGGTTTTTCAGTTCATTTTTCATCGTTAATTCTTCATTTTTAATTTTTGTTGGAAGGCGGCCTTCACGGCCGGGTGGACCAGCACCCCCCGGTCCAGGTTCAAGCCGTGCTGGATGGCCGGGTTGCGGCGGGCCGCTTCCCGGTAACCGTGCCGGGCGATTTCCAGGACAAACGGCAGGGTGGAATTGGTCAGGGCATAGGTGGAGGTCATCCCCACCGCCCCCGGGATGTTCGTCACGCAATAGTGCACCACGCCGTACTTGGTGTAAACGGGGTGGCTGTGGGTGGTGGGGCGGGACGTTTCCACGCAGCCCCCTTGGTCGATGGCCACGTCCACAATCACCGAACCCGCCTTCATTTGCCGGACCAGCGCTTCCGTGACCAGGCGCGGAGCCTTGGCCCCTTCTACATAGATGGCCCCAATGAGCAGGTCCGCTTCCTTGACCTCTTCCCGGATCACGCGGCGGTTGGAAACCAGGGTCACGACGTTTTTCGGCAGGATGTCCTCCAGGCTGCGCAGCCGCGCCGGGTTGATGTCCAGGATGGTCACCCGGGCGCCGAGCCCCGCCGCGGTCTTGGCGGCGTTCATCCCCACCACGCCCCCGCCCAGGACCACCACCTTGGCTGGCCGCACGCCCGCCACCCCGCCCAGGAGGATCCCCTTGCCGCCCATGGACCTCTCCAGGTACTTGGCGCCTTCCTGGATGGCCATCTTGCCGGCCACCTC
>JAJPJW010000112.1 GCA_021324075.1 Pseudomonadota bacterium | reverse complement strand
GCGTGGCCGTCCTGGGCCTCCTTGGCCTTGAGGAAGCTCACCGCCGGCATGGTGCCGTTGTGCACCGAGGCCCAGAAGTCCTGCAGGTCATATTGGTGGTTGGCCTGGTCGCCCTTTCCGACCATGGCGGCGCCGGTGGGGGGAAGGTGTTTCGGGTTGGAGGTAGAAGCATAATATTGGAAGGGTTGGTGGTGGGGAACATAGTCTTTTTTCTCGTCGGCGTCCGCGCAAGTGTGGGCCTGGGAGGGGTCCCGGAAGCCGCCCTCAAACCAACCCCAAGTCACCTTTTTGGCGTTCAGCAGGTCCCCGACATTCTTCCCCGTCATCTTGAGGAGGGGTTCCCCCTTTTTGGAGGCCTCGTCGAAAAAAGGGTCCAGGTCGCCGATGATGGCCCCGTCCACGACCTTGGGGCTGGGGGCCGTGGCCTGGGCCCCGCCGGTCTGGCCTGAGATCAGGTTCAGGCAGCCGGGGGTGGAGGGCCCGTAGACCGTATCGTAGGAATTGTCGCTCATGGCGAAGTTCTGCGCGTAGTTCCACAGGGCCGTCACGATGCCTCCGTCGTAGTAACCCATGACTTCATTGGGCACGTCACAGCCAGTCCCCTCCGTGTATTCAATAAATTCATCCGCCTTGCCGCCGTCATAGGCCTTTTGTTCGGCGGTATAGCTATGGTCCTGGCTGCAGGTGACCTGGTCGGTCAGGAGAAAAGGCTGAGCCGAGTTGGGGTTGTGGGTTAATAGGTCCTTCGAAAGCCCGTTCACCGACGGGGTGCCTTTCTTCGGACGAAAGACCACGCGGCCCTTGGAATCAGTGACCTTTTTAGGATAGGTACCGAAGTAATGGTCGAAGGAGACGTTTTCTTGGAAAATGACCACAAGGTGTTTGACCGGCGTTGAGGTCGTGCCCTCACCGCCCGAAGCGGCGAAAGCCCGGCCGGAGACAAAAAATAATAAACCCACGCTTATTAAAACAAAGCGTCCCATAGTTCCCCCCTTTTCCCATCACAACAACGATACCGGCTCTTGCCTGCGCTTCTTCGGCCATCCCTCAATCGAGCTTGAAGGAAATAGGAATTCTCACCCGGCAATTGATCGGCTGCCCCTGCTTGTCGAGGGCGGGCCGGAACCTGGCGTCCTTTAATTTGTCCAGCACCACCTGGTCGAACTGGGGCCCGCCACCCTGCACGATGCTGACGGCCTTAACTTGGCCCGTGACGTCGATGAGGACCTCCGCGATCACCCGGCTTTCCTGTTTTTCCTTTCTCATTTCCACCGGGTAATCCGACTCACTGATAAGCCCGCCGGTCCAGGAGGGCAGGCGGCTGGCCACCACCGCAACGGCTTCCTGGGTGGGTGTGGGTTCAACCAGGGGAGTCGGCTCGGGCGCCACTTTTTTCGCCAGGACCCAGGGCTCGGGGGGGGGAGGGGGGTGGGTTTCCAGGGCCAAAAGGGGGGCGTTACTCTGGTCGATATTGGTGCGGAACTCCGCATGGGCTTCGTTCCAGGCGATGACCGCGATGGCCGTTCCGTAAGCCGACAAGTGCAGGAGAACCGAAGCCAGCAGCCCCTTTGGAAGGCCCTTCACCTTCGCCAAGGCCTTCACTATTTCCGGTCCATGGCAAGGGCCACCTTCTGGACGCCGCCCATCTTGACCGCGTCCAGGACTTCGGCCAGTTTCCCGTAGCTGACGTCCTTGTCCGCCTTGACGATGACCTTCACTTCGGGGTTGTTGCCCGATTCCTCGGCCATTTCCCGGGTCAAATGGGCCAGGTCCACGTCCTCGTGGTTGTATTTGAGCTCGCCGTGTTCCCCGAGGGTCACGACCAGGGCGGGGTGGGGTGCCTTTTCCTCTTTGACCACTTTGGGCAAATTCACCTGGAGGGCCAGTTCGCTCACGAAGGTGGCCGTCACCATGAAGATGATCAGAAGGACCAGGGTGATGTCCACCATGGGCGTGACGTTGATGCCGGTCACCAGGTCGTTATCGGTGGAACTGGGCAGCATTACTTTTCCTTTGCCGCTTTCATCAAATCCAAACCCTTGCCTTCCATTTTCCGGGCCGGCTCGGTCGAGCGCACGACGTCAAGGGGACGGCGCTGATAGCCTTCTTGGGACCCCCCGGTTTCCTTCAGGTAAGCCAGGATGATCCGGCAAAGGATGTCGGTGTCGGTCTGCAATTCCCGGATCCGGGTCACGAAGTAGTTGTTGGCCACTACCGCCGGGATGGCCACCAGGATGCCGAAGGCCGTGGCGATGAGGGCCACCGAGATGCCGGCCATGACCACCGCAACCCCGCTTTGGCCCGTCATCCCCAGGTCGTTGAAAGCCTTGATGACGCCCAGGACCGTCCCGAATAAGCCGATGAAGGGGGCGTTATTGCCCAGGGTGCCTAGAATAATGAGGTACTTCTCCAGCCGCTGCTTCTCGTGCAGCCAACGGGAGGCCATGACTTCCTCCACGGAGGCCACGCCCTTGGGGAAATTCTTGAGTCCGGCCAGTGCCACCCGGGCTTCCAGGCGCTGGCTTTGTTCCGCCTGGGCGATGGCCCCTTCGACGTCGCCTTTTTCAAGGCTGGTCGCCAGTCCGTCCATCAAGGCGGAAAAGTTCCCCTTGTTCTTCCAGAAAGCCAGGGCCCGCTCGACCATGACCCCCACCGAAAGGATGCTGGCCAGAATAAGAAGCACCAAAACCCAGGTGTCGCCCAGGAGGGCCAGGTGCATGAAAATCGAGTTCATCGTGTTTGTCCTTTTCCGCCAAAATTAAGTCCGGGTCCGGCAGTATATTTCAGGTCGATTTAAAAAAACCACCTAACCCCGGGGCTTAGGTGGTTTTAACGGTCTCTTTTTAAATTCCAGGCAAAAGGCCACATAAACCAGCTTTCCAGCTTTTAAAACCCAACCCCGTCCATTCTCCAAAAAGGCCAAACCCGGCGAACGATTCCGGTCCCTGAAGCCGAAACCGTTCGGGCCCTTGAGGCCCTTGTGCCGGGCTGGACACGGGATTTTAGGCTAACCCCGTTGAAACTCCGCCAACTTCCTTAAAAGGTCACATCAATGCCGGCGTCAACTGAGGGGTCGTAATATTCGTTCTGGATCGGGTATTGGGGCCCGCCCCAGTAGTACCGGAGGTTGGCGTTGTTCAGGTTGTTGCCGTCGACATAGATCGTGAAATCCTTGGTAAAGGCGTATTGGGCCTTCGCATTGATCTGGAACCAATCGTCGCGGTAAATGTTCGGGGAATTGTCCGCATTGGGGTCCCCCAGCACCATCAGGTTTTTGCCGGTGAAATTGCCCGCCACGTCGATGGTAAAGCCGCCCTTCTTGTAGAAAATGCCGCTTTCCCAAATCAGGTCGGATTGGAAGGGCAGTTCGCCGTAAATGCCCTGTGCCAACTCACCCTCCGAACCCATGAAGGAAAAGGACGCCCGCAGGCCCAGCCCATCGAAAGGATCGGGCAGCGTGGTGTATTGCTGCTGGTACTGGAACTCCACGCCATAGATATCGGAAGTGGGGATGTTGTAGTAGTTCAGGGAGTCGGTAACCCCGCCGGAGCCAATACCGCCCGGGCCGTCCACCCTGTTGTAGTTGAGCGCGATGTAATTCTTCAGGTCCTTGAGGAACAGGTCCACACCCAGGATCGATCCTTTCTCCGGGTAGAACTCGAAGGAGAAGTCGATGTTGTTCGAGATGATCGGCTTCAGGCTCGGGTTGCCGAAGGTGAAGGAAACGTTCGAATTGTTCGCCTGCGACGAGAGGGCCTGCCCCAAACTGAACGAGGGGATGTACTGGCTTTGGGTCGGGCGGGCGATAGTTTGGGAAAAGTTCATGCGGGTGACGAGCTCGGGATTGAACGTGTATTTGAAACCAAGGCTCGGCATGAGGTTGGCATAGTCGATGGTTCCCGTTTCGGCGATAGGCGCAGCCAATTCGGGGCCCGTCGGATCCCCGGTCGTGGGATCGAGTTGGTTCGACAAGAACCAATTGTATTGAATATGGGTGACCTCAAGCCGGGCACCGGTCATCATCTCCATGGACCCGCTTTTGACGTTGTACATGGCGTAGCCCGCGTAGACGTCCTCCCAGTTGTTGTAATCGCCCCCCTTGTCCCCGACTGGATCGGTCTGGACAAAAGGACCGGTATAGGAGTTCGAGTTGTTGAGCAGGTTGGTCGTCTGGGTGAAACCCGGCATGGGACCCATGTTGTAGATGTTGCCGGGATAATAAGTCTGGCCGGTCGGGGCTCCCACGACCGTCGACATGGTCAGGGGGGCGTTCAGGGCGGCGCTGAAGCTTTCGCTGGTGAAGGTGGAATATTGCAGCCGGGCGGCGGCGCCGAATTTAACCGTGCTGGCGTCGTCACCTCCGAGGGGTATGTCAAACAAGCCGTCGGCCTTGCCGCCGTATTGGGACACCTCGTAGGTGCTCGTGCTGTTGCTCCCGCCATTACGGAGGACAAAGTTGGCCGCATTCGTGTCCGTTCCACCCAAGCCGCTGAAGTTGAAGGTCGGGCTGTTCCCGCTATTGGCGGTGTTGTTGTAAGTGAGCGAGCCGGTAACGGCATTCGCCGGGGTTTGGAAGCTATAATTGTAGTTCCAAGGCACATATTGCCTCGCATAGGCAAAATTGGCGTTGTAATCCAGGATGAACCCGCCGAGGTTGTTTTTGCCCCCCAGGTTCGCCCCCAAATCGCGGAACTGTGTCAATTCATCGGTGAAGGTTTTTCGGACAAAAACCCCGGCTGTAGCAGCGTCGGGAATAGTAATGCTTCCGTCGGAGTTTGTGACGCCGCCTCCCGCGACCGCATCCAGGTTGTGGTATTCGGTATGCTCGGCGGGATCGCGGTACTCATCGTAACCGGCGTAAAACCAATTGCCGTAAAGCTGGTTGTCCCGGTCCAAATCGAGGTTGATGTTCGTTCCAATGCCGGCCCGGTCCCTTTCATAGTCGTAATAGCGGAATTGGTAATCCGCGGCGGAATTGGGGACCAGGGGGGAATTGGCGGGATCGGTGTAGTCGTTCTCCAAGTCGTCGATCCCGAACTTGCTGTACTGGTAGCCACCCGTCACGAGAAGCCCGAGATTGGTTTTCCCGCCCAGGTTGTAGCTGTCCGCCCAGGTCAATTGGCCCCGGACGCCGGGTTGGCTGCGTTCCGGAAAATATTCTCCTTCCGCCTGGAGTTCGAAAATTCCGCCCGGATAATCCTTGGCGTATTTGGGGGCGAGGTTCAACTGGCCGCCGATGCCTTGGGCGTCCATGTCGGGAAGGATTGTCTTGTAAAGTTCGAATTCGCCGAACAACCCGGCCGGGATGGCGTCCAAGTCCACCGACCGGGCCGCTTCATCATAGGTCGGGATGATCGTCTGGTTGAAAGTGATGATGTCGAAGTCCGGGTCCGTGCCCCGGATCGAGAGGTAGCGGGCCTCGCTGGTGTCATGCGAGGTCCCCACGCCGGGCAGCTGTTCGGCCGCCTGGGCCACGCTCTTGGCCGGCGTCTGGTTGATCTGGTCCTGTGAAAGGACGTTCACCTTGTTGAGGGACTCGTGCATTTCGTCGAAGGCCGCGGCTTGGTCGATGCCCTTGGCCTTCACCGTGACCTCAGGGAGTTCGGAAACGCCGGTCGTAGTGGCGGACATCGTATTGCCCTGGGCGTCGGGAGTGTTGGTCGTCTGGGCTTTTGCGTTGGAAATCACCGTCAAAGAGAAAAAGAAAAACAGGACCTGCACGGCCAGAACGGAACGACGCGGCTTCATTCGCATAACCTCATCCTTTCTTTTATCCGGAATGGATTCCCTTGCAGGGGTTCCACCTTGACCGCCGCCGAAATTTCAAAATCAAAAATTTCACGCGATGGTGATGTTGATGCGGGAGGAATTTAGAGGCTCGCGGGACTTTTTGAATTTCAGAAAAGTAAAAAGGTGGTAAAGAAGGGATGACGAAATCGTCATCTTTGCTTTTTATTTTTTTAAGCGGTTGGAACCCCGCGAAGAAATTTATTTCGTTTTACCCTTGGAAAACGGGCGGGCGCCGAAGTCCTTTAGGGTTAACCGTTCAATTGAGAATCCGTCTGAAATTCACAACACAAAAGTTAGGCCGGTGTTAAATTTGGATAAATTCACCCGCCCGCCGTTTCAAATCGGCGGCAACGAATGATAATGACAGGGCTTTTCAATCCGCGGTTTTTGCGCGCAACCATGAACGGAAACTCCAATAAAGATGAAAATCCTGGTTGTCGAGGATGAACTTAAAACGGCCGCTTACCTTGAAAAGGGGCTGGCGGAAAACGGCTACACCGTCGACCGTGCCGGAAACGGCGAACAAGGATTTCACCTGGCCTTGGGTGGAAGTTACGATCTTCTGGTACTGGACATCATGCTTCCCGGCAAGGATGGCTGGTCCATCCTGGAAGACTTGCGCCGCTTGGGGCACCAGTCGCCTGTTCTTTTCCTGACCGCCCGGGATGCGGTGGAAGACCGGGTCAGGGGCTTGGAGTCGGGGGCTGATGATTACTTGGTAAAGCCCTTTGCTTTTGTGGAACTTTTGGCCCGGGTCCGCACCCTGCTGCGCCGCAACCCCGCCCGGTCACCCGAAAGCCTCAAGATCGCCGATCTTGAATTGGACGCAGTGCACCATAAAACCCAGCGGTCGGGACGCCGGATCGACCTGACCCCCAAGGAGTTTTCCCTTCTTTATCTGCTGGCTTCCCGCGGCGGTGAGGTCCTCTCCCGGACTCTCCTGGCGGAAAAGGTTTGGGACATGAATTTCGACAGCGACACCAATGTGGTGGATGTTCATGTCCGCCGCCTGCGCTCCAAAGTGGATGATGCCTTCGAGCGTAAATTGATCCATACCGTAAGGGGAGTAGGCTACGTTCTCGAAGACCGCGGCCAATCGTAATATGGAAAGGCCCGGACGCCCCGCTTCCCTCGCCGCCCGCATGACCCTCTGGTACGCCCTTTCGACATTTTCCCTCGTCCTGATGGCTTCCGGATTCCTTTACCACGCCCTTTCCGAAAGCCTCGCCCATGACGAGGACGCCCTTCTTTCCGAGAAATTCCAAAATTTGACGGTGAGAATGGACGACCGGACCAGCGACCTGAACGACCTTCGGGAATTCGTGGGGGAGCTGCCCATGTGGTACCGGAACGCCTCTTTTTGGACGCGAATCCTGGACGACCAGGGCCGTTTGCTGACCGAAACCCCCGGCATGTCCCATTCCCTCCCGCTGGCCTTGTTCAAAACACTCCCTTCGAAGAACGGGAATCCCATGGCCACTTCAACGGAAGGCAGGCCCTTCCGGATCTTTTCGGCGACTGGAATTTGGACGGGGCATTCCCCGCCCTCCCGTGTCACCGCCCAGATGGCCGTGGATATCACATCCGACCAGGCCATTCTCGCGAAGTTCCGCGCGGAACTTTGGACGGTCCTGGCCTTTGCCATCCTGGCCTGCGCCTTGGTCGG
Source organism: Pseudomonadota bacterium (assembly GCA_021324075.1). GTDB lineage: Bacteria > Oederibacteriota > Muellerivitia > Muellerivitales > Muellerivitaceae > JAJPJW01. The sequence continues at coordinate 1,576 of JAJPJW010000112.1, read as the reverse complement.
TTATGGGATCGCCCAAAGGGGCATCCGTCCGGTGAGGAAAATGGCTGAAACAGCCGCCCGCATCAGTTCCAGCACCCTCTATGAACGGCTCGAACGATCGGGCCTTCCCTCCGAACTTTCCGACCTGGCCGGGACCTTTAATGAAATGTTGGACCGCTTGGAGAACTCTTTTACCCGCCTTTCCCGTTTCAGTTCCGACATAGCGCATGAATTAAGGACGCCTTTGCAAAACCTCCGGGGGGAGGCCGAAGTGGTCTTGACCAAGGCGCGCCAACCATCCGAATACCAGGACCTTCTGGGTTCCTTCCTGGAGGAATACCAACGGCTTTCCACCCTGATTGACCGGCTCCTCTTCCTGGCGCGGGCGGAAAATCCCCAAACCCAGATCCAACGCGAGGAAGTGGATTTAAAGAAGGAACTGGGACTGCTCCAGGATTACTACGGCCCCTCGGCGGTGGAATCGGGGGTGGCCGTGCGGGTGGAAAGCCTGGAAGGCTTGCGGGCCAACCTGGACCGTTCCCTTTTCCAGCGGGCGGTGGGCAACCTGGTGGAAAACGCCTTGAAGCATACGCCCGCCGGCGGAACGGTCCTTTTGAGGGCCTCCAACGGGGGCGAAAGGGTCCGGGTGGAAGTCGCGGACACGGGCCGGGGGATTCCGCAGGAAGAGGTTTCCCTCGTTTTCGACCGTTTTTACCGGGTGGATCCCTCCCGTTCCCTCGCATCGGGGGGAGCCGGATTGGGGCTGCCCATCGTCAAAAGCATCATGGAACTCCATGAGGGGACCGTGGAGATCCAAAGCCAAACCGGCCGGGGAACCACGGTGGTTCTGTCTTTTCCGGCTTTTTCGCAGGAAACCGGGCATGAAAAGGAAGCCGGTTCATCAGTTGTGGTTGATTATTCATCTCATTCAAATTAGGAGGCAGTCGTGAAAAAATTCGGATTCTTTTCGCTGGCCGTGATTTTAGCGGGTCTGGCGGGTTTGGCTTTCGCGCAGGAGGCCGGACCAAGCGGGTATAAAATCCTCCAAAAGGTTTCCCTGCCGGGGGACGGGGGCTTTGATTTCCTGATGGTCGACAGCGATGCCCGCCGCGTCTATATCACCCACAACAACAGCGTCCAGGTGATCGACGCGGACACCTATAAATTAATCGGGACCATCGATAACGTCCCCCATCCCCACGGGGTCGTGGTGCTGCCCGATTTGGGTAAGGGTTACGCCACCAGCGGCGACCCCGGAAGTGTCGTTGTATTCGACCTGAAAACCTTCAAGCGGATCACTGAGATACCCGCCGAAAAGGACGCCGACGTCATTATTTACGATTCTTCTACCGCTAAAATTTGGGTCTTCGAAGGGGACAGCCAAAAATGCTCCATCATCGACCCGTCCACCGACAAGTTGGTCAAAACCATGGATTTAGGGGCGGGTCCGGAAGTGGCCGTTTCCGATGGGAAGGGCCATATCTACGACAACCTGGAAACCGCGAGCAAGGTCCTGAAGATCGATGCCAAGACCATGGAAATGGGCAAAAGCTGGCCTCTGGCGCCCGGCGAATCACCCTCCGGGCTTTCCATGGAT
>JAJPJW010000133.1 GCA_021324075.1 Pseudomonadota bacterium | reverse complement strand
GGGAATTTTCTCCCCTCCAGGTTGCTGGCAAACCGCAAACGGCTCGAGACCACCACTTCGCAGGAAGGTCCCGGCTTCAAGAACCAGTCGTCGGTGGAGGTAAGGAGATCCTCAAAGGCCATTAGGGATTCCCCAATTTTCTGATTTCGTCCCGCAAGCGGGCGGCCTCTTCGTATTTCTCGGCTTTGATGGCCTCATCGATTTTCTTTCGCATTTCCGCAACCTCAGGACGTTGGGATCTTTTCTCGACGGAGTGTGATGCAGGCTGGGTCGGCGCCGTCTCCTCCACATGCCGGACATTCCCATGGATGCTGGAAAGCAGCGGCTCCAAGGCCGTTTTAAAGGATTCGTAACACTTGGTGCATCCCAAACGGCCGTTTTGGCGGAAGGTGGAAAGCTGGTAGCCGCAATAGGGGCACTGGGCCTGGGGATCGACCGCCACCGAACCGGCCCTGCCCGAATTCACTTCGGCAATCGCGCCCTCGTTCCAATTCATGAAACTATTAAGGAAATCCGAGAGGGCCGCAAAGGGGTTGAAGGCGATTGGGTTGAGTCCACCGTAGGCTTGCGTCTGCTCTTGGGCGCAAACCTCGCATAAATGGGCCTGGGTGGTTTGGTTGCCCACGGTCTGGGAGAAAAAAACCGTCGCTTGTCGTTGGCCGCATCTTTGGCAAAGCATGGATCCCTCAGCTTTTCTTTTTCGTTACTTGTCCCGCATGAAGGGTGAGGATGTGGTCCGCCCTTTTGGCCAGGGGTTCGTGGTGGGTCACCACGATCAAAGTCCTGCCCTCCTTCTGGCAGAGCTCCCATAAAACATCATGAATACCCTCGGCCGTTTTGACGTCCAGGTTGCCCGTCGGTTCATCGGCCAGGATGATCTCCGGTTCGTTCATCAAGGCCCGGCAGACGGCCACCCTTTGCTGTTCCCCGCCCGAAAGTTCGCCGGGCTTATGGTTCATACGGTCTTTCAAACCCACGTGGTAAAGCAAGGCCGCCGCCCTTTCCTGGCATATGCCGAATTCCCGCCGGGCGATCTGGCCGGCCAGGATCACATTCTCCAACGCGGTCAATTCCGGCATCAAGTGGTGGGATTGGAACACAAAACCGAAAAGCTTGTTGCGCCAGAGGGCCAGTTCTTCCCCCGGCATGTCATAAAGGGACTTTCCCTTGCATAGGACCCTGCCTTCGGAGGGGCTGCTAAGGCCTCCCATCAGGGTTAAAAGCGTGCTTTTGCCCGAACCCGAAGGGCCCAGAATGACGGTGATGTCCCCCGCATCCAGGGTGAAACTGACGTCGCGCAGCGCGCGCACGTCTTCTCCATCCATATGGAAGACCTTGGTCACTTTTTCGATCCGGATAATTTCCACGTTTTTCCTCAGCTGTAGCGGATGGCTTCCACGGGTTCCATCTTGGCCGCCTGGCGCGCCGGATAAAGGGCTGCCAGGAAACAAAGGCCGATGGAGACCACGGGCACGACCAGGTAACAAATCCAGGGCTCGACCTTCACCGGAAGGCGGTCGATGTAATAAACCGATCCCCCGCCGGGGATATGGATGGGGTAGATGGCGATGATTTCGCAAAGGATGAACCCGAAGAGGATGCCAAGAAGGATGCCCGTACCGCAGATCAGCATTCCCTGGAAGACAAAGATGGACATGATGCTCTTATTGGTGCTGCCCATGGCCTTCAAAATCCCGATTTCCTTGGTCTTATCGATGACCACCATGGTCATGGAACTCACGATGCTGATGGCCGCCACCAGGACGATCAAGGAAAGGATGATCCCCATCACGATCTTTTCCATGTGCAGGGCCACGAAAAGGTTGTGGTTCATGTCCAGCCAGTCCTGCACCAGGTATTTTCCGTTGAACTTGTCCCGGATGGCCTTGGCCACCTGGGGCGCCAGGTCCACGTTGTCCAGTTTGACCGCCACGCCCGTGGCCGTATCGCCCAATTGGTACATCTTTTGGGCCATGGGGATGGTCACGTAGCCGTTGTAGGAGTCGTAATCGTACATGCCGGTGGATAAAAGCCCCACGACCTGGAATTTCATGCTTCGGGGCATCATGCCCAGCGGCGTGGGCTGGAGGATGGGCATGAAAAGGATGAGGTCATCGCCCGGGCCGACCTGGAGCCGGTGGGCCAATTCCGCGCCCAGGAAGATCCTTTCTTCCCGGCCCGCACCTTCGGGGGTAGGCGGATTCAACGCCGTGGTCTTGACCTCCCAAAGGTACTTGTCCAAGTCGGCCACGGCTTGGGGGGCGTTGGGGTCGATGCCCCAGATCTGCACGCCCGTGGAGCGTTCCCGGGAACGGGCCAAAACCTGTCCGGAAACATAGGGCCCCGCCGCGATGACGTGGTCCATCTTCCGGACGGCCTGGACCACCTGGTCATAATCCGGGATGGGATGGTTCATATAACCGGTGATGTTGATGTGGGCGTTCAAACCCACGATTTTGGACTTTAAATCCTCGTCAAAGCCGTTCATGACCGGCAGCACGACGTTCAAGGTGGTGACGCCGATGGCCACGCAGATGATGGAAAGCCAGGTCAGGACCGAAATGGCCCTGCGTTTTCGCTTGGAGCGCAGGTAGCGCAGGCCCAGGAAGATTTCAAAGGGGTAATTCATGGCCTACTCAAAAATCATCTTCTCTTCGTCATCCCGGGGACGCATCAAGGGGAAAAGAATGACGTCGCGGATGGAGGGGCTGTTGGAGAGGAGCATGAGCAGCCGGTCGATGCCGATACCCACCCCGCCCGCCGGGGGCATGCCGTAGGAAAGGGCCAGGATGAAGTCCTCGTCCAGGTACATCCCTTCCTCGTCGCCCGCCTTGCGCAGTTCCACCTGTTTCTCGAAGCGGCGGCGTTGGTCCACCGGGTCGTTTAATTCGGAAAAGCCGTTGGCGATCTCACGCCCCAGGCAAAAGAGCTCGAATCGCTCGGTTAATTCAGGTTTATCAACTCTGGCCTTGGCCAAAGGCGAGACCTCGACCGGGAAATCGGTGATGAAAGTGGGCTGTATCAGCTTTCCTTCGACCAATTCCCCAAATAGCAGATAAGCCAACTCCGCCTTGGAGAGCGAATCCATGTGTTTCACTTGGGCGTCAGTGGTCTTGATGCGTTTTTTTAGGTCGTCCACGCTCACTGAGTCGTAATCGATCCCGCCAATCTCCTTGAGGGCGTTCAGAAGAGGCAGCCGTTTGAAGGGAGGCGTGAAATCCAGTTCCGTCTCTCCCACCATGATCTTATTGCCTTGGCCCGCGGCCTTGGCGGCCTCAGATAAAAGCTGTTCGGTGAGCGCCATCACCGAGTCGTTATTGCCATAGGCTTGATAGGCCTCGAGCATGGTGAATTCAGGGTTGTGCTTGATGCTGATGCCTTCGTTTCGGAAATTGCGGTTGATCTCGTAAACCCGCTCAAAACCGCCCACCAGAAGCCGCTTCAAGTAAAGCTCCGGGGCAATCCTTAAGAAGAGCTGCATATCCAAGGCATTGTGGTGGGTGACGAAAGGCTTGGCGGCCGCACCGCCGGGGATGGGGTGCATCATGGGCGTTTCCACTTCGAGAAAACTATTCTTGTCGAGGTATTGGCGGATGGCTGCCACTACCCGTGAACGGGTTTCAAAGGTCTTGCGGACGTCCTCGTTCACGATCAGGTCCACATAACGATTGCGGTAACGGGCCTCCACATCGGTCAAGCCGTGCCATTTTTCCGGCAAGGGATGGAGGGATTTGGAAAGGACTTCGAAGGATTGGACGTGGACACTCACTTCGCCCGTCTTGGTCTTAAATGGAAACCCTTTGATACCGATGATGTCGCCCAAATCAAGCAACTTGAAAACCTCGTAAGCCTTCTCGCCCACCGAGTCCTTGCGGACGTAAACCTGGATTCGCCCTTGGGCGTCCTGGACATGGGCAAAGCAGCTCTTCCCCATGTCCCGGATGGTCATGAGGCGGCCGGCCATGGAAACCTTTTCGTCTTCCCGGTGTTCCCCGGCTTGTAAGCCCTGGTGTTTTTCCAGGACATCCTTGGAATGGTGGGTGATTTCAAAGGCCGCCGAGGGATAGGGATTGATCCCCTTTTCCTTGAGCGCCTTGAGCTTTTCGAGGCGGACTTTGAGGAATTCGTTCTGTTCGGCCATGGTTTTCCCGTTCTATAAAAAAATGAGGGCTCAGTATAACAGCCCCTAGGAGCCCGCCTAGTCCACCAATTTTGCCTTCAAAGCAGCCTCAATAAAGGGATCCAAATCCCCATCCATGACATCGTTGATCTGGGCGGTTTCAACTTCCGTGCGGTGGTCTTTGACCATCTGGTAGGGTTGGAACACGTAGGAACGGATCTGGCTTCCCCACTCGATTTTCTTCTTAGCCCCTGCCACCTTGGACATTTCCTCGTCGTGCAGGTCCTGGTAATGCTGGAACAACTTGGCCTTCAACATCTTCAAGGCCTGTTCCTTGTTTTGCAATTGGGATCGCTGTGTTTGGCAGGACACAATGAGACCGGTCGGAATATGGGTCAAGCGCACGGCCGTTTCGACCTTATTAACGTTCTGTCCGCCTTTTCCACCCGAGCGGAAGGTGTCGAACTTGATTTCGTCCCACCGCAGCTCGAACTCGACGTCATCCACTTCCGGCATGACGTCCACCGAGGAAAAGGAGGTATGGCGGCGCTTGTTGGCGTCAAAGGGTGAAATACGCACCAGGCGGTGCACACCTTTTTCGACCTTGAGGAACCCATAGGCCCAGGGGCCTTTGACAAAGAGGGAGACCGACTTGATGCCTGCTTCTTCCGCCACTTGGTAGTCCAGGGTTTCCACTTCATAACCTTTGGATTCCATCCAGCGCAGGTACATGCGAAGGAGCATGGAGGCCCAATCCTGGCTTTCGGTTCCGCCCGCCCCCGGGTGGATGGAAACATAGGCGTTGTTGAAGTCGTATTTGCCCGTGAAGTTGCGCTTGAGCTCGAAGTTGCGGAAATCCAACTCGAACTTCTTGTAACCCTGCTCCATTTCAGTGAGCAGGTGGGTGTCATGCTCTTCCTTGAGCAGTTCGTGGTAGGCCAGGAGGTCGTGGTATTGCTTTTCAAAGTCCTGTACCAGGGCCATGGTGTCTTTCAACCGGGCCAGTTGGGACGTGACTTCCTGTGCGGCTTTGGGGTTATCCCAGAAGTTGGGTTGGGTGGTCTGTGCTTCGAGCCGCTCTATGTCCCGCTTGACTTGAGCGGGGTCAAAGATGATCCCTCACTTCGGTAAACTTTCTCTCCAGAGACTTGACGTCCAATTCGAACAACGCCAATCCCATCACCGCCCTTTCAAAAGAAAATGTGGAGTGTCACTGTATAAGACGAAGCATACAAAATCACCTATAAAATGGCCCCTTTTGATTGACAGCCCAGGACCCCTCCTCTAAACTTCTTGAAATTTGCCTGAAATTCCGGCTTTCATCCCCGACAACTGGACCGCCATGCTCGTTTCCTTCAACTGGCTCAAGCAATATATCAATCTCACCGAACCTGCTGACAAGGTACTTAACCGCCTGACCCATGCCGGCGTCGCCGTGGAGAATGTCCGCCACGCGGGGAAAGACATTACCCAGGTGGTGGTGGCTGAACTGCTTTCAGTGGAGAAACATCCCCAGGCAGACCGTCTTTCCTTGACCAAGGTGTCCACCGGCTCCGAAACCTTCCAGGTGGTCTGCGGGGCCAAGAACATCGCCCCCGGCCAGAAGGTGCCCCTGGCTAAGGTCGGCGCCGTGCTTCCCGGCAATTTCGAGATCAAGGCCGCCAAAATCCGCGGCGTTGAGTCTTTCGGAATGCTTTGCTCGGCCAAGGAATTGGGCCTGGCGGAAGACGCCGAAGGTATTCTTATCCTCCCGTCGGACGCGCCCCTAGGGGAGGATTTCCTGAAGTATATGGGCCTTCCCGATACTCTTTTCGAACTGGAAATCACCCCCAACCGCGCCGACCTTTTAAGCCATTGGGGTGTAGCCCGGGAATTAGGAGCCCTCTACCATCAGCCGGTTCAATACCCCAAACCGAAGGAACTCCCGGAAAGCCCAACAGACCTTTCCAAGCTGGTCGCATTGGATATCCAAGCCAAGGAACTCTGCCATCTATATACCTGCCGGGCCATCGAGGGGGTCAAAGTCGGTCCCTCCCCCAAATGGCTGGCCCAGGCCTTGGAGCGCCTCGGACAAAGGTCCATCAACAACATCGTGGATGTCACCAACTTCGTTCTTTTGGAAACCGGCCAGCCGCTTCACGCTTTCGACCTCAACCAGATCCAGGGAAATAAGATCAATGTCCGCCGCGCAGCCAAGGGCGAAAAGATCCCTCTATTGGACAATACCGAACGGGCATTGACGGAAAATATGCTGGTCATTGCCGATGCCAACCGTCCGGTGGCACTGGCCGGCGTTATGGGCGGCAGCAATTCCCAGGTGACGGATAAGACTCAAAACATCCTTTTGGAGTCGGCCCTTTTCCTTCCCGGCGTCGTGCGCAAAACCGCCCGCCAGTTGTCCATCTCGACCGATTCATCCTACCGTTTCGAGCGGGGTGTGGACCCACAGGGAGTCAAGATTGCCCTGGAGAGGGCTGCGGCCTTGATCCTGGAAGTGGCCGGAGGCCGATTGGCCAAGGGCATCGGCACGGTTTCCACCAAAACATTTGAGCCGCCCAAGGTCACTTACCGTCCCCAAAGGGCCATTGCCCTTCTGGGTTTCGACCTTCCGGCCAAAACCCAGTTTGAAATTTTAAAAAGTTTGGAATGCCGGGTCGAAGGCGCCGTCGAATCGAAGACCTGGATGGTCCAATCCCCCTCTTACCGTCTCGACATCAACCGCGAGATCGACTTGATTGAAGAAATGGCACGATTGACTGGCTATGACAAGGTGCCCATCACACCGCCCAGCATTCCCTCGAACCTTTATCCCGAAGACACCGCGATTCCCTTCGAAAAGGAAATCCGCACCATCCTGCACCAGGCCGGTTTTTACGAGGCCGTGAATTCCTCCTTCCTACCTCCGAACTTTCATCAGAAATTGCGGCTGGCGGAAGGGCACCCCGCCAAGAACTTCCAGGAAGTGACCAACCCCATCGCTGACGACCAGAAAATCCTCCGCCCGGCCTTATTACCGTCTTTGCTGGCCAATGTGCAGTTGAATCTTTCCCACCAACAGGAAAGTGCCGCCCTCTATGAGTTCGACAAGGTCTTCACCCCGGCTCCCGGCGGGCATATGAAGGAAAGGCTCCAGGCCGTGGCTGTGACGGCCGGCGTGGCAGGTACCGCCCAATGGCATTCACCCGAACGGAAGGCCGATTTTTACGACATCAAGGGCCTGGCCCAAAACCTCCTCGCCGCATGCGGGCTGAAGGAAATCCAATGGCACTTCGGCGGTTCCCCCGCCCCTTATGACGCCGGCCAAAGCTTCCAGATCAAGACCCAAAAGGGCGAAGTTTTATTGAGCGGCGGGGCCCTTCATCCCAAGGTCCTCAAGGAATATGACATTGCCGTCCCCTGCCTGGCCCTGGAAATTGAAGTGGCGGCCCTCAAAAACGCCGCCCGCCAGGTCCCCAGCTACAGCCCCTTGCCGAAGTTCCCCGCCGCCTGGCGGGACATTGCCCTGGTGGTTCCCGATGGTGTAACATCAGAGCAGGTCGTAGCGGCCATTGAGGAATGCGGCAAGCCCGAGTTGAAAAAAGTCGAGCTTTTCGACCTTTACCGCGGCCCCCATTTGCCCTCCGGCTTCAGGAGCCTGGCCTACCGGATGCAGTTCCTGCACAAGGAACGCACCTTGACGGACCAGGAAGTCGCCCAGAAGGTCTCCCGCATCGTGGAAGAACTGAAATCGAGGTATTCTATTGCACTCCGATGACTTGTTCGGCCAGGCCCCGGGCCCCCAAGCCCAATGGGAAGAACTTGAAAAGCGCATCAACCGCCTCCTCGAGGGCATCGTCAAGCTCCGCAACGCCAATGCCCAACTCATGAAAGAAAACATCCACCTTAAAAACCAAGTCAAGGACCTCTCCGCCAATTCCGAGGCCGCGGGTTCCGGCCCCGAGGACAATACGCTCCTCAAAAGGCAGTACGAAACCGCCCTTCAGGATTTGAAGCAGGTGAAGCAAAACCTCCAGCGCCTGGAAACCCTGGCGCAGGAACTGAAGCTGGAGGACTGAACCCATGAGCGACAAGAAAGCCGTCACGGTCACGATTTACGGCAACGAGTACACCCTCAAGGGCGAGGCCGACCCCAACTACATTGCGGAACTGGCCAAATACGTCGACGGCAAGATGTCCGAGATCGGCAAAAAATCCTCCGCGCCCGCCGCCAAGGTGGCCATCCTGGCCTCCATGAACATCGCCGATGAATACCACCGCCTGGAAAAAGCCAAGAACGAAAACCTAAAACTGATCGAAACCCTCGAAAAGAACCTGTTGGAAATGAAGAAGTCCTCCGACGGTTCCCTGAAACACAGCCTGGAGCAAAAGGAACAATTGGACAAAGCCAAGACCGACGCGGCCGAGTACAAGAAGAAAGTCGAGGAAGCGGCCGCCGAGATCCTCAAACTTAAAAAAGATTCCGAATCCGGGTCCAAGGCCACGGAACAAGCCGAGAAATACAGGGTTGAGGCCGAAAACGCGAAGCAGGAATGGGAAAACTCTAAGAAAGCCGCCGGAACACACAAGGCCGAAGTGGAAAAGCTGCAGGAGGAACTGGAGAAGTTAAAAGGTGAATTGAGCGCTGAGAAGGCCAAGGCCAGCGAAGTGCTTATCGAGGAAGAAGACTACAAATCCAAGGTTTCCCACTTGAACGCCGAACTCACCCAGGTCAAGGAAGCCCTTGAAAAGGCGAGGCAAGAAGCTGAAAAAAGCCGTCCTACCAAACCCGCGCCGGGCCCGTCCCCCAATGCCGCTTTCCTGCCTTCGGACGAGAAACTCGCTTCCCTTTTCAAGAAGATCGACGCCATCCTGGAATAGCAATCGGGGATGGGCAACCCAGCTTACCCCTTCAATCGATCTTTACCGGCTTTACCATCCAAATTTCGTCGCAATATTCCTGGATGGTCCGGTCGCTGGAAAACTTGCCCATCCGGGCCACGTTCAAGATGGCCTTCCGGGTCCATTCGGCCTGGTTCTTGTAAAGCTGGGCCACCTTGTCCTGGCATTCCACATAGGCGTCGAAATCGGCCAGGAGAAGGTATTCGTCGTGGTTCATCAGCGATTCGTAGAGGGGCTTAAACAAGCCGGGATTCTCGGGTGAGAAGAACCCGCTGTTGATGAGGTCCATCACTCCCTTAAGCTCGGGGGAACGCTCGTAATAATCCCGCGGCTGGTAACCTTCCCGCTTGACCCGAGCCACTTCCTCGGCCGTCAGGCCGAAGATGAAGATGTTCTCCTTCCCCACTTCCTCCTGGATCTCCACGTTGGCCCCGTCCAAGGTGCCGATGGTCAGGGCCCCATTCAGGGCGAACTTCATGTTGCCGGTACCGGAGGCTTCCTTGCCGGCGGTTGAAATCTGTTCCGACAGGTCCGCGGCGGGAATGACCTTTTCAGCAAGGGAAACCCGGTAATTGGGCAGGAAGATGCCCATCAACTTGCCTTTGATCTGCGGGTCCTGGTTCACCACTTCGGAGATGGCGTTGATGAACTTGATGATCAGTTTCGCCATGTGG
>JAJPJW010000140.1 GCA_021324075.1 Pseudomonadota bacterium | reverse complement strand
GATAAGCAGCAAAATTAAAACCCCAGCACCAAGAGACCAAGACGCCACGAAAAGCACAAATTTTGTTTTTCCTGGCGTCTTGGCCTCTTGGCGCTGGACTTTGGGGTCACTCATACTTGACCATCCATTTGCCCCCGGTGAGGCGCTCCAACTGGGACAGGCTGGAGAGGTAGGAGTAATAGGCATTGCGTTCGTTGAGGCTGGTAGTGAGCCAAAGGTTGACCGCGTCGGTAGTTTCCACGATGCCCATGGCCCCCAGCCGGTACTGCTTGACGGCCGCATGGGAGGCCTGCTCCGCCTCGGGCAGTAATCCCTCCAGCCTTTTCTGGTCTTCCTGGTAGGCCTTGGCGGTGGCCTGGACCTGCAACAACTGGCTAGAGAGCTGTTGGCGCTGGGTCTCCAGAGCGTTTTGCGCCAATTCGTAATCGGCCCGGTCCTGGTCCGCCTGGGAGGAGATGGACCCCCAGTCCAACAGGGGAAGGTTCAAGTTGACCGTCACATCCCAGCTTCGCGAGAGGCTCTCCCAGGTCGGTGCCGTGTAACCGTAACGGAAGGTGGCGTCCAAGCTGGGCAAACGGGCGAAGCCATCCGATTCCAGGCCTATCCGGCCCGCCTCGGCCCTTTGGCCCAGGGCCACGAGGGAAGGGTTCCCTTCCAGGTCACCGATAACATCCGAAGCCGGGAAAGCGGGCAGGGCCGAAAGGGCCTTGAGTTGGAGGTCCTCCTGAGGCTTCAGGCCCAACAACTGGGCCAGTTCACTTTTCTCCCCGGACAATTGGGCGAGGGTCAGGGCCCGGCTGCGGGCCAAATCGGCCAGGGAAGCCTTCACCTTCACCACGTCGAACCGGGGGGTGCGGCCCACGGAAAATTGGGGCGTGAGGTAGTTGAGTAGGGTCTGGAAATCGCCGGTGACGCGGTCCACCTGGTCAACGGCGTCCCGGTCCCGGAGGATGGAAAAATAAAGCTGCTTGACCAGGAGGTCCACGTCCTGCCGGCTGGCCAGATGTTCGGTTTGAGAGGCCTTATACTCAGCTTCCCTTTGGTCCGCCCTTTTCCAGTCGGGGGAAAGAAAGGGCAGGAGGGTTTGCTCGGCCTTGAGCAGCGCCTGGTTGTCGTCCGGCAATTGGGTAGTGACGTCGTCGGAAGTGGAATACTGGCCCACGGCCGAAACCCGGGGCCACTTCTGGCTCTCGGCCGAGCCCAAGGCCCCTTTGGCCTTGGATTCCTGGAGGGCGGCCTGGACTTCCTGAAGGGAGCGGACCTGGGACAACTCCAGGCATTGAGAAAGGGTCATCTCACTGGCACAGAGAACCGGGGCCGCACCCAAAGTGAGGGCCAATGGAAGGAGCAGGAGCGTTCGGGGATATTTCATACCGGGCCTATTAAAGCACAAGCCAAACCACCGAAGCCACATTCTCTCTTGCCACAGTGGGGATTGACAGCCGGGGGAAGGCTTTCTTTCCCTCGATGAGTCCTTCTTGTCATTGTGGAGGGGACTTCCGAAACCGGGGAGCGACTCCGAAAGGCTCCTTATTTCGTAGCAGAAGTGTCGAAATCAAAAGCGTGATCCAGGTTCGCCGCCTGGCCATCCCTTGTATTGAGGGATTCCAACCCAAACCGGTTTTCGATGAACTTGAGGATGGAGGCGGTGGTATAGGTCGTGTGGTCCACGAAACCCTTCTTGGCGAAGGGCGAAATGACGATGAGGGGTACCCGGCTTCCCGGACCCCACTTGTCGCCCTTGGGCGGGGCCACGTGGTCCCAACGGCCGCCGTGCTCGTCGTAGGTGATCAGGATGGCGCAATCCTTACCATAGGTGCTGGCCAATATCTTGTTCACCAGGTCGGCCGTGTGCTGCTGGCCTCGCATCACGTCCGAATCCCTGGGATGCTCGTCGTCCAGGGAGATGAACTTCACGAAGGAAACCTGGGGCAGTTTTCCCTTCCCGTCGAGGATGGCGTTGAGGTCCCTTTCATCCTTGAGGTGGATCTTTTTCGCTTTAGTGCCGTCCGCATAATTCTTGAAATACACGAAGGGTTGATGGTGGTAGGCGAATTCCCCTTCGCCGGCTCCGTTCTCCCCTTCCTCCTTCCCCTCCAGGGCGTCGTCATAGCCCCCCGAATACCAGGCCCAGGAAATCTTTTTATCCGACAGGCGGTCGCCGATGGTGGGCATGGTCTGGGAAGGGATCAGTTGGTCCTGGGGCGTATCCGGTTCATGGGGTTGGTTGACCGATTGGAGGGTATTGATGCCGTAGCCGTCCGGCGAAACGGCGCCGTCTTTTACCATGTTCCCATCCGCGTCCAGTTGGGCCTTCAGGGAGTCGGGGGCGTCGGGAAAAACCGGCGGCGCCATGGCCACGAAGAAAATATGGTTGAGGAAGGAGCCGCCAAATGCTTCGTGGAAATAATGGTCGCAAAGGGTGTATTGGGCGGCCAATTTTCCCTCGGGCAGTTGGGTGGCGTCGAAATAGCTCATCACCAGCCCGCCGTTGTTGCTGCCCGCCACGAACTTATCCATTTTGCCGCCGTCGATCTGCACCTGCTCCTGGTAGTAACGGTGGACCAGGTCCCCCGTGGTGGCCGTGACCGGCACGTATTGGGAAAGGTCGTAGGGTTTGACCGGCATGTCCTTGGGAAACCGGGCGTCCACTTCCTTTTTCTTTTCGTTCACATAGGGTTGGGGAAGGTGGTCGAGGGGTCTGCCTTTCAGGTCCACCTGCTTGATGGCGTCGCCCGCCTTGTCCAGTCCCTCGGCTCCCGGGAATTTTCCGTAGAGGCCGTCGAAACTCCAGTTCTCCTGGTAGATGACGACGATGTGCTTGATCTTGCCGTAATCCCACGTTCCTTCGGCGAAAGCCCGGCCGCCCAGGGAGCAAAGCAAGCCAAGGACCATCCAGACGAGACGCTTCATAAGTCCTCCCGATTCCTTCGGTTTGAAACAGGCTCTCTTCTTTCAAAAAATTTCCGCCGCTTTTGAAGCAGGGTCTAATATGTATTTTGCGTGGAGCTACCTGCGGTTCCCGCCATGCCGGCGGTTCCGTTCACATTGCCCGTGCCCGCAAGCCCCCCGGCGCCAGCGGTCACGGACATGGTTCCGGAGCCGCTCAAAGACGTGTGATATAGGAGTAGGATGATCCCTCCACCCCCGCCTCCACCCCCGTCCCCGCCGTAGGATGCGCTATAGGACCCGCCTGTTGCCGAGTGCCCTCCGTCTCCGGCGTTTCCGCCATTGGCCGCGGTTCCCCCGTTGAAAACGATGGTGTCCGCCTTCACATAAATGGCTCCACCCGCGCCCCCTCCGGTCCCCGGCCCTCCCGCGGTCCCTGTTGCATTGGCTCCCTTTGCCCCGTTATTACCGTTCATGCTGATGAAACCGTTTAAGGTCGCCGGTCCGGACAGGGCATTCACCGTCAACAGACCCCCACCCGGTCCTGCTCCCGCACCCCCCCCGCCACTCCCCATCAAGGTGGGTCCCGCGGCCAGGTCGTTCGCCGGTCCGGAGTCCGATCCTGCCCCGGAAGCCCCGCCCGCCCCTCCATGGCCCCCGCCGCCGTAGCCGGAGTTTGCCCCGGGGCCCGTGCGGGCCGCATAACCATCACCATCCCCAATGATGGTGGCTCCCGAGGCAAGGTTGAAGTAATTGCCAACGTCAATGGTCACCGCGCCGTTGATGGTAAGGGTCGACGATATGTCCACCGTGGTGTAGGCATAGCCCCCGGTGGTCAGGGTTATCGGGGCGGTTACGTTCAACGGCCCGGGCGTGATGGTGGGAGTCGGCGTGAAGGTGTTGGTGGAGGTCATGGTTACGGTCGGAGTGCAGGTATGCCCGAGGGAGTCCACGCAGGGCGGATTCACTGGAGTAGGCGTATTGGAAGGCGAGGAAGGGCTGTTGTTTCCCGAACAAGACAAGCCGATTCCCGACGCCAGTAGCAAACCTGCAAATGTTGCAAGAATCCTTTTCATTTTTGGACCTCCTGATAGGTCTACATCAAGCCGCGATAAAATTGGGGAACTTCCGAAACATCAATGACCTACTTGCCTCCCGTCGGCCGGCCGGTTTGGGCGTCCAGGAACAGGGGCTTGGCACCGGGGCCGCCGTTGAAATCGAACATCCCCTCCAGGG
>JAJPJW010000088.1 GCA_021324075.1 Pseudomonadota bacterium | reverse complement strand
GGGCCGAATGGGACAACGAGCTTTATTCCTCCGGCGAGATGACCCCGGAGGAACATTACCGCTACTTCCGGTTCACCATCGATGCCATGGTCGATATCCATGCCAACAACCGGTTTGTCCGCTATGTCGCGGTTTTTCAAAATTGGCTTCATTCCGCTGGTGCCTCCTTTGACCACCTGCACAAGCAGCTGGTGGGGTTGGACGAATGGGGTACTTCCATCCAAGCCGAATTGGAAATGGTGCGGGAAGACCCCGGCATTTATAACGATTCCATCGTGAACTTTTCCATCCACCACCATCTGGTCTTTGCCGAAAACGACCATGCCATCGCCCTCTCCGAGATCGGGCACCGTTACCCCACATTGGCCGTTTATTCCAAAAGCCGGCACGCCCGTCCGGATGAACATACGGATGAGGAGTTGCGGGGATTTTCCGAACTGGTCCACGCCTGTCACGCGGCCATGGGCAGCGAAATCCCCTGCAACGAGGAATGGTACTATTCCCCGCGGGATTCGAACCATTTGATGCCCTGGCATGTTCTCATCAAATGGAGGACGGTCAATCCAGCGGGGTTTGAGGGGGGAACCAAGATTTTCATCAACCCTGTTTCACCCGTCATGTTGAGGGACCAGGTGGTACCCCGGTTGTACGAGCTTAGGAACCAAGGCAGGGTCAGGAACATTCGGATCGCCACGGAATGTGAAGTAAAGCTCAATCCCCTCCTTTACGGGCAAAAACAGGGGCCCATTCAGTGATCAAAGGGCTTGTTGAAGCCCTTTTCCTGCAACCCTGGAAGCTGATCGATCTGGCGGGGGGTCTCTAAAGGCATCCTTCGAATTTCGTACACCGTAGTGTTTTCGCCCCCCTCCACCGGTTCCATAAAAAGCTGCCAGAACCGCCGGTATTCCTGAACGGGCATCCCTTCCAGGTTAAAGTCCTTTTCCAACTTCGACATCGCCGTAGCTTCCCATCGCTGGTAAAGGAAATACCTTACCCCTTCTTCGCGGAGCTTCCTGGAAAGTTGTTCAGCGGTCCGACATTGGGAGGCCCACTGGAGAAAAATCGGCCTTTTCCATTTAAAGTCGACAAAAGTCATCCGTTGGAGGGGATAGGTTTGAAATACGGCAAAGGCAACGACCTTGTCCCAAGGGTCTGAATGACTCTCGATAAATCGGTAAGCCCTGTAGGTATCCGTATCGTAGGTATATTGCCGTTTGAGCCTTAAAAGCGGGTCTTCCAACCCCAAGGCCGAGGCATAAGGAGCCGTTACCGTCCATTGGGCGGAAAGACACAACCACAAGGACAAAAGCACCCCGGCGGTAAATACAATCGGAGCCTTGGCCTTTTTTTCTTGGAAGGCCTTATCCCAGGCCATGGCCGCCAGTAAAACAAGGACCAGACAGCCCCCTGAAGCGTGGCGAAGGCTGGTACAAAGTACAAACCATCCCAAAAAGAATGCAGCGCTGAACAAAAGCAAAAAAACGCCGAGTTTGTTTTTTAGGATTTTCCAACTCCATGGCAGGGCCATGGCAACAAGCGGGGTCCAACAGGCCCCAACGGCATTTCCCGGTGTAAAGAATACTTTCCAAAAAAGTCCCAGATGCCCTAAAAGTCCCAAACCTTGGGGCAAACCCGTGTCCTGCCAAAGCTCCCCCTCCATTCCAGGGCCATATCCATAAGCTGTCCCAAAAACAGAAGTCGCCAAGGGATAGAAAGGATTTTCGTAGGCAAAAACGTTTTTAAGAAGCCACGGGAAAAGTGGCGCCAGGAATAAGAGGGGCAAGCGCCAGTTCAATTGAAGGTTTTGTTTTTGGATGAATTTCCAATAAATAAAAAGGGCAAGGAGCGCCGCAATGGCTAATACCGCGGAGTATTTGATGACAAAGGCAAAGCCCAGAAAAAATGCGGCCAAAGAAAACCAAACACTATTTTTCGGTTCTGCAAAAGCCTTCCACAAACAATAAAGGGCGGCCATTTCATAGACCGCTAAAAAACCTTCCACGTACCCCCAGGAAAAGATCGCGATAAAAAAAGGGCAGGCCCCAAAAAGCCATGCCACGGTTATTGCCTTCCCCTTCAATTCGCGGAAAAAAACGCATAAAAGCCAAAGGGCTCCAACTGCGGCCAAAACACCTGAAAGTTTCGAAAGGCTTTCACCGCCGAGGCTCCAAAATCCGGCCAAAACCAATTCGGCGGCTTTGGGCATGTCGCCCGTGTGGTTGGTCCAATGGAACGGGATTTGATGGAGCCGGCTCACTTCTCCCGCATACCGGAAATGGTCCAAGACGGCATCCCAGATAATGGGCGGGGACAAGTATTCAGCGGTCCACAAGGCAAAGGGGAGGGTCAAAAGGTAGCGACTTTTATCTTTCCAAAAACCATCCCGTGAACGGGCTCGCGCCTTCCATTCCCGCCAGCCTTTTAAAACCGCGGGAAGAAAAAAAAGGGCGGTCAATGGGCCATAAAAAATGCCATTAACGGCCAAACCAAAGACATACAGTGAGAAGAGTGAAACACCTAATAAGTACCCTGATAACTCGGCGGCCGGGCTCTCCATTTTGGGAAAAAAAACCTCTTTCAAATAAACGGCCCAGCCGAAAAAACCGGAGCCTACCGGTATGAGCAGCAGGACTGCCAAGGCTTTTTCGGACCCCAGCGGCCAGAAAAAGGAAAAGTTCCAGTTAGTATCCTGCAAAAGTCTCAGGGACGGGAAAAGGGCATGGGGGGCGTTTCCATAAAAACCGACACCATAAATGAAGAGGGCGAGGATAAGGCCGGAAGCCAATGTCTTGATCAAGCATTCCACCTTGTGATGAGTCGGCAGGCTGGCAACCCCGCTTTTAGGCCGACCTCTAAAGTATTGATTATCAGGGGTCGCCCGTTATAATACGCTTCCTCGCTTTTGCAGAAAACCAGCATTTGAGCGAAGCCCGGGTGGTGAAATGGCAGACACGTACGCTTGAGGTGCGTATGGGGAAACCCGTGCGGGTTCGAGTCCCGCCTCGGGCACCATTTTTTCATAATCAAAAGCCATAAAGCCAAATCGGTTTTATGGTTTTTTTCATTTTAAAAACAAAAAGCCCCCGAATCGACTGTTCGGAGGCTTTTGTTGGGAATCCCGTCAGGAAATCAGGGATTTAATTTCGCCTTTACTGCAGCCGCATCCGGGTTGTCCGCCTGGAAGGATAAAGCGGTCTTCAGGTAATAACTTGCGTCTTTCTTGTTCCCCATGTCCAAAAGGGTGGAGGCCACCGCCGCATAATAACTTGCTTTCATGGAGTTGATATCCTTGGCGGCCGTCTTTTCCTTTTGAAGTTCCCCGAAAAAGGCCTTGGCCTTCTGTCCCAGTACCACAATTTGGTTCTTTTTTAACAGGTCCGGAACAAGCTCGTTGTCTAATTTGGTGGAAGCGGCGGCGGCATCCAGGGGTTCGTCCCACCATCCGTTTTTGGACGGGTGGGAGGCCTTGACAACCTTGGGAACGGAAGCCACCGTGGCAGGGGCCGTTTCCACCTTGGGTTGGGCGAGGGAGTCCCCACTCCAACTCGCCAATCCGCCGGTCGCGGCTTTGGGCTCGGCAAAGCTGTCTTTGGTGCCATCCCAGGCCAAGATGTGTTCCGCGTCCCCCTCATCCTTGGGGAAGGCTTTGGAAGAACACAGGATTTCCATCCCGACAAAACGGGCGAAAACTTGAGGGGCCGTCGCGTCCAACACCTGCTTCATTTTTCCGCCCTCATAAATGAAGCCTTTTAAAACCTGGCTTCCCTTTAAATCATCCCTTTGAAAAATCAGAATCGGCGCGCTCTTTTCGGGGATTTTAAAAAGCTTGATCCATTGGACTGTTCCGCCTTCGTCCTGGAAACTCTTCTCGTACTTTTTTTGGTCCGGGTTGTAAAAGCAGATGTTGAAAGTCTGGTTATGGGGTTTGTCCAGCTCATTAACCGGGGCGGACTGGCGGTAAATAAGCAAGAGGTCTTTTTGACCGATACCCCGCATATCCTCGAAATCAAAAAGCCCCTTGCTGTCGATCTTACCGTCATCATCCATCCAGGGAAGGTTTTCCAAAAGGTGGTCGGGCGGCAGGATGGAATCCATCCATTGGTTTTGGGCACAAGCCGCGCCCGCGAAGGCTGAGCAAAGACCCAAGACGAAAAAACCTATCCGGAGCTTCGAATATTTCATCTCTTTCCCCCAAAATAATTGCGATTTCAGCCTCAGGGTTTCAGCCAACCCGCCGACCGGTAAAACTGAACCGTTTGATGGATCCCGGCCCGGATGTCCGTCCGGGGCCTAAATCCCAGTTCCCTGTTGATTTTACCGTTGCTGCAAACCCACCCGGGCGCCTGTCCCTCCTTGATCTTGTCGCCACTGACAATGGGCGGAAGGAAGGATTTGCCCGTCACTCTTGCAAACAAATCGCCTAAAGAAGCCACTATTCTAACCAGTCCGAGGGGAACATTGAATGTTTTATATGATTTTTTGAGCTCCCGGCCGATCAGGGCGGACAACTCGTTCCAATCCAGGCTTTTCCCGTCGGAAACGAAGTAAATCTGGCCTCGAGCCTTGGCAGAGTGTGCCGTCAGGAGAATGGCTTCCACCAAATCCCCCACATAGACGAAACTGACCTTTTGGGTTCCATCCCCGCCGTTGACCACCAGTCCCTGCCGGACCATTTTGAAATACTCAAAAATATCCGTCTCCCGGGGGCCGTAGACCGCACTGGGCCTCAGGATGGTGAAATCTAATTTCTTCCGGCTACCCAGGACCAGTTCTTCGCCCATGCGCTTTGTCTGGCCGTAAAAACTCACCGGGCGACTGGGCATGGTCTCGTCGATCTCGCCGCCCAGGGGTGACGGGCCCGCGGCCGAAAGCGAACTGACATAAACCAGACGCCGGACTCCTTTTTCGCCTTGCACCGCCTGGCAGACGTTTCCGGTCCCCTTGGCATTGACCTTTTCATAGGCGGAGAAATCGGCGCCCCTCAGGAGGCCCGCCAGGTGATAGACCACCTTGGCCCCCTTCACAGCCTTTTGAAGGGACCCCAAATCCGTAACATCGCCTTGGCAAAGTTCCATCCACGCATTGGGTTTAAAGGGAAGGCGGCTGCTCGACCGGACCAGCAGTTTGACCCGGACTTTTTTGCGGACGAGGGTCTCCACCAGATGGCTTCCGACGAAACCGCTGGCGCCCGTGATCAATGCTGGTGACAAAAATCTCATTGGATATCCTTGGAAAAAACCGGGTTCGGCGCGTCTTTCTCCCGCTTCCCGGCGGCAAAATGTTTGATCCTGGCGGGGTCCTGTGCTTATAATGCCCCCCCATTGCCTGGATTTTCAGGTTTGGCCCGCAGACATTATGCATATCGGCCCCCTGTTCAACAAATCGAATACAAGGGCCGCTGGAAGCCGGATTTTCGCTGTTAGGCCTAATAGACCGGCACCCATTTCAACAATCCCGTGGGATAAAAGTAGCAGCATATTTTGGAAAAACTGAGGCCTCATGGACATTTTCGACAAAGCCAATAATTGGACCGCCGCGGATGAGGTTCGGAAAGCTGGGGTTTACCCCTATTTCCGGCCCAACACGTCCCAAATGGGCACGGAGGTCACGATTGGCGGCAAGAAAATGATCATGGTCGGCTCCAACAACTATCTGGGGCTCGTCACCCATCCCGAGGTCCTGGAAGCCATGGTCCAGGCTGTCCGAAAATACGGCTCGGCTTGCACCGGTTCCCCATTCCTCAACGGCACCCTGGACATCCGGGTGGAGTTGGAGGAAAAACTGGCGGATTTCGTCCATATGGAATCGGCCCTGGTCTTTTCCACAGGTTTCCTCGCCAATCTGGGTGCTCTTTCCACCATCGTCACCCGGGGGGACTACATCATTTCCGACCGGGAAAACCATGCCTCCATTGTCGACGGCCAAAAACTCTCTTACGCCAAAACGGTCAAATATGAGCATAGCAACATGGAAGACCTGGAACGCATTCTGGCCAACCACAAGGACGACGCGAAACTGATCGTGACCGACGGTGTCTTCTCCATGGGCGGCGATTTGGCCGACTTGTCCCGGATTGCGGAATTGAAAAAGAAATACGGTGCCCGGCTCATGGTGGATGAGGCCCATTCCCTGGGGGTCCTGGGTCCCAATGGCGAGGGTACAGGCGCCCATTTTGGCGTCCAGAAGGATGTGGATATGGTTATGGGGACCTTCTCCAAGTCCCTGGTTTCCATCGGCGGTTTTATTGCCTCTACCTATAAAGTTATCGACTACCTGCGTCACAACAGCCGGCCCCTCATCTTCACCGCCAGCCTCTCGCCTGCCGACACGGCAGCGGCCCTCAAAAGCCTCGAAATCATCAAGCGGGAGCCCGAACGCCGGGACCGGCTCTGGGCCATCGTCAAGCGCATGCGCTCCGAGTTCAAGGCCATGGGCTGGAACACCCTCAACACCAATTCGGCCATCATCCCCCTCATGGTAGGGGACAACATGAAGACCTTTGCCATGACCAAGGAACTGGGGGAAATGGGCGTTTTCGCCACCCCCGTGGTCTCCCCCGCCGTGCCGCCCGACCACACCTTGATCCGCACCAGCTACACCGCCACCCATACCGATGCCCAACTCGACCATGTTTTGGAAGCTTTCCAAAAGGTCGGCCGCAAATACGGAATCATTCCAGCCGGTGTGGCGGTCTAAGGTCCCCGGCCTGGCCCAGGGACATTTTTTACTTCTCGGCAACAATCCATCCGCTAAAATCGTCCGAAGTTTTATCACCACCCTTTTGGGGTGATTGATCCTTGCTGTTTCCAAGGCGATTGAAAACCATTTCTCTTGAAGGAGAAAGTCATGGCCGTCACCATCAAGCCGATTGATCTGACCGACAAAAAGGGGGTTGAAACCTTCCTGCACCTTCCTTGGAAGATTTACGTTTCCAACGGCAAGCGCGACCCTAATTGGGTGCCTCCTTTCCTCGACGACCAACGCAGTCTGATAAGCCCCCTGAAGAACCCTTACCACCAGCACAGCCGCACGAAGCTCTTCCTGGCCTTGGATGAAAAAAATGAGCCCTTGGGGCGCATTTCGGCCAGCGTGGACGACAACTTCATCCATTTCCACAATGAGAAGATCGGCTTTTTCGGCTGGTTTGAATGCGTCAATGACCCGGCCGTAGCCCAAGCCCTCTTCACCGAAGCCGAGAAATTCATGAAGGAGCAGGGCATGGCAGGCGTCCGTGGCCCGGCCAGCTTCACTTCGAACGACGACTACTTTGGTTTCCTGCTGGAAGGTTATGATTCCCCGGCCCGCATCGCCATGACCTATAACCCGCCCTATTACCTGCCCTTGTCGGAAAAATGCGGTTATACGAAAGCAAAGGACCTTTACGCCTGGTACCTCCCCGCCGCCGGCCCCCTCCCCGAACGGATGGTCAAGATCGCCGAACGCACCATGAAACGGGAACGAATCACGGTCCGCCCGCTCGACATGAAGAACTTCGCCCGGGATACCGGCATCATCCGCGAGCTTTACAACAAGATCTGGGAAAAGAACTGGGGCTTCGTGCCCCTGACCGAGGCCGAATTCCAATACCAGGCCAAGAAGCTCAAGGATATCGTCTGGGCCGATTTCATCCATATCGCCGAGGTGGACGGCAAAGCCATCGGTTTCAACCTGGTGGTCCCCGATGTCAACCAGGCCCTCATTAAGATGGACGGGGAACTCTTCAAGCTTTCCGATCCTTTCGCCTTGGTCAAGTTCCTGACCACTAAATTCGACGATACCCGCGAGATGGCCATGGGAGTCCATCCGGATTACCGCAAGAAGGGCCTTGAGGTCATCCTCTACTTGGAGGCCCTCAAAACCGGCATCAAGCGCAAGATCAAAGGTGGTGAACTGTCCTGGACCCTTGAGGACAACGAGGGCATCAACAACGGAATAACGGCCATGGGCGGGAAGGTCATCAAGAAATACCGTATCTACGGCAAAAACCTGTAAAAACCACAGGTGGTTTAAGTCAGCTGCCTATTCCGAAAATAATCCCGATTTCAAAAGGCATGATGACGAGGGGGCTGTCGGTCGAGCCGTATCCCGCGAAACTGGCCGACATGAAGTCGTAGGTCATCTTGCCTTGCAGGAAGGCCGACATTCCCTTGGCCATCCGCACGTCCAATCCAACGCCGCCTTCTGCTAAAAAATCAAATTCATAGGCGTTGACCGGGATATAGCCGTAACCCGTGGCCGGATCGATCACCGCCCCCTGGTTGCTCCGGTACTCGTTATAGGCAATTCCCGGCCCGCCGAATAAATAGGGGCTGACATCCGAGTCCAAAAACCGGTAGCGCAACCCCAAGACCCCTTCAATGAAAGTAAAGTCGCTGTTCTTGGTCAAAGCGTCGTTTCGGGAGTTATAAAGGCCCAAATCAAAATTGGCCCAAAGGGAAATTTGGTCGGTCACCTTCAGCCCCGTGCCCAACCCGGCGTGAAAACCGGCGGAATAGGCCGTTTGGAGGTTGCCGCTTAACGGCACCCCGGCCCCCAGGCCGATGGAGGAAAGCCAAGGCGAAGGCTTCTTGGGTTTCATGGCTTCGGGAACGGCCCCGGCCGACATCGGTGCCCAGGTGGGTGCCACGAGCGGCGTGGAAGTGGGCCAGGGGGTGAAAACAGGTGTCGGCGGCGCGGTTTGAACCGGACTGGAGGTTGGGGTGGGCGAGGGGACGCCCGAGGCCGCCAAGGGCGCAACCAGCATTCCGAGGCACAGCACCCAAGAGGGTTTTGCTTTCATGGCCCTTAGTCTATCCGAGGGGATGGAAGTACACAACGAAGGCTGGATTTTTTCGCCGGCCTGTTGAAAATGATGGGAATAACTTTAAAGGACAACCATGGAATTTCCCGCTTATGAAGTGGTGATTCGCGAGTCCCATTTGGACAGCTTCGGCCACGTGAACAATGCGGCCTATTTGATACTCTTCGAGGAAGCCCGGTGGGAAGCCATCACCCGGAACGGTTACGGACTCAAGGAGGTACAGGCCTTTCAAAAGGGCCCGGTCGTCCTGGAACTCACCGTGAAATTCAAACGGGAGATCACCTTAAGGGAAAAAATCAAAATCACCATGAAACTCCTGGACAGCAAGGGAAAAATCAGCCGTTATCGCCAGGAGATGGTCAAGGAAGACGGCACGGTCGCCACCGAGCTGGAACTCACCTTCGGCCTCTTCGATCTCAAGGCCCGGCGCCTCATCGAGCCCACGCCCGAATGGAAAAAAGCCGCCGGCTTGCCCTAAGAGGGCTTCCTGCCGTTCGTTTCAATGGCCTGCTGAAATGTCTTCAAAGCCCTGGATATCGCCCCGGCCTTCCGGGGGTCGGCCAGAATATCCTCAACCGTCAGCTTTTTCCCTTCAAAAGGCACTTCCGCGAAAGCCTCCGGCACCACCAAGGAAGCCATTGTCTTTAAAACTTCCACGAGGGAATCCTTCGCATAATGGGACCTTGTGGAAGCGTCAAAAAGCGTCACCGGCTTCCCCACCAATTCTCCGCTTCCCACCACCCAATCCAGCGCGTTTTTCAACGAACCAGGTATACCATGGGCATATTCCGGCGTGGAAACCAGCAGGCCGTCCGATTCCCGAAGGGCTTTTTGCCAAACGATGACCGGAGACGGTCCCTCCTCTTCCAGGTCCGGATTAAAATGCGGCAGCGACCCGATCCCCTCAAAAAGGGACAGGGTCATGCCCTCAGGCACCAGTTGAATAGCCGTTTTGAGAAGCGTCTTGTTGTTGGATTTTTCGCGAAGGCTTCCGCAAATGGCGAGGATTTTCATGGTCACTCCAGAACGAAGAATGAAGGAAAGTTAAGAAGGATTTTTTGTCGTTTCAATTGAGCCAATCCGGCTCACCAGCAAGAATGTCCATGATCCTGGGGCCTTTCGAATTCCTGCAAATTGGCTCTACAATGTTCAAGCTTTTAAAAGGAGCCGACCGATGCGTGGATTATGGATAGGTCTGTTGGTGCTCGCTTTTTCCCCTCCCGCTTTCTCCGCCCTCTTAGTGGACGACTGCGAGGGACCAGGCATTTCCAACCGGCTGGGGGGCTCCTGGAGCTCCTATACGGACGCTTATTCCATGATCAGCCCAAAATCGTTCACCTTTACCGAGGGAGGGCGTTCTTCCGGCTATTGTGCCAGGCTGGAATTCGAGCTAAAACCGGGCGCCCAATACCCTTATGCCGGCATGGTCTGCCCTTTCTCTTCCCGGGACCTCTCGGACTATACGGGGGTGCGGTTTTGGGCAAAAGGGACGGGCGTTTGGAACTGCTTCATCCCGACGCAGGCTACCGCCGCCGAATACAACCACTATGGTTCCGCATTCGTGCCGGGCCCGGATTGGAAGCTCTATGAGCTTCCCTTTTCCAAGATGGGGCAGGTTTGGGGAACCCCGCATCCCTGGGATCCCCAGCACGTCACCGGAGTCCAATGGTCCTCGGGCCTTCACCCCGGCGACAAGGGTTGGGTCGCGGTAGATGATATTGAGTTCTACAAGAAGGGTGAGGAGAAAACGAAACCGGCCGACCCCGACATCATCCTCCCGGAGCCAAAGGTCAATCAGGACGGCTACATCCCCGGGGATGAGAAATACTTCGTCATCTCCCAAACCCCGGACCTGAAACCGGGCGCTTTTTTCCAAGTGTCGGACGATTCCGGAAACAAGGCCTTTTCCGGCGCCCTGCCGGCCAACCCCATCAACGACACTCCTTCCACCGGCGAAAAGGTATTCCGGGTGGATTTCACGGGCCTCACGCTCCCCGGGCGCTACACAGTTCAGGTCGGCAACCTTAAGTCCGTTCCTTTCACCATTGCTTCCAATACCTACGGATCCCTTTTGAGGGATTCCTTGCGTTGTTTTTACCTCATTCGTTGCGGAACCGCCATCGACGATCCACGGACGGGTATCAAACACGGTGCCTGTCACATGAATGACGCCGTCTTCAAGGATAGTCCGGATAAAAAAGGCGACTTTACGGGAGGCTGGCACAATGCAGGCGACTACGGCAAATGGACCCACATGGAAGCCATCAGTTGCGCCTGGATGATGTGGCTTTATGAGCTCAAACCCAAGGCCATGGCCGGGCTTAACAACGCCATTCCCGAATCGGGGAACGGGATGTCCGACCTCCTGAACGAGGCCAAATGGGGCCTCACCTGGCTCTTGAAAATGCAGGCCCCCGACGGCGGTGTCTACCACAAGGTGGATTCGGAGGACCATTTCTGTTTCGGCAAACTGCCCGATCAGGACAACTTTGATTCCCTCCGGCGCCTTCAAGGCAAGGGCGCCATCGATGCAGGCGTCTTCACGGGCGTCATGTGCCAGGCCGCAAGGGTCTACAAGGAACTGGACCCGGATTTCGCGCGAAAATGCCGGACGGCCGCCCGGCGTTCCTGGGCCTGGCTGGAAAAGAACCCGGACGCTTCTTTCAAAGACCCGGATTACACGGACAACGACTCTTCGCAGGAAAAGCTTTGGGCCTTGGGCGAAATGGCCCGCATGACCGGGGATAAGGCCTTGGAAAGCCGCTGGGAGGCAGAGGGCACCCCCACCAAGCTCCAGGCTTTTACTTGGCTAGCGCCCCAATTCTTCGGCTACATGGCGCAAGCCAAGGGGGAAACCACCCCGCCGGAGGAAAGGCAGGCCATGGTTAAGGCCCTTACCCTCTTTTGCGACCCCCTGGTCGCGCTTTCCAATGCCAGCGGTTACGGGGTTTGCAAGACCCAGGAAGGGTATTACTGGGAATCGAATGAAAATATTTTGGAGGCGGCTGGAGTGCTTTTATCCACCTACGACCTGACCAAAGACCTGCGGTACCGGAATGCCGCCCTCCGGCAGATGAACTACATTTTGGGGCTCAACAGCCTGGAGACTTCCTTCGTGACAGGCCACGGCCTCAAGGCCGAATCCCATCCCCACCATTGGGACTACGCCTCCCTGAACATCGTCATGCCGGGTTGGGCGGGCGGCGGGGCCAACCATTACGCGGCGGGTGCCGATCCCACCTTGATCAGCTTGATCAACTCGGGCGCGCCTCCCGCCAAATGCTTCTTTGACGGGCCCGGGGCGACCTCCTGGGCTTCCAACGAAGGGGAAACCTCTGAGAATGCCGCCCTGGTCTTTGACGCGGGCTACCTGTCCGGGGAATAGCTCCCCTCAGACCGCGTATTTCCCCTGTTTGT
>JAJPJW010000185.1 GCA_021324075.1 Pseudomonadota bacterium | reverse complement strand
GGGTATCCCTTGGTGAGGTTTTTTTTGGCGAATTGGAAAAACCGATCAAAGATGGCGTCGCTCAGGCGGTGGGCAAAATCCTTGAAGTCATCCGACTCCACGCCGATACCCAAAAGCTTAGAGGCCATGACTTCATTTATAACGGCACGCTTTTCCGTTTGTGTATCAGCCGCGCCATTTTTCCCCGCTAGAAGATTTTCCAACTTCAAATTTAAGATGCGGTCCAATTCCTGGGTCCAGTCTTTCCTCCGGACACTTTCCATGGTTTCCCCGTAAGAAGCCAGTGCCATCATTTTTCCCGCATCTGCGTGGTCAATAAACCAGTACCAGGCTTTGTTTTTACGATTGTGATAATCGGCAATGGCATAAGCCGATTGATAACGTATTCCTGGATGCGACAATACAGTATCAAATCCATGAACATTCAATTTCTCATCAATTTCATAAAAACGCCCTATGACTCCCTCCCAAACAAGGACATAAAGGGGCTGGCCTTGGGGATAAGGGGAAAGCCCATAGGAACAAAAAATGTGCGCCCGTTCGTGGGTCGAACGGAAAAGGTTGGAAGATCTTTCGAAGAAGGGTGTTTTCTCGGATGAAATGAGTTCCTGTGAAAGGCCGAGGTAAAGTTGGTCCTCTTCAAAATTTCCGCCGCCAATGGAAATAACATCGGGTGTCTCCTTGATGACGCTCATTAGGCCCAGAGCGCGGGGAACGGATTTTATGCCTGACAGTCTGGGATTGGAGTCCTTCTCCCCCTCAACTGAAAATTTCAAGAAACCATCTTTGATCCATGCCAACGAACCATCATGCGGCGGATTGAAACTCAGTATGGACAAATTCATTTTTCATCCTTTAACGGATTCGAATTTAAGCACTGACGACCGATTTTTATTAAAGATATTGCCTCGAAGACATTTTTAATTTGAAGGGCTTGATAATTCAATAGTTAGGTTCTTTTGGTCGAAAGAAATTTCGAAAATATTTTGTTCGTTGGGGCGCAACTGTCTTTCTGATTGAAATATCTTGGACCCCGGACGTGACAATCTGACTTTCAAAGAAACATTTTCAGGAAATAAATCGGGGATTTCCCACGTTAATGTTATTTGTCCTTTCTTTCTGATGGCAAGGGTGTTTTCGATCGTTTTTTGGGCCTTCCAGTAAGCCCCCACGGTTCCGAATGGAGCGATCCAAAGGAAATCCTTTTTTAAGGCCAAGTAATCCAACATCCGCATGAAGACTTCGAAGGACAAAGGGGCCCAGCCCCATGCAGCGCCTTCAATGCTATTTATTGAGTAACACCCCCAACTTTTCCGAAAAACCCCCAGATTAACCTCCTTTTCAAAAACATCGATTGAGAACTGGGAGTCCAGGATGCGTGTTGGGATATTAAGCCAGTCGGGTTCACTATCCGCGGAAAGGATGGAATGATCATATTCTCCACGCTGAGCTAAAAAATTGTTTTGCGCGACCGGTATTTTTAAATCCTCGGAAACCTCAAAAAACGGAAAGGCGAAGGTGTTGACCGGCAGCCCAGTCATTCTCTCGAGGATTTCCCGGGATTTTTTTACCTGTTTTTGTTCTTCAACTGGCTGCAGACCACTGGGACGTGAAAGATTTAGGAAAAAATTACCTATCTGGTGCCCTGAACGAGCGGTTTTTCCCCAGTCCTGGGACCTCGTCCATTCTTCCTGGTTTTCAAAATAACCGCCGGTCAGATTGAATGTGGCGAAAAATCCGTGTTTGGAAAGTTCCGGCACGACAAGATCAAGATAGTGACTGGGATCGCCGCCGCCAAAGCAGAGAGAGAGAGCGGCGTCATGGCCATTCCAGGGCAGTACCTTGATGCCCGTTTCAGTGATGCGTTCGATTTTTTCCAACGCAGAGCGG
This sequence comes from Pseudomonadota bacterium, assembly GCA_021324075.1. Classification (GTDB taxonomy): domain Bacteria; phylum Oederibacteriota; class Muellerivitia; order Muellerivitales; family Muellerivitaceae; genus JAJPJW01. The sequence goes on along the minus strand of JAJPJW010000185.1, from coordinate 1,697 downwards.
ATTTCCAACCGGGTATACCCAGTGGCCATTTTGTTTGTGTAATTTCCACACCATCCATTGATCCGGTTGGCTTGTCCCCCTTCCTTTTCAATAATATGTTTGACCAATTCATTGAACTGGTCGCGATGCCACCGCATTTTTTGGAGAGTTTTGTCCCGGATGTAATCAGGCGGTATGTTTAATCGAACCAATTCATCTACGGCCGCCTTTATTTTTCCGGGATCGTCATCGACAATCCTCACGTATTCCTCGTCGAAAAAAACGTCCCGGCCGCCCCGGCTTTTGGTCGAAACTACTGGAAGGCCGCACAAAAGGTATTCTGCGCTTGCATACATTGCACCTTCTTCCGCCGATAAACACAGGCCGACCCTTGCTTGGCTGAGATGGGAGGGGATATCTGTTGTATTAATCCAAATAAAACCGCCATCCTCCGAATAATTCAAATGTTTCGCTTGAGGAAGTTTTTTTTGGATAAATTCGATCTGAATTTTATCATCGACCCACTGCAGCCCAATTAGCGCCAGGTTTCCTACTTCACTGGCCAACTCGTGTCTTTTATAAGGCGAGTAACCGGCATTGTATATTGCATCGTAAATTTTTGGGCGGTCGATTGGTTTAAAGATATTGTCGTCAAGGAGGGCGTTTTGGTTCAAGAAAATGGCGGGGAGTCCCGCCTCTTTGGCGAGCGAAAACTCTTCAGTCGAGTTGCAAAGATAACTCAACTCGATTCCCGGGAAGTCCCTTTTGATTTTGTGATAGTCCTTTTGGAGCCGTTCACCCCTACCGTGAAGGGTCCAGTATAAAAGGCAAAGGAGATGTACTTTTTTTCCTCGGGAGAAAGTTCCGATAAGGTCCAAATATTGGGATGAGTCTTCAAAAGCCGCGTCATGGATGAAAATGGGGGGAGTTTCACTTACTACGTGAAAACAAAACTTCGGATCAAAATGGACCCCTGTAATACCACGATCGTCCATACGGTAACACCCCACAATAAAAGTGCATCCTTTAAGCTATACAAAAAAATCCATATTTTTCATCTGAATTTGACCGGCCATTTGATTCGGTAGAATGAAAAACGAAATATAGGATGTGGCTTGTAAATCCAAAATGCGGTTGCCCTTTTGATTTCCCCAGGAAAGTTCTCTTTTTAAGGTAGATAAATCAATCCGGTATGTTTTCCACCCGCCGTCCCCTGTGAGTGTCGGAAAATAGTAGCTCTCTCCATCCGCGCCGTTGACACCCCAAAATGCGGTATTGTTTGGAGATGTGCTGCCTGACTCTGAAATCCGTGGAAAAAATGTAAGGCCTTTAGGGACTAACGCCTCAAATTGGAGAAAGTTATATCCCTGGAGATCCACCACGTCCGGAGCAATAAAAGGGCCGATATTTGATGGAAAGCCGAATTGACAGCCTTTTTCAGGCGAGTCAAAATCCATCAACAAAATTCCATCTTTGACGGTTACGGACGCCTTATCTCCCGCATTTTGGCCGACCCAAGTCCAGGATTCAACATGCGCATTGAGGTTTAGATATCGCCGGGAACTCGGAACTCGCTTCGACGGATTTGCTTTCCGGTATTCGAATTTCAATTTTAAATAAAGTTTGTCACCAACCACGAAACCGTCCAATTCGGTTTCGCGTGCATACCTTGACAGGTCTGACATGCGATTGATGAATCCTTTGCCTTTGAAATTCAG
>JAJPJW010000221.1 GCA_021324075.1 Pseudomonadota bacterium | reverse complement strand
TCCCAAACCAATACGTAGACGGGTTGTCCCTGCGGAAAGGGAGAAAGCCCGTAAGAACAAAAAATGTGGGCCCGCTCATGTGTTGTTTGAAAAGTCGTTATCTGTTTCCCGAATTTTTTCGTTTCGCGGATTTTGATTAATTCCGGTGAAGTTCCAAAATAAATATCGTCGGGACCCGAGGATGGACTGCCGCAACCCCAAGCAATCACATCAGGATATGCCTCTAACCGCTCCAAGAGGACCCGCATCACCAAAGAAAACGATGAAATGCCGGCGTATCGGGGCTGTGAGTCTTTTTCACCTTCTATCGAGAATTCCAGCTTCCCATTATTGACCCATACGAAGGATCCATCATGAGGAGGCTTATAACTGATAATTGAAAAGTTCATAAACCTCTAACCCTGCATTTGAATATTGAATCGAACCAATAAAATTAAGCTTTTCAAACCTAATTGTTGTTTTACGCTCGGATGGGTGACACAAATCAAGGCTGTCCCGGCTTAAATCAATTTCCTTGTTTTGAGGCTTTTAAAAATTGCCGGGTCAAAATAACGAAACGCAGTGATCTTGATCCTGAGAGGCGCAAATATTAAATCCAAAAAATAATGCCCAATTGAGGTACCAAAGATATCAAATTTTTTTCTACTTTTACAGGCGCTAAGCAGGATTTATGTTGGCTCAACCAAGTTCGCGAAAGCTAAAAACGATTTACAGGAATAACATCGTGGCATGCCATATTGCACATCAGGTTTTAGCGTTCCAACCTTTTACCTTTTTTGTTTCTAAACGCCTGCAACCGGCCAAAAAGTTAACCAAAGTTTTACCGTTGTGAGTCCTGAAGATTGTCACTTTTTACAAATGCCACATTTCCTACCCAACTGTTTTCGGTTTTTAATTTCAACCGAAGAGGCCTCCTTGTCACTCATCTCACAATCAAGAATCTCATATGCCTGTTCTTTTGAAATAAAGCGCAACCTTTCGCTTATTTCAATCTTTGCAAATCACCAGGAAGATTCCATCGGGGAGTCAAAAGCAAACATGCAAGACTCCAAACGACCTTGGGAGAAGGCAAATTCCGAAAAAAAGTTCAAATTGGGTTGCGGATCAGTGCTTCGAATCTCATTCAGCGAAGCCAGTCCGATTCGGCGTTTGCGACCCTATCTTTGACAACAGATCACTTGATCTTACCCTTTAAAACTGCCAGCAACCTTTCCGACTGGTCCATAACAGCGGACCGGGACGCGGCTCCATATGAACAACTAATCTCAGATTCAGATCTCCATGCCAACGACCTTGCGGAAGATAAAACAAAAGCCTCAGCTAGTTTTGAAGGCCTATCCTTGATGTTTCCAGCCGTTTCAGGAAAGAACATAATCTGTGTAAATTCCGTGGCCCAAACAGCCGAACGAACTGTGGCCTCATGAGCCCAGGCTTCTCCCAAATTATTTCCATGGATTGCCTCCCATGCCCAATCATTCGAAAGATCCAGGGTTCTAAATTGGATATCTTCCCAACTTGTCATTGGAATCTTTTTACCATCCAAAGCAGAGGACAACATCAGGTTAGCGTCGCCTAAAACCCCCAGGGTATTTTCAATTAGTTTTGCAACGCCCCTTCTTTCGTTTCTTTCCCTCATCTGGATTTTTTCAGTCAAGTTGGTCATTTCCGAATAAAAAAAATTGAGCGCAGCCAGGGAAAGGTCTGCGCCCGGTTCAATTGCATCCAAAAACCTAACCGGCCAATCTTCAAATAGAGGGGCGTCTAGATTTTCATAATAATAATCCTCAAGCCGGGCCAAAACTGCAGGTATACCAAGTTCGGTCTCAAAAGCCTGGCTGTTGTACTTATATAAGGTGCAACCAATGGCACAACCCTCCGAGCCGGTCCACCCTATTCCCTTTTTCAACCGCCCCGTCTTCACGGAATCCTTCAAACGAAGGATAAATTGTTTCTTAATTTCCATGTCGCCCAAAAAAGCCTTCATAAAACACCTCGTGGAAGTGGCCGCATTCCGTTGTTGTTTCGTCCATCTTGTGCGGAGGTTTTTATGTGCATATGCCCAACATCAAATGAAATTTGAAAAACACCCTCTTCCAAGGGTGGGACCGGCAAGTTGTTTTGAAAAACCGTCGACGCCCTGTCCCGCATCCTTATCTTGAGAAACACGCCTTGTGGAAAATTTTCAGGCTTCTCCCAACGGACAACAATCTCCGAATTGGCCTGATTAACTATAGAACTTTCCAACACTCCTTGAGCTCGCCAGTAAGCACCTACCGTCTCAAACGGAGATGTCCAAATCTCTCCGCATTTCGAGGAGTCAGAAAGTAATTCCATTAACTCCAGAAGAACTGCACGGGGAATGCCCTCCCAAGCCCATGGGGATCCCTCCAAGCCATTAATGACAAGGATAAACCAAGAACGATGGATAATATTCCAACTTATCCAATTTCTGTAGGTTTCGAAGGGATAACTGCTTTTGACATTTCGGCAAGGAATATCCAACCAGTCCGGTTCAACATCAGCAAAAAGGAAGGGTGAGTTTCGATCCCTACCCAATGCCAAAAAGTTTTCCTTGCCAACAGCCTTTTGAAGACGTTCAGTGATTTCTGCGAAGGGGTAAACGAAGGTCAGCGGTTGAAACCCCAACTTTTCCAAAATTACGTTTTTGGCCCCTTGAACCTGTGTCTCAGCCTCCTCTTCACTTAACCCAGCGGCATGAAGGCAATCCAAGGACAAATTTCCTATTTTATGCCCTTTCGAAACTAGCTCACGCCAGGATTCATCACGATCAATATGCCGTGCGACCAGATTAAAAGATGCACACAAACCTCTTTTTGTTAACTCCGGGGCGACTAGCTCGAGGTAGTTTTGATCTAGTCCATTAAACATGAGAGAAACAGCCGACATTGCTCCGTTCCAAGGGAGAATTTCAAACAGGTTGGAAGTGTCTTTTTTCAAACGTTCGAACCGGATAACGACCTTTTCTTTCTCATAGGGTTTCAACATTTTATTGACATAGGCTCCGGGCCATCCATCGGTGGAGTAACAAATAACCCCTTCTTTTCTAAAGATTTCTTGGATGTAACGGTTAAACACCTCGCGATGTGTTTTCATTTTTTCGAGGGTTTTGCGGCGTATATAGTCGGGAGATATTTGAAGTCCACCAAGATCCTTGACGGCCTTAGCTACTTCTGCGGGGTCGTCTTCCACGATTCTTACGTATTCTTCGTCGAAAAAAACATCTCTTCCTCCAAGGCTTTTCGTGGAAACAATAGGGAGGCCGCATAAAAGGTATTCGGCGCTCGCATACATCGCTCCCTCCGCCCAGGAGAGGCAAAGCCCGACCTTGGATTGATTCAGAATATTAACAACTTCTTCCGGACCAAAAATAGTAAAACCCTTTTCGTTGGAATGATTCAAGAATTTTGCATTAGGCAACTCTTCGTGTATGGAGCCAACGTAATCGTGCATTTCTTTGGTTGCGTCGCGATAGCTATATCCAATCAGGGCTAAATTCGAAATCTCCTTACAGAGATAATGTCTTTTGTAATATTCAAAATTTGCGTTATATACCGCGTCAAATATTTTTTCTGGTTTCGAAAGAGGCCTGAATATTCGTTCGTCAAGCAGGGCGTTGTGATTGCAATAAATCGCGAGCAACCCGGTCTTTTGGGCCAATTCATAATCTTCCCGCGAATTACAAAGATGGGTGATTTCAACGTTCGGATATTTTTTCTTAAGTATCCTGTTTTCTTGGGCAAACAGGTCCTGAAGGTGTTGGAATCCCCACCAAACCAGGCGCAAGAGGTGGATCTTTCGGTTTCCGCTGGACTTTCCGATTAAATCGTCGAATCCATCAGCCGACAAATCGAAGGCGCTGGAAACAACAATGGTGGGATGCTCGCTGATCATATGAAACTGCATAAATAAATATCCCGGTTCGAAGTGATGGTCTCAGCTTCGCATTTTAAGTACTGCTCTTATAAACAACGAGAATCAAAAACACGGCCGGATTCGATTTTTAAAATCTTTTCCCGGACAGAGAGAGAATCTGCGGGCCGCCGAAGATAACTAATCATGTAAGATCAAAAACCTTTTTAAACCTCCGCCGGCAGCACTAGTAGTTCCAGGTTTCATCCGTTGCCGGCCCATCACTTCTCTATGCGCTCCCAAGAACAATCCATGCTTCTTCAAATGGCGGCGAGGATGTATTCCTGAAAAAAAGTCTCGGCCATTGTCAAATCACCCCAATGCTGGCCATTACCGCCGGTAATAACACAGACCAGGTCGAATTCAGGTACCAAAAAAATAAACTGCATGTCATAACCATTGGCATAAAAAACAGGGGTCTTCCGTCCCATGGAGTTCACTTCCCGGATCCACCATAAATAGCCATAATCAAGGGCTGCCTTTGAATCTCGGGGGGCTTGGGGGGTCAATATTTCATCGGTCCATTTTTGGGGTATGATCTCCCTCCCCTCCCACGCCCCTTTGTTCAAAACCAGCAGCCCCAACTTGGCCATGTCCCTCGGCTTCATCCAATGGCCCCAGCTCACGTTAAAGACACCTTTGGGCCCTACTTCCCAATGCAAACCTTGAATTCCAAGGGGTTGGAAAAGATGCTTTTGAGCAAACTCCGGTATCGTCAAGCCGCTGAAACGGGCCGTCAGAACACCCAATGGAGTTAAACAGGCGGTGCCACAATAGTTGAAATGGGTCCCCGGGTCATTTTCCAAGGGCAGGGAAAGACTGTATGCCAACCAGTCTGGGGATTTGATCATTTTCGATCCGCAGGAATCTTTCATATCGTGACAGTTGTATCCGGAACTCATGGATAAAAGCATACCGAGGGTCATCCGATCCTTCCTGGGATCCCATTCCGCTTTCTCCCGGTATTCGGGGAAAAAATCATAAAGTCTCTTATTCACATCGAACAATCCCTGGTTTTGAGCGATTCCAAAGATCAGTGAAAAAACAGATTTTGTGACGGAAAAAATTGGGCGCGGTATATCTGGCCCCTGGCCATTGAAATATTCTTCCAATACGAGCCTTCCTCCACGAACAACAAGAAGGCTGTTGATGTCGGGAAAACTTCCATCAAGTATTTTTTCGATACCGGTCTTTATTTTTTTTTCGTCCGCTTGAGCATGGACAAGGCCGTCCGTTTTCCATCCATCCGCAAGCTCTCGAGGAAACTTGTAGGTATATCGAAGCATTTTCTCTCCTGCCCGCTACAAATGAGAACGACATTAGACGGATTCCACGACCACTTTCAACGCGTCAAAGGATATTGGATACCAGCCTTCCAAATCCTGGGATATTTTCTTGTCTTTTTGAAAAACGTTAACAAATTCTCGGTTAAATCTCACTTTTAAGACAATCCCTTCGGGAAAAAGATCGGGCCTGTTCCACGAAATAATCGTTCGTGAAGAACCCTGATCCATCTGGGAATTTTCAAATATCACTTGGGCGCGCCAATAAGCCCCCACTTCTCCGAAGGGGGCTATCCATAGTTTATTTATTTTAGATGTTAGGCACTCCAGCAGTTTGGTAAGCGTAGGCTTGTGCACCGTTCCCCAACCCGTGGAGGAATCATTGATATTTTGGAAAGCGAATATGATCCAGCTTCTATTGTAAATACATCTCTCGACTTCATCTTGATATTTTTCAAAACCATCTTCGCTCGATAATCCAAAACTTGGGACCTCAAACCAGTCCGGTTCAAAACCCGGCATCAAAAAATGAGGTGGGGCCCAGCCGCCAAGGCCCAAAAAATACTCACGGCTCAGGTATGTCTTAAAGTCCGGCGACAATCCCATAACCGGTCGCGCGTAAGTATACAAAGGGACGCCCAATTTATCTTCAATGGTTATTTTTGCATCCTTCAACAAAGCCGCTTTCGACTCGGAAGACCCTGAGTCATCCGCAAGCCAAATTCCCATCTGATGGCCAACCTTTATCCCGTTCTTCCAATCATTAACTTTCAATCTTTCGGTCTGCCGCCCCGGGGAAACGGGCGCAAGGTTGAAAGTAGCCCGGAACCCCCTTTGGGATATCTCTGGAATTACAGAATCCAAATAATTGTCGGCCTCTCCGCCACCAAAACTTAGGGAGAGAGCGGCCGAATATCCATTCCATGGAAGGACTTCAAAAGAATGGCTTTGTACCGGATCGATTTTGCTTAAAGCGGCCCGCACTTCGGTTTCAGTACACGTGTAAATCATCTTGTTCGTATATGTTCCATGCCATCCATTCGTTGGTTTCGCCAGCGGGACCTTTTCTTTTTCAAATATTTTTTCAATATACTGGTTAAATCTTTCACGATGGGGCTTTAGCCTATTAAGTGTACTGCTACGGATGAACCCGGGCTCAATGTCCAAACGGGCAAGTTCTTCTACCGCCTCTGCCACTTTGGCCGGGTCATCGTCTACAACTCTCGTATATTGATCGTCAAAAAATATATCTCGTCCACCTAAACTGCGGGTTGAAACAACGGGTAATCCGCATAGCAGGTATTCAGTACAGGCATACATTGTTCCTTCCACGGACGACAGACACAAACCGACTCTGGCCTGATTGAGATAGGTTGGTAAATCGACAGCTTTTATCCATCTGAAACCATTTTCCTTGGAATAGTTCAGATTACTGGCATTCGGCAGGGCTTTCGTAACCGATTTCAAATAATCATCGCCGTCCTCCCCCTCTTTATATTGGTTGCCGATAAGAGCCAATTTTTTTATGTCTCGCGCCAAATAGTGTCTTTTATAGGGAGAAAAGGCGGCATTATAAATTGCATCGAATTGCTTTTTCACCGACGGCAAAGGGAGATAAAGACTCTCGTCCAAGAATGCATTGTGATTGACATGAATTGAAGGCAACCCCAATCGCAAACCAACCGAATACTCTTCCGGTGAGTTGCAAAGATAAACCGCCTCGATATTTGGATATCTTCTCTTCACCGCTTCATATTCTTCTCGTATTCCTTCCCCCCATTCGTGAAGGGTCCAGGGAATCAAGTAAATTAGGTAAATCTTTCTCTTTTCGGAAATCCTTCCCAATAATTGAAAATAAAAGCGGGGATAAAGGATCGCCGAATACATGATAATCGGTGGATTTTCATTCATCAGGTGAAAGGCACAGGGCGAAGCATCTTCTTTTTGCAATTGGCGGTCTTCCAAAAATACCTCTTTTATCCCTTGAAGAATTCAATTTTCCCTGCACATCAACTTTGATTTCTTGCAATAGTAAAAAAAATTACGTTTCCGAACACCAGAAATGGCTCAGCATCAAAGAGCGGGGATGGGTTAACCGCTTTCGAGTTGGGAGGTTTTACAATAACCTTTCATTTCAGCCCAAGAAATAGTCTTCGGAATTCAAGATCTACCGGCAAACCTAAACCTCATGGGTATGCTCATCGATCACCTTGGATACCCTGCGGGTACTTTCAACCGCGAAGTCACGGTTTCAGATGCAGTTTGGTTTCGGAGCGCGATGAGCAATTTTGCCGGACTCAGAAGTTCCTTTAATTATTCCTGCGGTATTTGGAACACTTACAAAATCAACGATCTGGCTTTTCAAGGAGATTCCCCTTTCAACATCTTCCAGACAATCGGCTTTACCGGCACTCAAATGATCATATTCTTCGCAAGATGCTTGAAAGGACTCGGCTTTTTGACGGGTTTCCAAAACCAATTTTCCTTCGACTCCACCACCCGCGCTTCAGGGTGATCGTCCAGTAGCATGTCCTTAACACGATCCCGCGGCTTCTTTTCCCAAAATATTCTAAAACCTTATGCGTCTCGATTTCCCAGTCAACGGTTGGTGGTGCGCCGCTTCTTCCCCGTCTTTATCACGACGGAATAGATCGTATACATTTCGGAAACATTGATATGTTTAATTTTTTCAAGACTCGGCTAATTGCCCCAAAAATAGCGCCTTGGCATTTTGAATTTTTCAAAATCATTTAACACAGGGATGTAATTGATATTTCTATGTTTTTATTTTCTAAACTTTTGTTTGGTCTTATATAATTTTCTATTAAAATATCATTGTTCAAGCCCAGATATATTTCAAGAATCCTTTTGAAACAGCCGGCAAAATAAATTTAAGGACAGCCGTCACATGGATTTGTCTATTTTAAGTTACAAACCTCCACATGATGGAGCTCTTGTTTGGGTTAAAAATAACACGCTAGAATTTTCAATAGAAGGCGAAAAAGACTCTAACCCTAGATTTTCGGGGATGAGTTCCACACATCGCCTTTTGAAATTGTCTGAAAAATTTGAATCCATACCTGATGTATTGGCTTGGGGTGGCGGAAGCCCCCCCGTGGACTTCGGAGACATTTACAAAGGCGTGTCTCCTTCGGTTGTTTCGACCAGGAAATTAAGGTTTTTCGGCAAAGAAACCTCCAGCTTTCAGACAACTCACGAACGGGCGCACATTTTTTGTTCCTATGGCCTCTCGCCTTATCCCCAAGGCCAGCCCCTTTATGTGCTTGTTTGGGAGGGCGACCTTGGGAAATTCTACGAAATTGATGAAAAAATGGACATTCATGAATTCGAAACGGTTCTTGCTCAACCCGGGGACCGTTATGCTTTGGCCTATTCCCTTGCGGATTACCAGCGTCGAAAAAGCCTACCTTACTGGTTTTTCCCCGACATATCCGATGCAGGAAAGATGATGGCGCTGGTGTCTTATGGAGAGATTATGGACGCCGCCAGGAGAAAAGAATGGACTTCTGAAGTCGATTTTTTCATGAATGTCAATTTGGACTTTGATTATTCCAAACTTCTTGATCCCGCCGAAATGGAAAAAGTCAATTTTTACAAGTCTCAAATTCAAAACTCCAAGATTTTCGACATCGGCGTGGAGTCGGATGACTTCAAGGATTTTGCCCACCGCCTGAGCGACGCCATCTTTGATCGGTTTTTCCAATTCGCCAAAAAAAACCTCACCAAGGGATACCC
>JAJPJW010000078.1 GCA_021324075.1 Pseudomonadota bacterium | reverse complement strand
CTGGTGCCCACCACCATCCTGGCCCAACAGCATTACCACACCTTCAAGGAGCGGATGGCCGAGTATCCGGTGGAGGTCCATATGCTCTCGCGTTTCAAGAGCCGCGCTGAAATCAAGCAGACGCTGGAGGCAACCCGTGAGGGCAAGGTGGATATCCTCATCGGCACCCACCGGCTGCTGGGCAAGGACGTCAAATTCGCCAACCTGGGGCTTTTGATCGTGGACGAAGAGCACCGTTTCGGGGTCGGGCAAAAGGAAAAGCTCAAGTCCCTCAAGCATGACGTGGATGTCCTGACCCTGACGGCCACCCCCATCCCCCGGACCCTGCATATGTCCCTTTCCGGAATCCGGGAAATCTCGGTCATCGAGACGGCGCCCAAGAACCGCCGGCCGGTGCTGGTACAGGTTTCCCCCCTGGACGACCGGCTGGTGGCCGAAGCCATCCGCCGGGAAATGAACCGGGAAGGGCAGGTTTTTTACGTGCATAACCACGTTCAGGACATCGAACGCATCGCCGACCGGCTGCACAAGCTGGTACCCGAGGCCAAACTGGCGGTGGCCCATGGCCAGCTGACCGAACACGAACTGGAGTCCATCATGATGGACTTCGTGGACAAGGAATACCACGTGCTGGTCTGCACCTCCATCATCGAGTCGGGGCTGGACATGCCGAATGTGAACACCCTCATCGTGGAGCGCTCGGACGCCTTCGGCCTGGCCCAGCTTTACCAGTTGAAAGGCCGGGTGGGCCGAACCGACCGGCAGGCCTACGCCTATTTCTTCTATCCCCGCCATGTCACTTTGCGGGAACTGGCCCAGAAACGGCTGGAGGTGCTGCAGGAATTCTCCTCCCTGGGGTCGGGCATGCACGTGGCCATGAAGGACATGGAAATCCGGGGGGCGGGGAACGTATTGGGCACCCGGCAGCACGGCAACATGGACGCCATCGGCTTCGACCTTTACAGCCGCATGCTTTCGCAGGAAGTCTCCCACCTGAAGGGGGAGGAGACGGCGGCCGAGTTTACGCCCCTCCTCTCCCTGGGCGTGACGGCTTATTTCCCGAAGGAATACATCCAGGACGAGGCCCTGAAGATCGAGTTTTACCGGCGCCTGGCCGAAGCCACCGAGGAAGAACAGCTAAGCCAGATCGAGGAAGAACTAAAGGACCGGTTCGGCCCCCTGCCGCTGGAGGCGCAGATGCTATTAAAGGTCGCCTCTTTCCGACCCCAGGCGAAGCGCCTGGGCATCCAACGGCTGGAAGCCCAGAATGGATGGGTTTCCCTCCAATGGCATCCGGACCTGACGCCGGCTGCCGAAAGGGTGGCGAAGTGGTTCAAGCAATGGCCGCCGTCGCGCATCCGGTTCTCCCCGCAGGACCCGAACTCGGTCTCCTTCCGGGTGATGAAGGGTGATGAGGGCCCGGAAAAACAAATGGAGGCGGTCCAAAAATTATTGAAGGATGTGGCGGCTGTTTGACCTTCGAAACCATGACAAGTCTTTCAATCTGGAAACCTTTCCCAATCACCGATAAATGAACTTAGGCCGCCGGATTCCAGCCTTGCGGCACCTTGCCCTTAGTCGTGAAATTTCATTCAATAGTGATGAAAATTTCCCGAACCGAGGACAGGACTCCATTACCCTTGGTTCGTCCCTAAGCGTTTTTGGATATTTTCGCCCCTTGGTTCCGGCTTGTTCGGGTTAGGGGGGCGTGCTACGATACCGCCTTCTTTTTGCGGTTTTTCATTAATGAACAAAGAGGGATCCTATGGTTTCGCGATTGAAGAACGTGTTTTTCTACACCGCCGCCGCGGTGGTTTTTTTCGCGGCGGGCTGGGCCTGCAATAAATACGGCAACGTGGCCGGCATCTCCGATGACACGGTCGTAGCCGTGGTGGGCGACCACCAGATCACCTTCAAGGACTGGATGCGCCAAACCGACCTGCTCCGGGTTTTCGCCACCCCCATCGATCCGGACAACAAGGACCAGGTCAAGGCCGTCCTGGACAGCCTCATCGACCAGGAAATCGTACTGGAGGCCGCCCAGAAGGCCCGTTTTTCCAACGGCACCTTCGACGAGACCTTGAAGAAAAGGCTCCAGGAAGCGGATTTGAAAATCAAGGACCTCAAGGACAAACTGGAGAAGGACATGCAAACCATCCGCCGTATCCAGAACAACTATCAGGACCCCTATAAGAAAATGTTGCTGGCCCGCCAGTATGCCAACAGCCAGGTGGACGGCGTGGTCGTGACCGAAAAAGACCTGCGGGACTGGTATGCGGATTACTCGGCGCAAGCCAAGGCCGCGGGACAGAGCCTTCCGCCTTTTGACAAGGTGAAGGATCGCATCAAGCCCACCGTCCAAGCCGAGAAGTTCCTCAAGAACCTCCAGTCCGGCACCAAAGTGGACCGCAAACAAGACGTCATTGATAAGTACCTGGCCAGCCTTTCCATCAGCGAAAAGATGCTGGATTCGGACAGTGACAGCCTCTCCCTGGACAAGAAAGCCGATTCCAAGGACGCCGGCGGCAAGTAAAGCCCGCAAGGCAAAGGCGGAACATTGGGGCTCCCCCTACCCAACTGGAAGACGGCCGTCCTCGGGGCGGCGGTCCTGATGGCGGGGTGCTCCTCCTCGCCCATGGTGGACCTGGTGCCGCCCAACGTCCCGCCGGACAAAACGGTCGTGACCGTCAATGGAGAGCCCCTTTCCCTGGAGGATTTCGACACCGAATTCCGCCTGATGCAAATCCACTATGACGCCGTCACCGAGGGCGAAATGAGGGCCATTAAACGGCGGCTTTTCGAGCAAGTCATCAACCGGCGCCTCCTGACGCAGGAAGCGAGGCGCCTCGGTATCCGGCTGAGCCAGAAGGAAGTGGATGAAACCTTCCAAGACGCGCTCAAGGGGGTGCCGGAGGATTTCTGGACGGTCCTGAAGGTGAAGGGCGTGAGCCCGGACGCGTGGAAGCGCAAGCTCCTGCAGGAGCGCCTGGCCAAGAAAGTTGTGGAACAGGAAGTCAATTCCAAAGTGGACATTACTCCGGAGGAAACGGAGGAATATTACTGGACCCACCTGCCGGAATATTGGCGCCCCCAGGCGGTCCATGCGCGCCACTTGCTCGTCCAAAGGAAGGGCGACATGGATAAGGTCCTAGCGGCGCTGCGTAAGGGAGAGGATTTCACCCGCCTGGCTTCCACCTTTTCGGTGGGCCCGGGAAAATCCGAGGGCGGGGATTGGGGATTCATGGATACGGACCGGCTTCCGCCGGGCTACGTGAAGGCCCTTTCGGCCTTGAAGCCGGGGGAGATTTCAAAGCCCCTCAGGGATAATTTTGGCTATCATCTCTTCCAGTTGATCGAATGGCGCAACCGGGGAATGATCCCTTTCCCCCAGGCAAGGGGCCGCATCCACGACGATTTGACGCAGGAGGAACAAGACCATCGTTTCGACCAATGGATGGCCGATTTAAAAAGGAAGGCGACAGTCAAAGTCAATCAAGACATGGCCCCGGTTATCGGGGTTACCCTGGAGGATTTGCGTGAGGAATAAATACGGTTGGGTTTGGTGTGCATTGGCGCTGGCGGCCCTTGGGGGCCGCGGCGGGGCGGCGGAAACGCCTTCCAGGACGGTGGACGAAATCGCCATTGTGGTGGACCAGGACGCCATGACCCGCGGCGAAATGGAGGAATCCATCAACGACCTCTTCGTGGCCCAGGGATTGAAGGCCCCCGCGCCCGGCAACCCGGACTACGAGCAGGCCAAGAAAGACGTGGTGGAAAGCTTCATCCGGGAGGTCCTTTTGGCGGAGGAAGCGGACAGGGAAAAGGTCGAGATTTCCGACGGCGAGGTGGACCACCAGGTGGATGGGGAACTGGAGAACATGAAAAAACGGTTTTCCAGCGACTCCGAGTTCCAGGATGGACTCAAGAAAGAAGGCCTGAGCGAGGATGACCTGAGGGCCTATATCCACGACCAATTGCTCCGCCGCTTGAAGGCCAGCCGTGTCCTGCAAATGAAGCAGCACGACCTTCCGGGCTCGGTTTTTGTCGCCGACGAAGAGGTCAAAAAGTATTTCGACCAGCATCCCAAGGACTATGAGCAGGTGAAATTCTCGATCATCCTTTTCCGCATCCCCCCCAAATCCAAACCCGCTTATATTGGGGAAGTGGAAAAGCAGGCCAAGGATGTCCTGGCCAACCTGAAGGGTGGGGCGGATTTCGCCACCACCGCCAAAAAGTATTCCGAAGACAGCTCCTCGGCCCAAAACGGCGGCGACGTTGGCACCCATTACCGGGTGGACCTGGACCCCCAATTGGCCGCCGGTGTTTTCGCCCTCCCCAACAAGGGCCTGGGCCTGGTCAAAACGGCCGACGGGATCTATGTCGTGAAGGTGGACCATAAGGGCACGGCGGATTACGACGCCGTGGCGCCGGACATCAAGGCGCACCTGATGAAACAGAAACAGGATTCCTCCCTCAGCGAGTTCATTGACGGGCTGAAAAAGAACGCCTATATCGTCGAAGACGGCAAGGTGGTGGCTTTCCAAGCGACGGCCCCCGAGGAGGCGGCTTCCCCGGGGAGCACGACCCCCAGCGTCCCGGCCACCCAGGCGGCCGGCGCCCCCAGCACCACCGCCGGAACGGGTGAAGCGGCATCCAACGCCGCCGTTTCCATTTCCCCCGCCCCTTCCGAAAGCGCCTCTAAAGGCATTTACCCGACTCTTCCCCCGGGCGGCGGGTTTACTTTGGACCTGCAAGGGGTCGGCTTGTCCTACGGCACCCAAGACCTGTCTAATTACTATGGGTCGGGGGTGAATACCAACCAGGGGTTCCCCTACGGGTTCGGGTTCCAGGTGGGGCTCGACTTCGCGGTGGATCCCACCATCCAATTGGGCGTCAAGGGCGAGGTCCTGCGGAAATTCACCGAAACCGTCAACTTCTCGCCCGAAAACCAGCCTTCCTACAGCGACCAATGGGCCGCGGGAACGGCCGGCGGCGCCCTGGAAGCCAAACTGCTGATCCCCTTGGATGAAAGCACCAATTTCATCCTCCACGGGGCGGGCGGGTATTACTTCCTCTTCGGGGCCAGCGTGACGGTCTCCGGCTCGGCAGTCACGGAGAACGCCGATTTCGACGGTTCCAATTTCGGCGGGGACGCGGGCGGTGCGATCGAGTTTTTCCTGGACGACTCCAAAACCTCGTCCTTCGACTTGGACGTGGATTACCGCTTCCTCAAGTTCCAACCGGTCACTTCCAACGTGACGGTGAACAACGCGGGACCCCTCACCCTCACCTCGCCCCTGCTCAACAACGACGGCAGCCAGGCCACGCTGGAC
This sequence comes from Pseudomonadota bacterium, assembly GCA_021324075.1. GTDB lineage: Bacteria > Oederibacteriota > Muellerivitia > Muellerivitales > Muellerivitaceae > JAJPJW01. Next base: position 1,084 of record JAJPJW010000078.1, on the reverse strand, counting down.
TTCTCCGGGCTGGAAATCGGGGTGGGGTTGAGGTTTTATTTGGATAAGGAAGGCAGTTAAAGCCTTCACTGTCCCCATGGCGGCGGGATTGCGAATCGACCTTTACTTGAAGTTGATGGGTGTCACCAAAACCCGCATGGCCGCCAAACGCCTTTGCGACACAGGCAAAGTCCTTCTCTTCGGGAAGGATCTCAAACCATCCCACGAGCTGGAAGGCGGGGAAAACCTCCGGATTCTCCTGCCGTTCAAGGAAATGGAACTGAAGGTCCTTGAAATCCCTTCCGGAAAGTCCGTTGCCAAGGCCGACCGACCGCGCTATTGCCTCGTCCTTGCGGTTAAAGAATTGTAACGGAAACCTTTGCGATTGACCTCCGATGGAGGCGGGTTATCCTACGCCGAGCCATGAACAAAACAGCCCTGTTGGCGATCCTTCTCCTCCTCTTTTCGCGCGAAGCTTTTGCCGGGGAGCCTGCCGAAAGTTTCCAGGCCGAACTTTGGAACATCCATTTCCAGACCACCCTCCTTCCCCAGTACCATGGGCCCATCCGGGCCCTTTACAGCGGTGCCAATAGCCTTTCAGCCGGCTCTGAGCTCAACCTGTCCTTCACGGCCAGCCTTTTCCTGGGCTTGAAAACCTGGGAGGGGGGCTTCCTTTACGCCGACCCGGAGGTACCGGCGGGGAGCGGTTTCAGCCATGTCACCGGGCTGGCGGATTTTTCCAACGGCGAGATCTCCAAAGTGGGGACCGAGTCCCCCACCTACAACCAAGCCCGGGTTTATTTCCAACAGGTTTTCGGCTTGGGCGGCGAAAGGGAGAAAATCGACGATGACCAGAACCAGTTGGCCGCTTCCCTGGATGTTTCCCGCCTGACCGTCACCGCGGGCAAGTTCAGCCTCAACGACTTTTTCGACAATAACGCCTATGCCCACGACGCCCGCACCCAATTCATCAACCTGGCTTTGGTGGACGACCTGGCCTGGGATTACGCCGCCGATACCCACGGCTATACCCTGGGGGTCCTGGCGGAGCTGAACCAGAAGGACTGGGCGGTGCGTTTCGGCGAGGCGCTGGTTTCCACCGTCG
>JAJPJW010000026.1 GCA_021324075.1 Pseudomonadota bacterium | reverse complement strand
GGACGGGCCAAACTTTCCTTCACGCTCCCGGACAACCTTTCGCGCTTCCGGGTGATGGCCGTGGCCTTGGATGAAAAACGCTTCGGCAATGGGGAGGCGGCCCTGACCGTCAACAAGCACCTGGTGTTGCGCCCCAGCCTTCCCCGCTTCGCGCGGCTCGGCGACGAATTCCAGGGCGGCGTGGTGGTGCACAACGACAGCGCCAAGGACATGAACGTGCTCCTGGACGCGCATGCGGATTCCAAGGCCGTTTCACTGGACTCCTCCGAACCGCTTACCCGGAAACTGGCGTTGAAGCCCGGTGCGGCGAAGGAAGTGTTGTTCCATTTCCGCGCCCTTAAATTAGGGAAGGCGGTTTTCAAGTTCCGCGCCGCCGCGGGTGAGGATACGGACGGGTTGGAATGGACCCTGCCGGTGGAAACCATCACCCACCTGGAAACGGTGGCCACTTCCGGGGCCACCACCGAAAAGACGGTGGAACAAATGGTGCTGCCCCAAGGCGCCCCCCTGGATGAGGGCGGCGTGCAATGGGCCTTTTCCTCGACGGCCCTTTCGGGCCTGTCCGGCGCGGCGCGGTTCCTTTTGGAATACCCCTACGGTTGCCTTGAACAGCGTTCGTCGGGGGCCCTGCCCATCATCACGGGCGCGCAGATGCTCGAAAGCTTCGGCTTGGGAAGCTACGAAAACCTCAAGAAGGCCGTACAAACGGACGTGCTGGACCGGGCTCCCGAGTTCCAAACCGAAAGCGGGGGCTACCGCTATTGGACGGACGGGGGGGAGACCCCGGACCCCTGGCTGACCGCCTATGCCCTGGACGTGTTCCACGCGGCCAAGGTGGCCGGTTATAAGGTGAACGAGGACTCCACGGCCAAGGCCCGGGCCTGGCTTGAGCAGCACCTGACCCAGCCGGACCAACGCTGGGCCTATCCCTACAGCCCGGCGGAAGACCTGGTAAGCCAGGCCTATATGGTCTATGCGGACGCCCTTTGGGGCGGGTCGCCCACGAACTACTTCGACAAGCTCTATTCGAAAAGGGACCAACTGCCCGTCCTGGGCATGGCCTACCTCCTGAAAACGGCGGCCTTGCTGGAGCCGGGAGAAGACCGGGAGAAAACCCTGGCCCAGGAGCTTTTGAACAAGAGGAAGGTGGACGCCCGGACGATGCATTTTGAGGATGAGTCCACCGAAAACGAATACTGGTGGATCCATGAGACCAATGTGAACAACACCGCCATCTGCCTCCAGGCCCTCTTGGAAGCCCAAGGCGGCTTCCAGGACGACCAAAAGGCCGTCCAGTGGCTGCTGGATGAAAGGCGCAAGCGCCACTACGATTGGTGGGAGACCACCCTGGACAACGGCTCGGTGCTTTGGGCCCTGGGGGACTACTACCGCCACTATGAGAAGGTTGAGCCCGACTTCAAGGCCCAACTGACCCAGGATGGCGCGGACAAGCCCCTTTGGACCGGCAGCTTCCAAGGGCGGGAGCTGATGACCCAGATCAAGGACCTCACCCTGGATGCGGTCTTCAACGCGGGCACAACGGCTCGTTTCGAAGCCTCGAAGGCCGGTGACGGGCGGCTTTATTACACCGCCAGCATGCGGTACTACCTTCCGGCAGGTTCGGAAAAGGCGCAGTCCGCGGGCTATACGGTGGAAAAAACCATCGCCCCGCTCGAGGGTTCGCTGGACAACCTGAAGGCGGGCACCCGCGCGGTGGTTACGTTGAAGATCCACACCACCCGGGACCATAATTTCGTGGCGGTCACGGACCCCCTGCCGGGAGGCTTCGAGATCGTCGATCCTTCCTATGCGGTGGAAGGGAAGGAACAGCAGAAGAAGATCGACAACAACGACAACCGCTGGGGATGGTATTGGGGGGAATTCGACCGGAATGAGAAATACGACGACCGCATCCTGATCTTCTCGGATTTCCTGAAGGCGGGGGACCACAGCTATTCCTACCTCGTCCAAGCCACCACACCGGGCAGCTTCACCCTGCCTTCCACCTGGGTGGAAAGCATGTATGAACCGGAGATTTTCGGCCGCACCGACGCGGGCTCCGTGACGGTCCAGAAGTAACCCGTGGAGGGCGGGTCGCGCGGGCAGGGGGGAGGGGCAAGGCTCCTCCCTGTCCTCGCGCTGGCTTCCTTCCTGGCCCCCCCGGGCCTGGGGGCCGACCCCATCGCACCCCCCGTCCAATCGCTGCGCATCTACGACCGCCATGGGCTTCCCTTAAGGACGGTCCTTTCCCCCGACCAAACCCTTTCTTTTTCCACGTCCCTGGATTCGGTTTCGCCCTGGATGGTGGTGGCCACGGTGGCCGCGGAGGATAAAAGGTTCTTCCTGCATCCGGGCGTGGACCTGGACGCGGCCTTGAGGGCCCTCTGGCAGAACACCCGGTCGGGAAGGGTGGTTTCGGGGGCCTCCACCCTGACAGAACAATTGGTCCGGGCCCTGAAGCCCGTGCCCCGGAACCTTTGGGGCAAAATCAAGGAAATGAAAGACGCCTTGAGCCTGGAGCGGAGAGCCGACAAGAAGGAAATTTTGGAGGCTTATTTCAACCACGTTTCCTACGGCAACCTTTGCGTGGGCGTGGAATCGGCTTCCGAAACCTATTTCGGCGTCAAAGCCGGGGACCTTTCACTGGCCCAGGCGGCGGTGCTGGCGGGCATCCCCAAATCCCCCAACCATTACGACCCCTTCCGCCGCCCTGGGAAGGTCCTCAAGCGGCAGGGGCTCATCCTGGATTTGCTGGAAAAAAGGGGGTGGGTGGACGCCCAAACCGTCGCTTGGGCCCGCCGGGAAAAGATCGTTTTCAAGAAAACCGGCGCCGAGTTTACCGCGCCGCATTTCACCCGGTTGGTGGCGCAAAAGGCGTTGCCTGGGACCATGAGGATCGACAGCACCCTGGACCGGGACCTCCAGGAAGACCTGCAGGAGTTGCTGCGCTCGGACCTGCTGCGGCTTTCGGCCAACCACGTCACCAATGGGGCCCTTTTGGTCCTGGACAACCGCACCGGGGAAGTGCTGGCCTGGGTGGGTTCGGCGGATTTTTTCAACAGATCCATCCAAGGGCAGGTGGACGGGGTGTCGGCGCTGCGCCAGCCCGGGTCCTCCCTGAAGCCCTTCGCCTACGGCCTGGCCTTTGAGAGGGGGTTCAAACCCTCGGACATCCTGATGGACGAGCCCCTTTTCACCGAAAACGGCTTTATCCCCAAGAATTACGACGAGACCTACCACGGCCCGGTGCGGATGCGGCAGGCCCTGGCCTGCTCCCTCAACATCCCGGCCGTGAGGTTGATTGAAAAGCTGGGCGTTCCCGCATTCCTGGAAAGGCTGCACTCATTCGGCTTTGAATCCCTCAAGGCACCCGCCGAAAAATACGGGGAAGCCCTGATTTTGGGGGATGGGGAAGTGACCATGCTGGAATTGGCCAATGCCTACGCCACCCTGGCCCGGGGCGGATGGTGGATACCGGTGAGGATGACGCAGGGGGAGGGAGATGCCGGGGGGCGCCGGGTATCGGACCGGGAATCCTGTTTCCTCGTGACCTCGATCCTTTCGGACAACAACGCCCGCATGCAGGCCTTCGGCCTCAATTCACCGCTGTTGGAACCCTTTCCCTTCGCTGCCAAGACAGGCACCACCAAGGACTACCGGGACAATTGGTCGGTAGGCTATACGCCGGAATGGACCGTCGCGGTTTGGGTGGGCAATTTCAACGGCGACCCCATGCGGCATGTCTCGGGCATTACGGGAGCAGCCCCCATCCTGCACGACGCCGCTTTGGAAGTGGAAAAAAGATACCCCTCTACAGGCTTCCTCCGGCCCGCGGGGATCCAGGAGGTGGAGATCTGCCCCGATTCGGGCAAGTTGCCGGGCCCTTTTTGCCCCAACCACCGGACGGAATTTTTCAGGAAGGGAAACCTTCCCGGCCGGACCTGCGACGTGCACTTGGCCCCGGCAGAAAAATCCCCGCCCAACCGGCCCAAGCGCCTGAATATCCAGTTTCCCCGGGACGGGGATGTTTTCAAGATCGACCCCCAGGCCGCCAAGGGTTCCCAGGGCATCCGTTTGACGACCAACGGCGGGCCCGGCAGCGATAAGGCGGCCTGGCAGGTGGACGGCTCGGATATCGCCGGCGGCGCCGAGGAGGCCTGGTGGATGCTGAAACCCGGTTGGCACCATGCAACCCTGGGCCGGATGGAAAATGGCCAATTCGTCAGGATCAATTCCGTGAGTTTCCGAGTTTTGAGGTAGGAAAACCGGGTCTTAGGATGTTTTATAGGCTGTGGAGGATTGTCCCCATGTATCGCCGGTAAGGCCTTTATTTCCCCGGTGCGAACCCCCTGCCGACCTTCCAATAAAGTGGGAAAAACTTGTCAAAATGGACGGCGGTAGAAGTGCAGCTGAGGACATATCCCTTGGAGTTGCTCGTAAAGAAAAACGCCACCACCTGCAACTTCTCCGGAAAGCCGGTTTGGTGGGTATAGATCATGTACCTGGCCCCTGGGAAACCGCCCTGGAGAGGGCCGGTTTTCAACACCTTCATGTGGGTGAGGGACTTGGCCATGACCTTGATACTGGCCACCAGGTAGTCCGAGGCGGTCGCGCCGCTGGGCAATGGCTCTAAGGTGACGTTCATGTTGTCCTGGAAGGTGTCGCCGGCCCCCGTGGAAGGGCGATAGGCGATCAAGGGGATCTTGTAGCCTTCAATGACCGAGTCTTCCTGGACACTCCAACCTGAAGGAAGGGGCAGGGAAAACGCACCCGACTTGGCCTGATAGGTCGTCAACGGAACGTCGGAGGCGTCGGCCCAAACAGGAGAGGTGACGGCCGGCAAGAATGTGATGGTGAAAAACATCAACCAGCAAATGGATTTTAGTTTCACGCGCTCCTCCGGTAAAATTCATTTCCCATCCTGCGACGACATTGAAAGAGGCTTTACCTGAATTATACGCTTCTACCTGTTAAGCGCCGGTTAAATCCAGGGTTCGATTTGGGAGGGTTTTTGTGAAAGATAAACAATCTTTGGCGCCGGATAGCACGGCGGTTCGGGTGGCCCTCTGGAGGGCCTTGCATGCCTTGGCCGACGCACCGCCGCATGTGATCGAGGATGAAGTGGGCCTTAAGCTGGCGGCTCCGGAAGGGGACTGGCAGTCGCGCCCGGACATGAACCCCCTTTTTACCGCGCCTTTCCGCGCCTCCATCGTGGCCCGGGCCCGTTTTATTGAGGACTTGGTTGTGGAACAATCAGGCCGGGGAGTGGGCCAATATGTCCTTTTGGGGGCTGGGTTGGACAGCTTTGCCCAGCGCCGGCCGGAGGTCGCTTCACGGCTGAAGGTGTTCGAAGTGGATCCGCCGGGTCCCCAGGCCTGGAAGCGGCAGCGTTTGGAGGATCTTGGATTCGGCATTCCGGATTGCCTCAAGTTCGTGCCCGTGGATTTTGAAGCAGGCGACTCCTGGAAGGACGCCCTCGTCTCAGCCGGGTTTGACGGAACCAAACCCGCGGTGGTAGCTTCTACCGGCGTTTCCATGTACCTGACGAAGGAAGCCATCACGGCCACCCTGCGCCAAGTGGCGGAAATGGCCAAGGGCTCCACGCTGGCCATGAGCTTCCTGCTGCCGGTGGAGATGGCCGACCCGGAAGTGCGCCCCGGCCTGGAGCGGGCGGTTAAGGGGGCCGCAGCCAGCGGCACACCCTTCCTTAGTTTCTTCATGCCGGACGAGATGCTGGCCCTGGCCCGGGAAGCCGGTTTTAAGGAAGTACACCATGTGCCCGCCGCCGAACTGGCCCGGCTTTACTTTTCCGGCCGCAAGGACGGCCTGCGTCCGCCCAGCAATGCCGAAGAACTGCTGGTGGCGGGAACCTGAGAAAAGTCGCGAAGAACCCTTTTTCACGATGAGGAGGCGCTTTGTTCTGCCGAAAATGCAAGGTGAAGATGCGGGAGATGCCCCACTCGGCGCATAAAAAGCGCAAATTCATCTGCCCCCAATGCGGTGGGGCCCGCATGATGGGCGGTAAGGAAAAGGCGGGAGACCGCCGCCGAAAGGAATGGAAAGACGAATGAAAAAGAACCATCAAATGAACCCGGGGGTGGACGCCCTCTTCCGGGAAGCCAAACAATGGCGGGAAGAATTCGGGAAATTGCGGGGGATTGCCCTGGACTGTGGGCTGACCGAGGACGTGAAGTGGTACCAGGCCTGTTATACCCATGAGGGGAACAACATCGTTTTGATCCATGGGTTCAAGGAATACTGCGCTTATTTGTTCTTTAAAGGCGCCTTGTTGAAGGACCCCAAGGGCATCCTCATCCAGCAAACGAAAAACGTGCAAGGGCCCCGCCAAGTGCGGTTTACCAACGTGAAAGAAATAACCAAACTGGCTCCCGTTTTGAAGGCCTATATCCGGGAAGCCGTCGGGGTGGAAAAGGCCGGGTTGAAAGTGAAGCTGAAGACCACCGCCGATTTCGAGGTTCCGGAGGAATTCCAAAAGAGGCTGGACAAGAACCCCGCCTTGAAAAAGGCCTTTGAGGCCCTGACGCCGGGGCGGCAAAGGGCATATCTCTTCTTCTTTTCCGGGGCCAAGCAATCCGTAACGCGGGAATCGAGGATCGAGAAATGGCTGCCCCAGATCCTCAAGGGGAAGGGAATGGACGATTAGCCGACAGCGGCGGCTGTTCCTTCTTTTTGAACCAGTTTTCCTCCAAATAACCGACCAGGGCCCCTAAATGGGCGAGGTCGAAGGGCTTGTTTAAAAAATCGTCCGCCATGGAAAACTGGGCCCGCATCAAGTCGTGCTGGTCCTGTGAGCCGGTCAGGATCAGGACCGGGATGTTCTTCAGGAATGGGTCCCCTTTGAGCGTTGAGAGGAACTCCCACCCGTTCCTGCCGGGAAGACCCAGGTCAAGCAGGATGAAATTGAAGGGGGGGAGGGCGCTGTGGGGGTCCCGCTTCCGGAGAAAATCCAAGGCTGATTCGGCCGTCCGCGCCACCGTGACGTGGACCGGATGCTGGGAGCCTTGCAAGGCGTCCTGGATCAGCTTCGCATCCGCGGGATTGTCCTCCACGAGCAGGACCTCATATTGCCTGGCGACAGCCATTTCGTTTTTCATAAACCCTCCTTGGGCGGACCTGCCCCGGGCGGAAGGTCCAGCCGAAGTTCCTTCATCCAATGTTCCTCTATGTAGTTCAAAAACAGGTCGAAGTGCCGCAGTTCGGCGGGTTTGACCAGATAGGCGCTGACCCGCTTTTGGGCGGCCTGCCACCGGTCCTCGTCCCGGGCCGAGCCGGTCAGGATCAGGGTGGGGATGCCGCTCAGGCGGCGGGAGGATTTGATCATTGCCACGACTTCGTGCCCGTTTTTCCGGGGCAGGTTGAGGTCCAGCAGGATGAAGTCCGGCCTGGGGGCGGAATGGTAGGGGTTCTTGCGGCTCAGGTAATCCATCGCCGCGTCGCCGTCGGGGACGATGTTCAAGTTCACCACGAACTTGGAACGGTTGAAGGTTTCCTGCATGAGCCTTGCGTCGCCCGGGTTATCCTCCACGAGTAGAATTTCCACGGCCCTGGTTTCGGAAGCGGGAAGCGGTCGTTGAACGGTTGGCATGGTACCCTTTCTTCTATTTCTTTTTTTCAAGGTTGCCCCAAAAATTAGCGTTGGGAGTCTTGAATTAATCCTGCTCCCGGAATCCCCAAAAAGGAAAGGGGATCAGTGCAGAATTCACCGGTCTTTCTTTGCGAACAAAACCACCGCGCCTTGCACAGACCGGTTTCGTTGTGGGACTGTCCTATGGAACGTTTTGAGGCGGCGTTGCTGGCCTTGTGGTTTAAAGACAGCCTGGGGTTAACTTCAAAAATGGGGCTTTTACCCCTCGAGGAAACAGGCGGCCCGTCTGTGGCTGGTATAATACCGCCCGAATATCGACGCTTTTGATCGGACCTTGGCTATGAACAAGATGTGGTTTCCGCTATCGGCGTTGTCCCGCCGGGAGGACCTGGCCCCTGTCGAAACAGCCGCCTCCCCTGCTTCGGCCATCCCGATCGAGGCGCCCCTGAATCCCCCGCCGGCGGCAAAACCCACGCCCCTTTACTGCACCTGGACCCTGATTACCGGTATGACGGGAATCTTTGTGGCCGAGGCCGTCTTTGCTTTCGGAAAACTCGGACATGACTTTGCCCCCAGTTTGCGTTCCCTGATCTTTTTCGGCGCCTTGAACCGCGAGCTCCTGGCCTTGCCAGGCGGTTGGACCCGTCTTTTCAGCTCGACCCTACTGCATGCGGACGATACGCACCTGCTCTACAACATGATCGCCCTCTACCTGACCGGGAGGGTCTTGGAGCGGATGGTGGGCGGGGCCTGGTTCTTCAGCCTTTATTTCCTGTGCGGCTTTTGCGGAAGCCTGGCTTCCGGTTTTTTGGGGGATCCGCACTCGGTATCAGTGGGGGCCTCGGGGGCCATCATGGGACTGATGGGGGCGGCCTTGGTGGTGGCTTTTAAATTGCCGAGCGGGATATACCGAAGCCGTATCCTGCGTGGAATCGGACCGGGTTTCGTCATGTCCCTTTTCCCGCAGGTTTTCTCCGCCGGAAAGCACGTAGACCTGAGCGCCCATTTGGGCGGGGCCGTCTGCGGGGTTGTATTGGCGGGGTTGTTGTCCGGAACCTGGAACAAGCAGGAACCCCTGCCCCTTTGGGAGTCGATAGGGAAGTTGGCCGCCTTTTCCGGAATTTTCATTTTCCTTTGGTCGGCCGCCGTGCCGGCCTACGCCTACGGCCATAACCGCGATTTGGCGGCCCAAATGGCGCCTCCCGACAGCTTGCCGAAGCCCTTTGCCAAGGCGGTCGCCCAGTCAAAAGCCCTGGTGGAGCAATATCCCAACGATCCCCACGTCCTATTTTGCAGGGCCGTGGCCTATTGGCAGGCCGGCAACCTGGCCGGGGGCGAAAGGGCATTGCGGAAGGCCCTGGGCGAGGGGGAGATCCTCGACCTTTTTTATGGGAAAAGTTTCAAGACGGACCTGCAATTGGACCTGGCCGAGATTCTGCTGCAACAAGGTCGAAGGACGGAAGCCAAGGAGACGGCTAAATCCCTTTGCGAGGGACGGCCGGAAGACGACGTGGCCGCCAAATTGAAAAAGTTAAAGCTTTGCGAATGAGGACCGGTTTCGGCGGTGGGGCCGCACCGACAAGGTCGGTAGGTTGGTCTTCGACAAAACCCAGAAATCGACAAAACCGTAAACCCGCCTGGCAAAGGGGCGAAAGCCATTGCAAATAAAAGGTTTTTTCCATTACACTTGAGATGCCATCGTTGAAAGCATCAGTAGCGATGGACTTGTCCGCCAGGGGCATCTTAAGCCGGCATCCCTGTATCAGGAACGCGACGAAGGGATCCACTTGGGCGGGCAGGGGAGCACCGATGCAGAAAAGGAAGGGTCGGAAAGATGCCAACGGGGCGCGTGAAGTGGTTTAACGCTGGGAAGGGTTACGGGTTCATCGAACAGGACGGCGGGGAAGACGTGTTCGTGCATTTCTCGGCCATCCAGGGCGACGGGTTCAAGACCCTGACGGCCGGACAGGAAGTGAATTTTGAGATCGTGCAGGGGGCGAAGGGCAAGCAGGCGGCGAACGTCACCAAGACGGGAGCCTAAAACGACACCTATTCCAAGGCCCCGGCCTATAGCCGGGGCCTTTTTTGTTTAACCTTGAAGGCCGGCCATGAAAGAAACGAAAAAGAAAATCCAAACCTTTGAGACCGTCGCTTCCGGTGGAACAACGAAGAAGGGGTCCCTGGTGGACGTGTTGGCCTTCGGGGCCCATCCGGACGACGTGGAAATCGCCATGGGAGGAACCCTCCTTTCCTTAAAAGCCCAGGGCGCCAAGGTGGTGGTCTGCCATTTGACCGATGGGGAACCCACCCCTTACGGGAACCACAAGCTCCGCCTGAAGGAAGCCGCGGCCGCGGCCCGGGTCCTGCGGCTGGATGATTACCTGATCCTGCCCCTGAAAAACCGCGAACTGGTGGACAGCCTGCCTGCCCGGCGCAAGGTGGCCGAGGTGATGCGCCGGTACAAGCCCGCCATCGTTTTCGCCCCCTACTGGGTGGATGCCCATCCCGATCATTGGGGCGCCAGCGAGCTGGTGCAAGCCGCCAGGTTTTGGGCCAAGCTGGTCAAGACCACCATGAAGGGCGAACCCTGGTACCCACCCAAGCTTTACTACCACCTCTGCTCGCACCTGCGGCCCAACGTGCAGCCTTCCTTTATTGTGGATACCTCCGCCCACCACGAACGCAAATTGGCGTCGGTACGCTGCTATGCGAGCCAGTTCATCAAGAAGCCCGGCAGCCGGGCACTGGAGCACATCAACATCACGAACCGTTATTTCGGGGCGATGATCGGCACCGAGACAGGTGAGCCGTTCTTTTCCAAGGAAAATTTGGGGGTCAAGGACCCCCGGGACTTCATCTGAAAGCTTGTCGAAAAACCGGACAAGCTGGTCGATTTACCCCACGCGTTAAATCATTCCGCCGCGGTTTTTGCGGACCTTGGAGACGGCCCGGCCGATCCAATACCCGCCCGAGATGGCTAAAAAAGCCACGAAATCCAGGATGATTCGGGCTGAGAAGTTTTTCATTTTCCGGGTCATGGTTCTTACCTTATGGGCGGCTTCACTTATTCAGACGGGTGAAGTCCCCTAATAGTTCAACTTGCATAACCGATGCCAGGGGCCTGAATGGATCTTTTTCCCCTCTTGATAAAATAGTATACGGCTGTATACTTTTTTCTTGACTCCGGCAAAAGGGGCTTTTAGGATATTCCGCGTAGGACATTTCCTACCCCGCCTTCCCAAAGGGGAAGGTGACAGCCGAAAAACCATAAAAAACATATAAATCCCGTCTTAACGGGCCAGAATAAGGAGAAGAAGGAAATGGCGACTGAGAAGCAAAAGGCACTGGACAACGCGATCCTCCAGGTTGAGAAAGAACACGGCAAAGGGGCCATCATGCGCCTCGGTGAGGCCAAAGCCCAGGACGTCAAAGCCATTTCCACGGGGGCCATATCCCTCGACATTGCCACCGGCATCGGGGGGGTACCCCGGGGCCGCATCGTCGAGATTTTCGGGCCTGAATCCTCGGGTAAAACCACCCTCACCCTCCATATCGTGGCCGAGTGCCAAAAAGCCGGGGGGACCGCCGTCTTTATCGACGCGGAACACGCCATGGACCCGGTTTACGCCAAAAAACTGGGCGTCAACGTGGACGAATTACTGATTTCCCAGCCCGATTCGGCCGAAGAGGCCCTGCAGATCGCCGATACCCTTATCCGTTCCGGTGCCATTGATGTCCTCGTCGTGGACTCGGTGGCCGCATTGGCGCCCCGGGCCGAATTGGAGGGGGAAATGGGCGACGCCCACGTGGGGCTCCAGGCCCGCCTGATGAGCCAGGCCCTGCGCAAGTTGACGGCCCTCCTCTCCAAGTCCAATACCTGCGCCATCTTCATCAACCAAATCCGCGAGAAGATCGGGGTCATGTTCGGCAATCCCGAAACCACTCCTGGCGGCCGGGCCCTGAAGTTTTACGCCTCCATGCGCCTGGACGTGCGGCGGATTGAAGCCATCAAGAGCGGCGACCAGAACATCGGCAATAAGGTGAGGACCAAGGTGGTCAAAAACAAGACCGCCCAGCCTTTCCGGGAAGGCCTCTTCGACATTATCTTCGGGGACGGCATCTCCAAGGAAGGCTCCCTCATCGACGTGGGCGTGGAAATGAACATCATCGACAAAAGCGGCACTTGGTTGAGCTACGGCGAGACCAAGATCGGGCAGGGCCGCGACGCCGCAAAGACTTTCCTCAAGGAGCACCCGGAAATGTACGCGCAGATCGAAAAGAAGATCAAGGAAAAGGCGGGCTTGCTTCCCGCCCCAGCGCCCGAAAAAGGGAAGGAAGCTCCGGCTGTCGACAAGATGAAGGAGACCCCCAAGGTCGAGGCGAAAACCGAAACCAAAGCGGAGTTTAAAACGGTCGTACCGGCTGTTTCGGTGGTCCCGGCTCCGGTCAAGAAAGAAAGCGGTTTTGTACCGACGGAAAAGGCCAAGGTGGCCTTGAAGAAATAAGTCACTTCCCGCAAAGATTCCGTAAAGGGCGCGGTCTCCGCGCCCTTTTTTATTTTGGAGCCCTGCTATTCTTTCAAATCCGGCCGTGATTTGAATACAATGGGGCCATTCTCCAGGGAGGGTCCCTCAATGGCCAAGCAACCGATGAACAAATTCGTGAAGCTTATCCTCTGGGCCGTGGGCCTATTCGCCGGGGCTTTTGTCCTTCTGCTCATTGCCGCAGCCATCATCATTCCCATTGTCCTGCCGCCCGCCAAATTAAAGGCCCTGGCCACGGACAAACTCACGACGGCGCTCCACCATAAGGTCTCCATCGGGGATGTGCGCTTCAATGTCTTGAGCGGCTTTGCCGTCAAGAACCTGGTGGTTGCCAACCGGGCGGGCTGGGACAGCCGCCCCCTGGTGGCCGCAAAGGATATTTCCATTTCCTACCATCTTTTTCCCCTCTTGTGGGGCCAGGTTTCACTGGGGGAAATCCGCCTGAACAACCCCGATATCCTGGTGGAACACCGCAACCCCAACCAATTCAATTTCAGCGACATGACGGGGAATACCCAGGCCCAAGCCGCATCCGCCCCGGCACCCGCGCCTAAAGCTTCCCCCAAGTCGAAATCGAAGGCCAAAACGAAATCCAAGAAGAAAAAGAAGCATGCGTCCCTGCCGGTTCCGGAAGGGAGCCAACAGCCCTATGCCTCCTTCTTTATTGATTCGGCCTGGGCCGATACGGCCCCTTCCACCAAGGCAAGTTCTTCCTCGAAAGCGCCTAATGTTTCAGTGGATAGCCTCAATATCATCCATGGGAAACTGGAGTATTTGGACGAAACGGTTTCACCCGCGCAAAAGTCAACGGCCAGCGACTTAAACTTAAAGGTTAAAAACATCTCCATGGTGGGCGGAAAGACCACCTTCACCCTGGACAGTCCCTTAAGCTCAGGTGGCTTGAACTGCAAGCTGGATATTACGGGTTCCCTGCGCTTCTTCCTTTCGGGCATGGCTATCAAAGGGCTGGATTTAACCGGGGATATCAGCGGCAACGGCTTCAAGTTCACGGGCGACGCTTCGGACCTTTCCACGAACTTCACCCCCAATATGGATGGGGAAGCCAGCCTGGACATTCTGAAGTTCCTGGGTCTGGTGCCCCATTCGCTTTCCTCCATGCCGCAGGGGCTTTCCCTGGATGGACCCGCCAAGGTGGACTTCCATTTGGGCGGCAGTCTCGACAACGGCCTGGAGTTGTCGGGTACGGCTGACGGCACGGGGTTGGGCATCAAATACAAGGACCTCTTCGTCAAAACCAACAAGACCACCTGCACGATCGACTTCAAGACCGTCAACAAGGTGAAGCAGGGCGTTTACGACGTCCCCTCCTTCAAGGTGGTTTACGCCGACTGGGCGGTGACGGGGGCCTTCCACTACGCCGGTACCTCCTGGTCCTGCCAGGTGCACTCCAAGTCCCTGCCGTTCAAGGGCCTGCCGGGCATGCTGCCCAAGATGAAAAATACCACGGTGGAGGGTGAAGGGACCCTGGACCTTTCCTTTGTTTCAGCCAAAACAAAAACCCTGCCGTTCCTCGTGAATGGGCAGATCACCCTTAAGAATGTGGGTATCACCCTGCCGCAAGAACCTTATTTAGAGTCGATGAATGGCAATATCAATTGCGCCAACAACGTCGTCAAGGTTCCCGGTATCACCTTCAAGGCCTTCGATGGTACGGGAGTGATGGGGGTCACCTTCAACGGCGGCACCTACGCCTATAGTTACGGTTTCCGACTGTCGAACGTGAACGCCCAGAAGGCCGTGGATGCCAGCATCGACGCCTATGTCACCACGAAGGACTACACCAAGTACAAGGATATGCTCTACGGCACCATGAACCTGGTTTACGCGGGATCGGGCAAGGAATTTTCGGGCGACGCGATGATGGCAAGCCAGGTAGGATCTGGAAACTACAACATCCTGGGTGCCAAGGTCAAAGGAGGAGCCATCAAGACCATCAACGGCTATCTCAAGGACTCCAGCGACGAAATGGGTTTCGACAAGATCGAAGGCAACCTGGGCATGAAAAACAGAGTCTTCTCCTATACGGCTAATGCGGCGGGAAAGGTGGGCGCCATCCGCGAGACGGGCGGCATCAACGTGGTGCAGATGGCCTATTCGCCGGATATGTCCATCCAATGCGACCTCAAGAAGGGCTTCATCAATTCGGACATGCTCAAACAGGCCTTGCCAAGCCCCTTTAACGATATGGCGAAAGATCCCGCCTTTTTGGAGGATGACAATGGAAACGTCCCGGTCGATTTGAAATTCACGGGTCTGGTCTCGGACAACCATTATTCCTGGGATTCGGGCCGGCTCATTAACAACGTCAAGAAACACGCGGGTTCGGCGATCCAAAACGCCGCCCAACCGGTGATCCAGAACCTCGGGAATCAGTTAAAAGGCCTCTTCCACTAAGCGGAATCGGCAGTTCAACGACCAAGAGCGGGAGGTATTCCCGCTCTTTTTATTTTGGGGGCAAGATGTTCGACCTGTTTTTTTCCTATGTTTACCGCTTCCTGCATAACTACCTGGGGGTGAGGCGCCCCCTTTCCAACCGTGAAAAGACACTGGCCTGGATGTTCAGCCTTTATGACTTCAATTACGCCCTCTCGAACGTTTTCATGACCGTTTTCCTCTTCAAGTCCACGGAGGATTACCGGATCCCCAGCTATTTTTACCTGGCCCAATTCACGATCATCGCCCCGGCCTTTTGGGTCGGCGGCCACCTGTCGAAAAAATTCGGCAACCTGCTCTCCTACCAGTTAGGTTTCGTCTTCAGCGCCCTGGTTTTCGCAACGACCCTGGTCCTTCGGGCGGACGCCTCCCGGCATCCCTGCCTTTTGGGGTGCATGGCGGGCCTGGGGATCGGGTTTTATTTCCTTGGCGAACATTCCCTGACGCTGGATATGACCACGGAAAAAACGCGGGATTACTTCCTCTCCCTCACGACTTTTTTCACCTCTGTCCTTTGTATCCTGGCCCCGCAAATTTCCGGCTGGTTGATCACGGCCTTCGGGGCAGGGAACGGGTCCCTGTCAGGTTATTACGTGGTCTTCACCATTGCCCTGGCGATTTACCTCCTTCTTGTTTACAAAAGCCTCCAGTTCAAGGCCAAGCCCACCCACAAAGGATTCTACTTTTGGCGGGTGTTGACCTTCAAAAATAACGGCAATTGGAACCGGCTGATGGTGGTCCAGTTCCTTTTCGGGTTGCGGGGCGGGCTTTTTTGGTTCCTGGGCGGGCTTTTGACCTACGAGGTCTCCAAAAACGAGGCAGTGGTCGGCGGTTACGCGACATTTGTGAACCTCTTGGGGCTCCTGACTTCCTACGCCCTTTCCCTTTGGGCTACCGCGGAAAACCGGTGGAGGGGACTCTGGGTTTCCGCCCTGCTGATCAGCCTGGCCTCGGTTGGATTCTTCATTCGAATCAATTATTTCTCCCTCCTGGCCTATGCCTGCCTGGCCGCAGTGGGGTCCACCTGGATCCAGATCGTTTATGGGGCCTTTTCCTTCACGGTGTTGGAAAAAGCCAAAGAGGCGGGGAAGCGGAAGATGGAATACCTGGCCGCCCGCGAGGTCCCCTTGGCCATGGGACGGATCTTGGGAGTGGTGTTTTTCCTGGCGGGTCAATCTTATTTCGGCGATATGGGATTCAGGCTGGCCATCCTGGTTTTGGGCGCCGCCCCCTTGTCCGTTTTCCTGGTCCTTCCCAAAAATAAGGTGGGGGAAATCCATGCGGGCCGGGTGAAAAAAGCGTAAACTATGCGAAACCCGCGGGAGAAATTCGAGTGATTTACGCGATCGGCGACATCCACGGCTGTTTGAAGGCCTTGAAGGACTTGATGGCCAAACTGCCCCTCAAGGACGAAGATGAGGTGGTGTTCCTGGGGGATTACATCGACCGGGGGCCCGACAGCAAAGGTGTGCTGGACTACCTGCTGGAAATCCGCAAGCCCAACTGGCAATTTCTTAGGGGCAACCATGAGCAGATGATGCTCGAATGGCTGGGGACGCCCAACCCCCTGGCGGCGGCCAATTGGCTTTTAAACGGCGGGCACCAGACCCTTCAGTCCTACGTGCCTAAGGAAAAGATGGACGAAGTGCGTGGGGAAGGCGCCCATATTCTTCTTCAATCCTACATCCCCCACACCCACGTGGAATTCCTGAACGCCCTGCCTTACACCTATGAGACGCCCGACTATTACTTCTGCCACGCTGGTATCAACCTCGACCGGCCCCTCAACGCCCAGCAGCCCGACGATTTGCTTTGGATCCGCCGGAAATTCATCCAGGACCCGCGCCCAACGCCCAAGCTGGTCATTTACGGCCACACGCCGGTGGAAACGGTGGACTTGACCCGTGACCGTATCGACCTGGACACGGGTTGTGTTTACGGCAACTATCTCACGGCCATGCAGTTGCCCCACCGGATTCTTTACCAAACCAAACAGTCCTGACCTAGCGCCGTTCGGAAAGCCTGAAGTTTTTCTCGTATTTGTCAGAAGCGGCACGAAGCGCCATTTCGGCATGGATGCCCGCCGCCTGGGAATACTGGGAAAAGGCCAACAAGAATTGGCCGGCGGACCGCTCTTTTTGCGCCTTCCCGCCTTTTTTATTTTTTAAAAAGTTTTTCCAGGCCTTGTCCAGGGCCCGTTCCAATGCCTTGTCCTCCCGGGACTTTTCCTGCTTGAAAACCTTTTCGTGCATGCGCTGGGCCCGGAGCAGGGCGGGCAGGGACTTGGGAAGGCCGTCCAAGGCGGACTTGCGCTCGGGTTTCTCCTGGCGCTTGAGCTCCTCCCATTTGCGGTTGATGTCGGCGATCCGGCGGCTCGACTTCCCGAAGACATGGGGATGGCGGCGGACGAGCTTGTCGCCGATGCCTTTTGCCACGTCCTGCAGGTTGAAACGGCCTTTTTCCTTGGCCAATTGGGCGTGAAAAACGACCTGGAGCAGGAGGTCCCCCAACTCCTCCTCCAATGATCCGGGGTTGCCGCTGTCGATGGCTTCCAGGGTTTCGTGGGCTTCCTCCAAGAGGTAGGGTTTGAGGCTCTTATGGGTCTGGCGCTTGTCCCAAGGACAGCCGTTTTTCGACCTCAAGCGGGTCATCAATTTTTCCAGCCGAACCATGTAATCCAAAGCTTGCCTCCGGAATGGGGGGACTTTAACATGAAGAAGACTTAATTCCAAATTGGATATTTCCATGCTCTCACCCTTATGGGTCGAACGTTTCCTCCGAATCCCCGGCGCGAAGCAAGTGAAGGCCCACCTCCTCCAGCAGGGTCACACGGATGACGAGGCCAATACGGGCGGTGTGGCCGCGGCCTTCCTCGTGATTTTCCTGCTGGTCATCCTCTTCAACAGCTTTATTTATGGGCTGATCCATACTTCCTTCCAAAGCCTTTGGGATTACTGCCAACAAAACCCGGCTGAGGCGACGGGAATCGCCATCTTCGGCACCCTTATGCTCCTGGCCCTTATCTTCCAATTCATGCGGCGGACCAGCGCCCAGAAAGCGGAAGCGCAGCACCGCCAAAGGATGGACCGGCACAAGATAGAGGAAAAACGTAACCACCTGCGCAAGGGCGCCATGGGAAATTTTGAGGAAATTTTCCGGTTCTACCTCTCGGAAAAATATCCCGAGATCGAGGTAAAGTCCGTCCATGTGGTGGATATGGTCCCCCGGATCCGGTTCCAAGTCCGGCGTTTTTCGACCGGGGAGAGCGCGCTGATCGGCAGGGCCCCCAAGGATTCCAAGGAGGACTACGCCGCCGACATGATGAAACAAAAGTACATGAAGGAGCTGGACAGCAACTACCGGACGTTCCGGGAGGCCCTTTTCACCGACACGCTCCATGTCCTCGAAAGGGCCTTTTTCCTTTCGGAGAACATCCCCCATGTGATCGCCGACGCCATGATGAGCTTCATCAGCGGCAAGGCCAAATACTACGACGGCACGGTTTTGAGCGTCAAAGCCCAGAGGGAAGTCTTTGAGCACACCCAGAAAAACCAGCTGCCGCCCTTTAAGGCCCTGACTTCCTTCGACCTTCGTTACAACGACGGCATGGAGACCCAGCCCATACCCCAAGAGGAAAGCAAGGGCGCCAGGGTCATCGAGCGCATCAAGGAAAATGCCCCCAAGATCAACATCCGGTATGAAACCGCCAAGGAAAAGGTGGACGAAGGCTGGGAAAAGCCCAAGGCCGTGGAAGAACCCCAGGTGATCCAGGAGACCCTTCGGGGGAAGGAACTGAGCTCCCTGCCCCTGGCCCAGTTCCAGGACCTGGCCGTGGGGGTCCTGGCGAAGATGAATTTTGACGTGAGGAAAATCAAGAAGGTGCCCGGCGGGACCCTGCAGATCCAAGTGGACTTCCAACATCCGGTCGTCGGGGGGAGTTTCCTGGTGCTGGCCCGGCAATACCCAGAAACCGCACCTGTCCACGCGGATTTGATCCGGGAATTGGATGAAGTGACCCGTGAGGAGGGCTGCAAACGCGGCATCTATATCGTGACGGGGCGGTTCACCGAGGAAGCCAGGAACATTTCCCGGACCATGGCTGTGGACCTGGTGGACGGCTTGAAACTAACCGAACTGATGGAAGGTCCGGCCTATGACGGCCGGTGGACCTTCCGGGTTGTGGATGAGAAGGGCGTGGTCGCCGACTTAAGCCGCATGTCGCTCATGGATTTTGAAAAGGAAACGGACCTCTTTTTGAAGTGCTTGGGTTTCCGCGTGGAAAAGACCCGCCGTATCCCGGGCGGGGCGGTGGTGGCGGTGGCCGAGTTCCCCCATCCCATTACCGGCGGCAAGTACGCCGTCATGGCCAGGCAGTATCCGCCGGAGGAAAGGGTGCCGGCCGAACTGGTGAGCGAGATGGGCCATATCATGAAGGCTGAATTTTGCCACCGGGGATTGTTGATGGTGACCGCCGATTTTGCGATGGAAGCCCGCGCCCTGGCCCGCTTTTCCAACGTGGAACTGGTGGACCGCAACCAGTGGGAAAACCTGCGGCGGCAACTTTAACGAAAAGCCTCCGGCCGTCCCCCCGAGGACCAGACCCGCCCGTAAATTGTTTTTGAATCCGGCATCAACCTCTTGACAGTTCAACGGTCTCGAAGTATTCATTGAGTCAAATTCCCCTATCAGGAGGCCACCTTGGCTCGCAAGCGCGGTGATGCGGACGACGACGAAATGGTCGATGACGAGGAAATGGACGACGAGGACGCCGACGAAGAAGAGGATGATGAAGAGGACGACGAAGACGACGACACCATTGACCTGGACCAAGCCGAGGAAGAGGAAGAAGACGACGAAGACGTGGACGATGACGATGACGAGGAATCGGCGAAGGAATCGGTGGAGGATATAGAACGCCGCCGTCTCTTTCAGAGCGAGTCGGAAGAACTCCTGGAAAACCTGACCATGGAAGATGTCCGGGAAGTCCTCAAGGAGAACGACCAGGATGAGGCCCTGGCGCCGAAACTCAAAAAGCTCCTCGCCGAGGTGATCAACGAAGGGGAAGTGGACAATTTGGACGACGCCTGGGACGAGGCTTTGGAGCGTCTCGAGGAATAGCGCCAATTCGATGAAGCCCGGGGGGGTTTCCCCCCGGGCTTTTTTGTTTAAGGTTTTTTTGCGGGTGACACTTGAAGAAAGGGTTGTGTTTTTAAAAGGGAGCTGAAAAGGCTTAGGCCTTTTCAGCGAACGGCGTTCTTGAAACCCAAAGATTCGACGGAATCTTTGGGTCGGCAGGCTGCTTTGGTTCTTGTTTTTATTTTCTCGGCAGCCTGCTAAACTCTAGCCCTCATGATCCGGCAATACTTCGAAAATTTGAGATTTTTGTGGCTCCATCCCGCCCAGTTTTTCAGCCGCACCGCCGTTGGCGAGGATGAAAAGGAGTCCTTCCGTTTCGCCAACCTTACCGGTGTTTTCGTGGCCCTGGAGCTGGGGCTGGCGGAAATCCTGACCGGCGGTTCCGTCATCAACGTTACCCTCGTTACGGTGGTCATGCTCCTGGCCATGCCGTTTTTGGTGACGGCGGGCATCTATCTTTGGGCCGGTTTCATGCGCCTTTGCGCCTTCCTGATCGGGGAATCCCTTCCCGTGGAACCGATGCGGCAGGTGGTGGCTTATTCGGTGGCGGGAATCGCCCTAATGGGCCTGGGTTTCGGCCTGGGCAAGTGGTTTTGCCTCTCGGCCTTCGTTTTCCAAGTTTTCGGCGTGGAAAAAGTGCTGAAGTGCTCCCGCTGGACGGCGGGCATCTATGTGGGCCTGCCCTTTTCGCTGGTGGCGGTGTTGTTGGTATTCGTGGCCTTTATGTTCAAGGTGTTCAAATGAGTCCCGCGAAAAAGGCACGGGTCCCCGCCGGATCCCCCCCGAAGGTTCCGGCCCGTATCCCGGCTCCGGTTCCGACCCTGGCGCCGGACGGCATCACCTCCTATACCTGGGTTTGGTACCTTCTTTCGGTTTTCGTTCCCTTTGCGGGCATCCTGATCGCCCTTTTCCTCTACGATCAGGAAAATTGGACCGTGCGGAAGATCGGCCGCAACTGCCTCTTGATCGCCTTCGTGCTTTGGATCCTCCTGCCCATCCTCTTCCTCATGCTGGCCCTTTTGATCACGGCGATCGCGGTGGCCGGCTCGGTTTCCGACGCTGTCGCGCCGTCGGACTAAAAAGCCGAGACGCCGCATCGACTTTTCTTGACGCAGTTAAAGGGTCCGTCACTAGTCCGCCTGGAGCGCAAAACCACAACGAACGATAAAACCATGGTCTGAGGGGTTTTTAATTTGAGGGCCTTTCGATGAACGATTCCATTGTTGTGACGGGATGGGGGATCGTTTCGCCCCTGGGCGCCAACGCGGGCAATACCTGGAAAGCCCTTATGGCGGGAGAATCGGCAAGGCACAAATTGGAAGGACCGGAATGGAAGGGGTTTGAGGATCCCCGGGCGGCCCAGGCCCTGGAGGCATGGGTTCCCCAGCGTTTCCTCCAAAGGGACCGCTCCCTGCAATTGGCCGTGATCGCCGCCGAGGAAGCCTGGCGGATGGCGGGACTTTATAAGACGCCGCCGGGGCGCATCGCCACGACCTTTTCCTCCAGCAAAGGCGGGCTCTTAAGCCTTCTGGAGGTGGGGATGGATCCCACGGCCGTGAATTGGGACTTCCTTTCCGATTTTTTCCCCCATGCGGGCGGTAAGCTGCTGGCCGAGCGGTTCGGCTTTTCCGGTCCTGCGCTTTCGTTTTCTTCCGCCTGTTCCACCGGGATCACCAGCATCGCCGGAGGCGCCAGGCTTCTCCTGGACGGGGAATGTGACGCCGTCCTCACCGGAAGCACTGAAGCTTCCATCCATCCGTTGATTTACGCGGGGTTCCGCAATATGGGGGTCCTCAGCCAAAAGGACGGAGGTCCTGCGCCTTTTGACCTGGATCGGGACGGCTTTCTCATGGGGGAAGGCGCGGCCGTCATGGTTTTGGAAAGGGAAGGACCGGCGAAGAAGAGGAAGGCCCCGATATTGGCCCGGTTGGCGGGCTGGGCCCTGGGCGCCGACGCTTATGGCGCCTTGGAAATGGAGCCTAACGGCCGTACCATCACGCCCCTTATCCAGCGGGTCCTTGGCAAGGCCGGCCTCCAACCCTCCGACATCGGTTATATCAACGCCCATGGTACGGGGACGAAATTGAACGACCGGGTCGAATCGCAGGCCCTGTTTTCGGTTTTTGGGGCCGGCCAGGCCAGGGTCAGCTCCACCAAGGGGGCGACGGGGCATTTGCTCGGGGCGGCCGGAAGCATGGAGGCGGTCCTGACCGCCATGGTCCTGCAACGGGGCGAAATGCCGGACACCCGTAACTTGGACCGGCCCGATCCCCAATGCCGCCTGCGGCATGTGGAAAAAGGCGGGGTTCAACAAAAGGTGGATCATGTGATGTCCCTTTCCTACGGTTTTGGCGGACAGTTGGGCGCCGTTTTGTTTTCGAGGTCCTAGGATGAAAGAACTTCAAATGAGGAAAGCCCGTACCCTGGACAGTCCGGCCCTGGCCCGGATGAACTACGACCTTATCCGGGATTCGGGCCACCGGAACCCCATGAAACTGCCCCAATTGACCCGCCGCATGCGCGGGTGGATCAAAAAAGGCGAATACCAGGTCTGCATCTTTGAAGCCGGGGGCGAGACAATCGGTTATTGTGTTTATCGAAAAGAGCCGGAGTTTACCTATATCCGCCAGTTTTTCGTGGCCCGCAAGTTGCGCCGAAAAGGGTTTGGGCGTGAGGCCTTTGGAATGATGCGAAAGCTTCACTGGATAGAAGCCCCGCGGCTGAGGATGGACGTGCTGGTCGATAATACTCCCGCCATCCGCTTTTGGCGATCAGTGGGGTTCGCCGACTATTGTTTGACCATGGAAAGGGAGAACCTTTGAACTGGCTTGACGACATGCACGAGCAGCTCCATCAGCTGGACGCCCAGGGATTGCGCCGCAAGCTGAGGGTCGTCGACCTTTTAGGCGGCATGAGGGCCTCCATCGACCATAAGGATTGCGTCCTCTTTTGTACGAACAACTACCTGGGTTTGGCGGACCATCCGAAAGTCCTGGAGAGGGCCCAAAAGGCCCTCTTGCGCTATGGCGCAGGGGCGCAGGCGGCGGCCCTGGTTTCCGGGAATTTGCCCGTCCACCTTCAACTGGCGGAGATTACCGCCCTTTTCAAGGGGGCCGAAGCCTGCCTGATCTTCCCGACGGGTTACATGGCCAACCTGGCGGCGATACCGGCCTTGGTGGGGGAGGGTGACGCGGTTCTCTGCGATCGGTTGAACCACGCCAGCCTGATCGACGGCTGCCGCAACTCCAAGGCTAAATTCCTTATTTATGAGCATTTGAACCTGGAGGACTTGAAGAAACAGTTGGAAAGGGCGGGTAAGTACCGCCGCCGGCTGGTGGTGACTGACGCGATCTTCAGCATGGATGGGGACCTGGTGCCTTTGCTGAAAGTCACCAACCTGGCCCGCGAATTTGACGCGGACGTCTACGTGGATGATTCGCATGGCACCGGAGTCTTGGGCCCCGGCGGACAGGGTGTCACCCATCATTTTCCCTTGAAACACCATCCCGCCGTGGTGATGGGGACCTACAGCAAGGCCCTTGGAAGCGTGGGAGGCTTTGTTTGCGGCCCGAAAATCTTCATCGAATACCTTTTAAACAAGGCGAGGACATTCGTGTTCACCACCGGCCTTCCACCGGCCGCTTGCGGGGCCTCTTTGGGCGCTTTAGAAGTCCTGCAACAGGAACCGGAGAGGGTGGAAAAGCTTTGGAACAACGCCAAGAAGATCCGGGAGGGGTTGAGGACCATGGGTTACGACATCCCCCGGGGCGCGGGGCCCATCATGCCCATCATCGTCGGTGAAAATGAGGAAGCGGTGAAGATGTCGGAAAAGCTCTTGGAAGAAGGAATCCTGGTGGTGGCCATCCGCCCACCCACGGTGCCCAAGGGTACGGCCCGGCTGCGGCTTTCCATTTCCGCCGCCCATACGGATGTGGACATCGAAAAGCTGTTCAATGCTTTCAAAAAGCTTTAATCCGCCCTTACCGACGCGGCGGCGCGGCCATCAATTTTTTAAACGAACTCCATAGAAACAAAGCCAAGACCCCCATTACGACCACGATTATGACGCAAACGAAGGGTGTTCGCCCGGTGATGGGCACGACGGGCGGAACGTAATCGGGGTTGGGCATTTCATCGCCAGCGGTCCAAGCCAGTTCCTTGTAGGAAGTCCGGGCCGCCCAGGAAGCCAGGTCGTAGGAAGGTTCCGCTCCTTTACTGTTTCCATAATAGAGCCGGAAAGGCCCAGGGCCCACCGGGCGGAAAAGAAGGGTGCGGCGCCAGCGCTTGAGGGTGATGCGGTGCACGGCCAGGGGTCTGTCGTTTCCGTCGGTGATCGTGATCCGCACATAGCGGCCCGACGCTTCGGGGCCGGACAGCTTCCACTGGTTCTCCACACCGCCCTTCTGGGCGTCATAGAGGAATCCGCAGGTCGAGAGGGGCGACCAATCCTTCTGGTCGTCGGAAAGCTCCACCCTTGCGGGCCGGTAAAAATCCCGGCTTTCGAAATTGAAATCCACTTCATTTAAGGGAAGGCCGGCCCTTTCCCGGTCCAAGAGCCAGGTTGTTTCACCGTTCTCGGATTTCTCGGGGGTGCCGGGGAAATCCCTCTCCTCTGACCGGCCCGATTCGGGCGAATAGGCGCGGACGGAGAGTTTATTGAGGATGAAGGAGTCCTTTTGGCCGCTCATGGGGATGCTCACGCGCAAGTAGCGCAATTGCGAATCGGGAAAAGAAAGATAATCCTTCCGGGTGGGGTTGCGGGTATTGGAGACGTCGAAAATAAACCCGTCCTCCAGAAGGGTGCTCCAATGCTTCCGGTCCGCGCTGCCCTCGACGACCGCCTGCCGGGCGAAATTCTCATTCGGGCTGTCCAGGTCGACCCGGTTGGCGAGGCGGGATTTCCCCAGGTCGGCCACGGCCAAAGTTTTATCCCCGATTGAAACCTTGTTTTCAATGAGCTTGGCGGGGAATTCCCGGGAGCTTTCATCCTGGCGTTCGATGCGGATGAAATAAGGAACCTCCTCTCCCTTTCCGCCGCTAATCCTCAGGTTGGCAAGGCCGCCCCCGTCTTTGGGCCAATAAAAATCACCCAAGGCCAGGGTGGCGAAGTCCCCGGAGGGCGGCGCGTCGCCTTTTAGTTCCCTATAAAGCGGCCAGCTTTTCCAATCGACCTTTTCCAGGGCACCCAAGCAAAAGAATCCCAGCAGGATAGGAAGGAATCGGGCGGCCTTTTTCATGGTCAGGCCTTTCCTTTCTTTTTGGACCGGTTTTGATAGGCGAAGGAAACGGCCAAAAGAATCAGGCCGAGGATGATGAGGGAGAGGACCCGGTAACCACCCTCAAGCTCGGAGAGGTCGTAGAAGAAGACCTTAATGATGGTCACGAAAAAGGTCATGATGGACACCAGCCTCAGGCCCTTGATGTTCTTGATGAAGCCCGCCGCCATCATGCCCCCCGCGTAGAGAAGCCACAGCACGGACAGGCTTAGGGCCTTGGCGTTCCAGAAACTGACGGCAGCCTGGCGGTTCCAATAGTCGGCCACCTCCAGGCTCAAGTAAAGGAGGGCGGTCAAATTACCCGCGATGGCCAGGATGGGCACTACCGCATCCGCCTCCGGGGGCCTGGGTTTGGATTTTTCCAGGATGAGGATGAGGGCGACGATGGAAGCCAGGGCTGAGCCATAGGGAATCAGCCTTTCGTTCCAAATGAGGGTCTGGGTGATCCCTGTCCAATCAAAGAAGATGAGGCGGAAGGCCGCGAAGGCTAAAACCACATAGGCCATATACCGCGTGGCGGGCCGGGATTCCCGCAAGCCCGCCCAGGCCATGACGACCGCCTCCACGGACCAGCCGACGGTAATCCAGCCCTTGTTGAAGTAGGCCGGGATGGCCACCGCGAAAAAGGAGGCCCCCAGGCCTAAAAGGATGGTGGAAAGATAAGTGGAATGGGGGGCCTTGGACTTCAAAACCCGCATGGACTGGCTGGTGTAAACAAGGCCCAGGCCCATGGCTAAGAGGGCCGAAAGAAGGTCGTAGTCCCCGTGGAAGTTGATGTTGGACAGGAGGGTGTAGGTGGAAGCGTAGTAAATACCAGCATTGAGGATGGTGAAGAGCGCGTCGGCGGAGTCGGTGTCTTTACGCTTGCGGAAATCCTGGGTCCAGGATGTTGCGGCAAAAAGGAGGAAAAAGGCCGTGTGGAAACCCAAAGTGACCCAAAGTTTGTCGGGTTGGTAGAATTTATCGGCCCATCCCACGCAATAAAGAACCGTAAAGAGGGCCCCGCCCCAGCGCAGGAAACGCCAGCCGCCCATCAGGCTCAGGAAAAAGATCCCCGCGTTGAGGATCAAAAGGTAGGACATGAGGACAACCTGGTGGTCTTCGCCCGTGGAAACCAGGATGGGGGTGAGGAAGCCGCCCAAAGCGGTAAAGGCGGCGAGAACCCGGCTTTTATCGGCCGCGGCCATGACGGACCCGGCGGCCGTGGTCAGGATCATGAGCGCGAAGGCGAGGTCACTGTCGAGAAAATGGTAGAACTGGAAGGCCGCATAGGTGGAAAGATAGAGGAAACTCAGCCCGCCGCCCGCCAGGCTGTGGGCCCAAACGGGGTAGCGTTTGAACCACTGATGGCCCAAAGCCAGGAAAGCAATGCCGGCAACCCATCCCATGGATACCCGGGCCATGGGGCCGATCCAGTTGTTCTCAAAGGCGAGCTTCAGGAAATAGCCCATGCCAAAAAGGAGGGCCGCTAGGGCGATCCACTGGAACCAGCGGCCGGCAACGGCCTCTTCCAGGGTCTTTCCAGGGGCTTTGGGTTTGGGAGGTTCGGTTTTGGCCGGGGTTTTCGGGGCCGACGAAATCTCCAAAGAGGGAGGAACGGACTTGGCGACACCCATTTTTTGTTCCAGCCTGACGAGGCGTTCATCGTGTTGTTGCAGTATTTTACGAAGTTCTTCGGCGGAGGCGGGAAGGGTAGCGTATTTAGTGGAAGAGGGCTGGGAAAGAAACCGGATGACGGCGACAAGGCCGACGATCGCCAGCGCGATGAGGGCCAACATGAAGAGAACGAGTACCCATATCCAAGAGTCGCCCATAGAGCCTCCCATTGAACAATTGTCGGCGGAAACGGATTTATTTTATGCCCGCCAATCGGGCTTTGTCCTTGGAAAAGGCGGCAGACGAAACGGGCGGGCAAGCGAATTTGGAAAACCCAGGAATTGGGGCATGTTTGAGCGAGTATTACTTCCCTTTATCAAAAGAAAATTCTTTTGTAGACTTCTAGCACTTTGAATAAACCATCCTCCCTTTTTATTGCTGGAACCGACACCGGTGTCGGTAAAACCCTGATCGCCGCGGGACTTGTGCGCCTGCTGGTGAATCGGGGCATCCGCGTCGGGGTCATGAAACCCGTAGCTTCAGGCGGGGTTCCCAGCGAGGACGGCAAACTGCTCCAAAAAGCGGCGAAACTTCCAAATTCGGTTTATCCCGAAATAGTCCCGGTCCACTACCGCCAGCCCCTCGCCCCCTATGTAGCGGCTTGGAAGGAAGGCGTGGTTCCTTTGGCAAAGGTTGAAGAGACCTACCAAAAGGCCAAGAAAAAGTACGACTGCATGGTGGTCGAAGGGATCGGCGGGGTCTTGGTGCCCATTACGCGGGATTTACTGGCCATTGATTGGATAACTCAATGGAAACTGCCTGTACTGATTGTGGCCCGGGCGGGGTTGGGGACCCTTAACCACACGCTGCTTACGGTTGAAGTCCTTCAAAAGCGCCGGATCAAGGTTTTGGGAGCGGTCGTGAACGGTTATAAAGGGAAAGAGCTTTCGGAAAAAACCAATGTCCAAGCTCTTCGGAAACTTTTGAAGGTTCCTGTTTATGGGCCCGTTAAATTTAATCCGAAATACAGGACGGATTTAGATTTGCTGGCGAATGATCTGGAAAAAAGCAGGTTGAAAATTTAACAATGAACTACAAGCGACTTTCCAAAAAAGACAAACAACACCTCTGGCATCCCTTCACCCAGCAGCGGGAGTGGGAGATGGACAAGGACATCACCATCATTACACGGGGGAAGGGAACCTACCTTTACGACTCCAAGGGCAGGAAGTATCTCGATGGGGTTTCCTCCCTTTGGTGCAACGTCCACGGGCACCAAGTGCCCGAAATCGACCGGGCCATCCAAAAACAGCTCCAGAAGATCGCCCATTCCACGATGTTGGGCGCCTCCAATGAACCGGCTATCCTCTTGGCGGAAAAACTGGTTCAACTGGCCCCCAAGGGCCTGACCCGGGTTTTTTACTCCGACTCGGGCTCGGAAGCCAATGAGATCGCCGCCAAGATGGCATTCCAATATTGGAAGCAGGTAAAACCCGCAAGGCCGAAAAAGAACCTGTTCCTGACCGTCCGGGAGGGCTACCACGGTGACACCATCGGTTCGGTCAGCCTGGGCGGTATCGAGCTTTTCCACGCTATCTTCGGCGGAATGTTGTTCAAGACCCTGAAAGTCAAAAGCCCCCATGACTACCCCAGCCGCCGGGTTTCGAACGATCAATGGTTGAAGGATAGTGTGAAGGAAGCGGAGGCTCTTTTCCGCAAGTACGGGTCCCGCCTGGCGGCGGTCCATATGGAGCCTCTCATTGAGGGAGCGGGGGGAATGTTGGCGCACCCATGGGGCTATTTGAAGGCAATCCGCCGCTTGTGCGACCGCTATGGCGTATTGCTCATCCTGGATGAGGTTGCAACGGGTTTTGGGCGCACGGGAACGATGTTTGCCTGCGAGCAGGAAGGCGTCCGGCCGGACCTGCTTTGCGTGGCGAAAAACCTCACGGGCGGCTACCTGCCGGTGGCGGCCACCCTGGCGACCGAGAAGGTCTACCGGGCCTTCCTGGGAACTTTTGGTTCCTTGCGGACCTTTTACCATGGGCATACCTTCACGGGGAACCAATTGGGCTGTGCCGCGGCCCTGGCGAACTTGGGGTTGATGGAAAAAAGGGGATTCCTGGAGGGGGTCGAAGAGAAAAGCCTCATGCTCCAGGAGTTCCTGGAGCCATTGGTGGCCCATCCCCACGTGGCCGATGTCCGTCTGAGGGGGATGATGGGCGGTATCGAGCTTGTTAAAAACAAGAAAACAAACGAGCCCTATCCTTACGAAAAGAAAATGGGCTACCGGGTTTGCGCGGAGGCCAAGAAGAGGGGCGTCCTCATGCGGCCCTTGGGCAATGTCATCGTCCTTATGCCTCCCTTGGGCATTTCCAAAAAGGACTTGGCGTTTTTGATCGAAGTGGTTTCCAAGAGCATCGAAGCGGCCACATCATAGTTTTTTGTTTTCTTCTCACCCAACCAACTCATCTATTCATAATGGCGGATGACCCCGAAACGAGAACTATGTCACCCTCGTTTCCTTGTGTTGGTCTTCGCCTAATTGTAATAATGAAAATGAGGGTAGGATTCGTTTTTAACCTTCGGTTGTGTTACAGTAACTCCGCTTATGAGCAAGAAAACAGCCGACAAAACATCCGCCAAGACCGTCGCCGTCATCAGCCTGGGTTGTCCCAAGAACACCGTGGATTCCGAGGTGATGCTGGGAAAACTGGCGCAGGACCACTATGCCCTGGTCAAGGACCCGACCCAAGCCGAGGTGGTCATTGTGAATACCTGCGGGTTCATTGAGGCCTCCAAAAAGGAATCGATCGATACCATCCTGGAAGTAGCTAAGCTGCGAAAGACGGGCCAATTGAAATCCCTCGTCGTCGGGGGCTGCCTGGCGCACCGTTATGGGGATGAATTAAGGAAAGAACTTCCTGAAATCGACATCTTGTTCGGCTTGAACGACGTGGAGAATGTAGCCAATCAAATCAAGGGGAAGGGATTGCCCTTTTCCATCGAGCCCATTCCGGATGCGGTTTTATCAGCGAAGGGGAAGGCCCCCTTGCTGCCCAACTCCATGAATGAAGCGACTTATGTTTATGATGCTTCATCGCCGCGCCTTCTTTCCACGCCCGCCCATTTCGCCTATGTGAAAATCTCAGAAGGGTGCGATTTGCCCTGTACCTTCTGCATTATCCCTAAGATCCGGGGGCATTACCGCAGCCGGTCCCTGGAGGATATCGAAGAGGAAGCCCGCCATTTGGCCGCCCAGGGTGTCCGGGAAATCTGCCTGGTGGCCCAGGACAGCACTTGGTATGGGGCGGACCGCTATGGGAAGCCCAAGATTGCCGAGCTTTTGGCCAGGTTGGCCAAGGTGGAAGACCTGGACTGGGTCCGCCTCCACTACCTCTATCCCAGCCGCGTTTCGGACGAACTCTTGGAAGTCATGGCCGCCAATCCCAAGATTTGCCCTTATTTTGATGTGCCCCTCCAGCACGCCAGCGACCGGGTTTTGAAGTCGATGCAGCGGATCGGAGACCGGGCGCTTTTGGAAAAACTGATCCAGAGAATCAAGGCCAAGATCCCCCATTCTTCGATCCGATCGACCTTTATCGTGGGCTTTCCCGGTGAAACGGACCAGGATTTCAACGAACTACTGGAATTCCTCAAGCAGTCCCAATTGGACTATGTCGGGTTTTTCGCTTATTCCCAGGAGGAGAACACCCCCGCAGGCATCATGGAAAACCAGGTGCCGGAGGCCGTCAAGAAGGCCCGCTTGGCCGAGGCCTACCGGGTCCAGGAAGAAATCGCCGAAAAATCCCACCAACGCTGGGTCGGGGAGCGGCTGTCGGTGGTAGTTGAAGAAATCGAGAACGGGCAGGTGCAGGGGCGCACCCGCTACCAGGCCCCCGAAGTGGATGGCGTGGTTTTAATCGAAGGCCTCTCCAGTCCCCGCATAGGCCAGTGGGTGGAAGTTGAAATCACCCATGCGCTTCAGCAGGACCTGGTCGGCAAAGCCGTTTCCCCTGAGGGTTGACCATGCCCCCGTCCCCCGCCGCCACTAGGCCTTCCCAATGGAATGTCGCCAACCTGGTGACCTTGTCCCGCATTGGGGTCACGCCCCTCTACCTTATTCTGATCTTCCGGGACGAAGTTTGGGCCAAATGGGCGGCCGGTTTATTGTTCGCCTGGGGTGCCATCAGCGACTACCTGGACGGCTACCTGGCCCGTAAGTACAAATTGAATACCGATTTTGGGGCCCTGCTGGATCCCCTTGCGGATAAGATCCTCCTCCTTTCGGTGTTCGGCTCCTTTGTGGCGTTGGACCTGGTCCCGCTATGGATGTTCGTCATCATCTTCGCCCGTGAATTCCTCATCACGGGGCTCCGCCAAGTGGCCCAGAGCCAAAACATCGTCATTGCGGCCAGCCGGGCGGGAAAGCACAAAACCGTCTCCCAAATCGTGGCCTGTTCGGTCATCCTGGCGATCATCTGCGCCCAGGCCACCGTGGGGGCCTTCGAAGTGAAGTGGGATTTGTTCGTCACCCGCTTGGGAACCTGGGGGAATGTGGTGGAATACGTGGTTTGGTACGGCCCCTATTGGCTTATGTTTTACGCCACCGTTATGTCGCTGATCTCGGGGATCGACTACGTCGTCAAGAACCGCCGTGTGTTAAGCGGAGGCAAGCCGTGAAACATTTCCACTTCTGGGTCGCGACCTTCCTGGGCATCGGCAAGATTCCCTTCGCTCCGGGCACCTGGGCTTCCCTGGCGGCCGCGCCGCTCTTTTACCCCCTGATTGATTCCCCCTTGATCCACTTGGCGACCTTGGTCGTGGTTTACTTCCTGGGGGTTTATTCAACCGGCGAGTATGCCAAGGCCATTGGGGACGTGGACCCCTCCAGCGCGGTCATGGATGAGGTACTGGGTATGGGCGTGGCCATGCTGGCCATACCCCATCAATGGCCCTTCGTGATCATGGCCATCGTCCTGTTCCGGCTTTTCGACATCTGGAAACCCTATCCCATCCACCGGGTCGAAAAACTGCCGGGGGGATGGGGCATCATGACGGACGACCTGGTGGCGGGGCTTTATGCCCTAGCCTGGGTGCAGATCGGCCGCATGCTGGTGGATTACATTAAATAGCTGCGGCTCGGAAAGGCCTCCCTTGAACGCTGAAATCGTGGCGATCGGAACCGAACTGCTTTTGGGCCAGAATGTGGACACCAATTCCTCCTGGATCGCCCAGCAGTTGGCCCTCTTAGGCGTGGATGTTTACGGTTTTCAGGCCGTGGGGGACAACGAAAAACGCCTGGAGTCGGCCTTAAAGCTGGCCTGCGAGCGGAGCAATGTGGTCCTGACCACCGGCGGCCTGGGACCCACGGTGGACGACGTCACCCGCAAGGTCATCGCCCGGCTGGCCCAGAAACAACTGGTTTTTCATGAGGACATCGCCAAGGCCATCGAACAGCGCTTCGCCCGTTTCCGTCCCGGCAAACCCTTCCCCAAGGTGAACCTGAACCAAGCCTTCATTCCCCAGGGTGCCGCGGTCGTTCCCAACGCCAATGGCACTGCGCCGGGCTTCATTATCAAGGTGGGCAAGTCCCAACTGGCCTGCCTGCCGGGGGTGCCTTCTGAAATGAAGGCCATGTTCGAGGAGACAATCAAACCTTTCCTGAAATCCCTTTCACCGGGCGGGACGGTCATCAAGTCCAGGGTTTACCGCACCACAGGCATTGACGAATCAGCCCTCAATGAAAAAATCGCCGATATATTTGAGAGTTCGACCAATCCGACCATCGGGGTCCTGGCCCATTGGGAGGGGGTGGATATTCGGTTGTCGGCCAAGGCCGAAAGCGTGGAGAAGGCGGACGCCCTCATCGAGGAATTGGGGAAGGTTTTGACCACCCGCTTGCCCAATTATATTTATGGCTGGAACCACGACGGGCTGGAAACCATTGTGGGCCAAATGTTGACGACCCGCCACATGACCCTGGCCACGGCCGAATCCTGTACCGGGGGGCTAATCGCCCACCGCGTCACCCAGGTATCCGGGAGTTCCAACTATTTCCTCCGGGGCTACGTGGTTTACAGCAACGAGGCGAAGGACGAGGCCCTGAAAGTAGACCCCCAATTGATCCGGCAAAAGGGCGCCGTCTCCAAGGAAGTGGCCGAAGTCCTGGCCACCAACGTGCGCAAGGCGGCCAAGGCCGACATCGGCCTTTCAACGACCGGTATTGCCGGCCCCACGGGCGGTTCGTCGGAAAAGCCTGTCGGACTGGTTTATATCGGGCTTTCGGACGAGCAATCCACCCAGGCTTTCGAATTCCGTTTTACGGGAAGCCGGGAGACGGTGAAGAAAAGGGCCAGCCAGGCGGCCCTGGAGCTTCTTCGGCGCCATTGCCTGCAAATGCCGGCAAGAGACTGAAGGCCTATGGCCGCCTTAAGGCTTTTCGTGGCGGTGCCGGTGGCCCCCGCCCTTGCGGATGGGATCGCCGAACTACTGGCGAAGATGGCGAAATACCGAGGCGTCAGGTGGGTGTCCAAGGCCCAGCTTCACATTACGTTGAGGTTCATCGGGGATTTTGAAGAAAAGCTTTTGCCAAAACTGGAACAAGGTTTAAGAGAATCGGCCCTTTCCTCAGCTCCTTTTGAGGCGGAAATCGGGGGCCTGGGAGCTTTTCCAAGGCTCGAAAGGCCCCGTGTTTTGTTCATACCGGTTCTTAAAGGAATGGAAGAGTTTGGGAGCTTGGAAAAGAAACTCTCGGTCCTTTTGGGAAGTTTTGGCGTGGAACCGGATGACAAGGAATATTATCCCCATTTAACCCTGGGGCGGGTCAGGGAAAAGGAGGACCCGGAGGCAGCGGTAAAAGCACTTAAAGGAACCTGCCCCGCCCATTGGGAATCATGGAAAGCCGACCGATTCATCCTTTTTAAAAGCCAGTTGGCTTCCGGAGGGTCTATCTATACGTCCCTGGGGGACTATGGATTCGGCAAAGAGTGAAAAGGTGGGTTGCTTTCGGGTAGGATAAAACCAAGAATAAAAAAAGGATGGAACATGGTTTCGGGGGCAAAAAACGGGGACGAAAGTCCCGAATTGAGTGAAAAAGAACTGGAGGAGCAATTGGAGGCTTTCCAGCAGGCCCAACAACTCTATGTGGAAGAGGCTTTCAAATGGTTGATCGACTTCGTTGCCAATTATTTTCCTGACGACCAATTGGCCATCCGGGACATGGATTTGGAAATCCATTTCGTCCACCGGGTGGTAGACGCTGGAAAGACTTTGGGAGCCTTGGTTTACCGGTTCCGTAAATTCATCCATAAAGCGGACTATTTCAAGGAGATGGCGGAAGATTACAAGGAGGGCTTGGAGCTTCCGGAGGTGTTTTTTGTCGATACGGAATCCTCGAAGTTCGAGGAACCGAAGACGGAGGAAGACGGCACCGATTTTACGGAGATACCACCCGAAAAGCTGACGGGTAGGATCCGTGAGCTCCGGGAAGATTTGAAAAAACGCGCGAAGCTGCGCCAATTGAAGGAAAGTCTTTAACAGTAGTCCAACCAAAATCAGTTTTTAGGAGGACGACATGAAGAAATGTTTCTGGATGTTGGCCCTGGTGGGTTTAGCTTTTTTGCCTTTGGGGGTTTTTGCAGGTGAGTCACCCATCGCGGGTGGCGGGAATTTCGGCCTGGGTTTGGAACTGGGTGATCCGGGAACCTGGGGAGCGGTCGGCAAGATCTGGGTCGACCGGCAAAACGCCTTCCAGCCCGCCGTGAAACTGGGCAACGGCGCGACGCTACTGCAGTTGGACTACCTCTGGCACGACTACGACGTCATCCATCCCAAACAGGGCCTCCTGCCGCTTTATTTCGGCGTGGGTGGGGACCTAAACCTGCAGGGGAGCGTGGCCGTGGGGGCCCGGGGCGTCGTCGGCATCTCCTACATGTTCGACAGACCTACGGTGCCGGTGGACATTTATGTGC
>JAJPJW010000001.1 GCA_021324075.1 Pseudomonadota bacterium | reverse complement strand
TCAGCCAGGACGGGAGCGTAAAGGTAGCCGTTTCGGGGCAGGGGGATGCATTCCTCTATAAGATGGAAAACTCCGAACCTGTCGGGAAGCCGGTTTACCTTAATTCGGATGTGCAGGAAGTGAAGTTCTCCAACTCCGGCACCAAGAACGAAAAAATCCTCCTGATCTTCAAGGACGGAAGCTTTACCACTTACAATGCGGACGGAACGCCGGTAGATGGGGCCAAAACCTAACTTGGCCGGCTTTAGCCTGGGGGAGAAGCTGGGTCTTTGTGTGTGATGGAGGAAGCGGTCATGAGGGCTAGCTATCCCGGTTTGTTCCGTGGTTTCGTTCTCATGGGGGGCCTGCTAGCCACCATGTTTCCTTTTGCCCGCCGGCATTTACTGGTTCTCACTCTCCGCTCCCTCGGGTGGGAACCCCAAAAAGTTTTTTCCAAAGCGGGCCAAGGTAGACGGTTCGGGAAAAGCTTATTCCGTCCTTTTGATTCCTAGGCCCAAGAACCTGATACCAATTCCAGTAAATCTCCATTGCCTTTCCTGGGGCTGTTGAAACCCCGGGGCTCCAGGATGGAGAATGCCCTCCCTTTTTTTCGCGCCTAATCCTCCTTGCCGGGGTTCATCCCATTCTCCCCGTTGTCTCATCCCATTGCGAATTTAAGATCCCCCCGAAAGAACCCCTGCCATCCGGGATAAGGACGGCAGGGAATTGGAAGGGCGGTTGATGAGCGCCCATTATTTCCAGATGCCTAAGGAGGCCCCAATGTCCAAAAAAGGCTATTCCCCATATTTCTGGTTTCCGCTTGAAAACTTTGGCGGAATTCCAGAAAGCCGCCGTGAGATTCAAGTCCCACATCACCGTTCGAAAGGGAAAAGTTACCGTTGACGCGAAAAGTTTCATCGAACTCATTGCATAGCTTGAGGCTGAGGGAAAGAAGATGGAGGTGAAGGCTGGGGGTGACGATGTTGAAGAGGCTTTGAGGAAGATTTCGGATTTGACGCTAGAAAGCTCCACCTGATTCAAAACGGCTTAGGGTCAAAAAAGGGCGGGAGTGTAGAAATAAATTCCCGCCCAAAGGTTCGAAATCGTTCGTGAAAGCTTGAAAAGCCCTTTCGGTGGCCGGGGTCCTTATTTTGGGGTGAGAGCCGGCGTGGAAATCCCCCCCCTTATTCCCGGTCGCCGGGTGATGAAGCGCCTTATTCTTTTTCTTGCCTCTAAAAGTTCCTGCCGAATGAATACAAGGGCATCTAACAATACCGGTTCTTCATCAAAGATTTCGATGGCCTTTTCCAAAGAGGCTAATGATTCCCGCAGATCGGTTTCTTCAACTTGAAACGTGCCTAGATCCGAGCCGTTTTTAACGTCGGAGCCGTCAATCTCCAGGACTAACGCAACACCGGCTAAATCCAGAAGGACTTGTTTCAGTAACTTGAAGTGGTGGGAGGCGGTTGCAAACAAGGATTGAATAGCCCTGGCTTCATCCTCCGATCCTCCTTCCGGGTCAGCCACCGCGATAGCCAAGTGACACATCCGGCGAAAGGAAAGACGGAAGATCTGCAAAAGCAGCGTTGCGTGACGCAAAGGCGTTTTGCCGAGATGGGGGTTTTCTCCCAATAGTTTTCGCGCCTCAGTCAATTTGTCTGTGCACAGTTCCAGAATTTCGCGGTTGGCGCGGGAATCCCTTGGACTGATGCGAAAGGCCCGTTCGGCTAAAAAACCAAGGTTTTTTTCCATACCTTCGGCTGTTTGGAGAAGTTGGGCAATTGAAACGTAGAAGTTCATGGTTTGTTCCTTTCTGCGGCCTCAAATTTGGAGGCCGGAATGACTTTGAGGAATTTTAAAAAACGGATTAAAGCCCCGTATTGCGGGTGGCATAGGTCCAGACCGCATTCTCGGTTTTTGCGAGTCTTATAAGGGTCGCGCAATGGCTTTTTAAAAAGGTCATGAAAAGCGGAATACCATAACCCGAGAAAATAACGAGGCCATAGATTAAGGCGCCTATCAGGATTTCTTTCCATCTCATGGATTTCTCCTTGGGTTGAAAATCATTTTGGATTAAAAACTTCACGCGAAAAAAGGCTGCATTCCAGGATGCGAGGGAACTTCGACAGCGGGGGAGCTCAAATGCGCAGGACGCGAGAAAGAACGGCGGAAGAATGATAATTTAAGGGAGGAAAAGCAGGGCCTTGATCCTGTACAACACGTAAAATCCTATCTATGGAAAATTGAGGCGGATAAAATTTGAACTGGGTTTCCACGGCGGATTTGGTGGATGCCTGCTGGTTGGGATAAATGCGCCGGTTGGCGCGCCAGTGGCCGGCGGTTTGGGGTGAAAAGGAAACCCGGAACATACTAATGGTTTTGGAATCATTGGGAAGAAAAGATAAGACCGCGGGTATGAAAAGGGCTAAGACAAGTGGGAATACAAAAAAGTAAGATTTAAGAGTTGCCCTAATCGGTTTTGGCAAAACCATATTCGCCGTTCCTTTCGACATCTTTTTGACGTCTTGCCGCACTAAAAGGTTGCAGAAAAAACCTGTTATTCGGCGCTATTTAGATGAAGGTTGACGCAAATTCAATGCTCAATACCGCGTTCGAATTCCTTAATTGCGGCCATTATGGGCGGCGTGGGGTTCTTTTTGACCCGATGCTACTGTGGCAACTGGTGGTAGGACCCTTTGTGGGACCGTTGGTGCTGGTGGTATGGCGGCGGGTGGTGGTGGGAACCCGCGACCTTCAACTCGGACGGCACACCTGCAGGCGGCACTAAGGCCTGAAAGTTGGCCTTGCCCGAAGTAAATTAACAGGTTGTTGAAAACCAGAAATAATCACCTTCGATGCAGCCGTCGGTACCAAAATTCCACGGGAATTTGAATCTATCGAATATTCGAATCGGAAAATTCACTCTTAAAAGCTGCTTTTTCAGCACCCTGTTAAAAATTAGCTTGAGCCCGGACAGTGAAGACGTCCTCGGACAAAAGGCCAGTTAAAGCTTTGGTTCCGGGAACCTGGGCGCCCTCCACGAAATCTGTGTCCTCCCAGTCGAAAGCCAGCTTGAAATGGGGGTTGAAGACCCAGTTCAGGCCGACGCCATAGGCCGTGGCCTGCTGGGCCGAATTGGTGGCGGCCAGGTTGGAGGTGCCCAACGCGCTGAAGGCGTTCGGGTCAACCGTCAATTGGTGCATACGGACGGCCACTTCCAAGGCACCCCATTGGTTTTTGCGCAGGTCCAAAGGCTTGTCCGCTACGGCTCCAAGAAAAGAAGCTTTTCCCCAGATTACCCACGAGCCGGCAACCTGCCAGGCTTGGTGAGTCAGATTAACCGCGGCCGCCGTGCTCGTGCCCACATCCTGTATGGATTGCACATATTCCCCCAATAAACCGAAGGGACCGGTGGAAAAATAAGCCTGGGGCGACCAATGGTAGAAATCCCCCTGGGGAGCAACACCCGTGCGGTAAGCGAAGAACTGCTGCTGGCCCAGGGAGGTCACGAAAAAGTTGGGAAAGGCATTGGTGTTCCAGTTCACGTTCCATGCCCAAGAACCCGCAATGCCGAATCCCAGGCCTTTCAACAGGGAATCCCCCGAATTGAAGGGGGTCCAGTAAACTCGCGCCGTGGCTTCCCGGCCGTTGGTCAAGGACTGGTCGTCGGCGTTGTTGGGCGTGTAGTTGTCCGGCGTGCCGTTGGTTAAGGCCAGGGCGTAGTTAAACCCGTTCCAGGGGCTGCCTGTGGCTTCAGCGCCCAAGTCGCGGTTGGGCGCCAGGTCTGTCGGCAGGGCCCTTTCCACGAAGAGATTGTCCGTGTCGTTCTGCAATCTTTCAAGGCC
>JAJPJW010000117.1 GCA_021324075.1 Pseudomonadota bacterium | reverse complement strand
TCGAGTTGATCGTGCCGGTGGCGATGGAGAAGGAACTTCGGTTCGCGATCCGGGAAGGCGGCCACACCGTGGGCGCCGGCGTCGTCACCCAGATCATCGAGTAAAGACAAAAGGGATAAACTGCAATGCGTGAGCAAATAACATTAGCTTGTTCGGAATGCAAACGCCGTAACTACAATAAGACCCGCGACAAGCGCAAGACGCCGGAAAAGCTGGAGGTCAAGAAGTACTGTCGGTGGTGCCGCAAGCACACCTTGCATAAGGAAACCAAATAGGCCGATACTTCTTCGCGATAGGGCAGTAGCTCTAATGGTAGAGCGGCGGTCTCCAAAACCGCGCGTTGCAGGTTCGAATCCTGCCTGCCCTGCCATCCATGAATAAAAATCAAATGGGAAACCATTAAGGGTTTGAAATGCTCGAAAACTTGAAGGCTTTTTTCGCGGAAGCGAGATCCGAATTCAAAAAGATCTCCTGGCCCACCTGGGACGAGATCAAGGGATCCACTGCGGTGGTCTGTACGACCATCTTTTTCCTGATGGTCGTGCTGGCGGTTTACGATTTCGGTATCGGAAACCTGATGAAACTGGTCGTCAAACAATAATTTGAGAGAGGGATCCTTGCAAATGTCCAAGCGCTGGTACGTGATCAACACCTATTCGGGGTATGAGGCCAAGGTGAAGGCCAACCTGGAGAACCGGATCAAAAGCATGAAGATGGAAGACAAGATCTTCCAGATCCTGATCCCTTCCGAAGAGGTGACTGAGACCCGTGCCGGCAAGAAGCGGGTGACCAACAAGAAATTCTTCCCAGGCTACATCCTGGTGGAAATGGACATGGATGAGAATTCCTGGTCCGTGGTGCGCAATACCCCCAAGGTCACCAGTTTCGTGGGTTCGGGCAACAAGCCCATCCCCCTGCCGGATGAGGAAGTCACGGCTATTTTGGAGCACATCGGCAAGCGCCGCGAGCGCCGGGCCTTGAAGAGCCAGTTCGAGAAGGGCGACCTGGTGAAGGTGATGGACGGACCCTTCGCGAACTTCTCGGGATCGGTTGAGGAAATCAACCCCGAACGGGAGAGGGTTAAGGTGATGGTGACGATTTTCGGACGCCAGACACCGGTGGAGTTGGAATTCCACCAAATCGAAAAAGAATAGCTTGCTTTTAAGCGAGTAGAAGGAATAAGGAAAAGGTCATGGCAAAAGAACTCAATGCGATGGTGAAGCTTCAAATCCCGGCGGGCAAGGCGAATCCTGCGCCCCCGGTGGGCCCGGCTTTGGGCCAGCACGGCGTGAATATCATGGAGTTCTGCAAACAATTCAACGCCGCCACCCAGAAGCAGGACGGGTTGATCATTCCCGTGGTGATCTCCATCTATAAAGACCGGTCCTTCACCTTCATCACCAAGACCCCCCCGGCGTCCGTGCTGCTCTTGAAGGCGGCGGGGCTGGCCAAGGGTTCCCCGGTGCCCAACAAGCAGAAAGTAGCCAAGGTCACGATGAAGCAGGTCGAGGAAATCGCGAAAACCAAAATGCCGGATTTGAACGCGCAGAAGCTGGATTCGGCCATCCGGATGGTCGAAGGCACGGCCCGCAGCATGGGAATCGAAATCCAAAAGTAACCGACGGTTGCTTTTGAAAAAAATAACTGTGGGAGCTCTGCTTAAGTCGGGGCGTTTGCACCACGGGAGGTAAAAAATGGCGAAGAAGGCAAGCAAGCGGCACCGGAAAAACGTCGAGCTGGTGGATCGTACCAAGTCCTACATCCTGACCGACGCGGTCGGGCTCCTCAAAAAAGCGGCTCCCGCAAAATTCAACGAGACCGTCGAGCTTCATATCAAGCTCGGCGTGGACCCCAAGAAGGCCGACCAGCAGGTCCGCGGCACCGTCTCCCTCCCCCATGGCACGGGCAAGACCTTGAAGGTCGCGGTTTTGGCCAAGGGTGAGAAGATCAAGGAAGCGGAAGCGGCCGGGGCCGATTTCGCTGGCGACAACGAACTCATCGAGAAGATCGCTAGCGGCTTCCTGGACTTCGACGTCCTGGTGGCCACCCCCGACATCATGCGCGAAACCGGTAAGCTGGGTAAGGTGCTGGGTCCCAAGGGCCTGATGCCCAACCCCAAGGCCGGCACGGTCACCCCGAACGTGGGCCAGGCGGTCAAGGAGATCAAGGCCGGTAAGATCGAATACCGCGTGGACGACCAGGGCATTTGCCACGCCGGGATCGGCAAGATCAAGTTCGAAGAGAAACAAATCGCCGAAAACGCCTCGGCTTTGATCAAGACACTGGTTTCAGTCAAGCCCGCTTCGGCCAAGGGAACCTACCTGATTTCGGCCCATTTGACCTCCAGCATGGGGCCCGGGATCAAAGTGGATACGGCGGAGTTTACAAAAACGGCCGCCAAGTGATATAGTTACCGCCCCCGGCCGGGCTTGCCCGGCTAGGGTCGAGAAGTACGGTTGTCAAAGACAGCAGGCGGCATGTAGCAGGGCTTCTGGCACGCTACAAGCCTTAATGGAAGGCCTGCCGAGACGATCCGGAAAATGTAAGTGGTTATCCAATACCCTTCATCCGGTCGTTTCGGGTGAGGGGTTTTTCTTTTTTAACTGCGTCGGCTTAAAAGCCGCCGAAGGCCGGAAAACCTCCCCCTCTTTTAATTTTAATCTGGACAGGTGGTGATTTTTTTGACGGAACACAAGAAACGCGAACCAAAACAGGAAAAAGTCGAGGCGGTGGAGGATTTCTCCAAGCGGGTACAAGCTTCCAAGTCCGCCGTTGTCACCGGTTACACGGGGTTGACGGTGGAGGAAGTCACCGACCTGCGCGCCAAGCTTTTTCACGCCAAGGTGGAGTACCACGTCGTGAAGAACAACCTGGCTAGGATCGCCTTGAACAAGTGCAACATCACGGTTTTGGACGACCTCTTGACGGGCCCCACGGCCATCGCCCTGGCGATGGAAGATGCGGTAGCTCCGGCAAGGGTGCTCACCAAATTCGCCAAGGACCACGAGAAATTGTCGGTCAAGGGCGGATGGATGGACGGCCGCATGGTCACCGTGCAGGACATCAAGGCTTTGTCGAACCTTCCCAGCCGGGAAGTGCTTTTGGCAAAGGCCCTTGGCAGCATGAAGTCGCCCATTTCGGGCATCGTCCAGGTTTTGGCCGGCCCCGCGCGCAAGCTGGTTTACGCCTTGAGCGCAGTCGCCGAAGCCAAGAGCAAAACGGCCTAACTTTTAATTAACAACCCGTTCCGGTTTTTATGCCTGAACCAACCAAAATCCAATATGGAGGAAGTTTCAAATGCCTACTTTAACGAAAGATGAATTCATCTCCGCCATCGAGCAGATGAGCGTTCTGGAATTGAACGAGCTCGTGAAGGCCCTCGAGACCAAGTTCGGCGTGTCGGCCGCGGCCCCCGTGGCCGTCGCCGCGGGCGGCGGAGCCGCCGCCGGTGCCGCCGCTGAGGAAAAAACCGCTTTCGACGTGAACCTCAAGGCGGTGGATGCCGCCAAGAAGATCAACGTCATCAAGGTCGTCCGGGAAGTCACCGGATTGGGCTTGAAGGAAGCCAAGGACCTGGTCGATGGAGCCCCGAAGCCCATCAAGACCGGAGTCAGCAAGGCCGA
Organism: Pseudomonadota bacterium; assembly: GCA_021324075.1. GTDB lineage: Bacteria > Oederibacteriota > Muellerivitia > Muellerivitales > Muellerivitaceae > JAJPJW01. The sequence continues at coordinate 13,462 of JAJPJW010000117.1, read as the reverse complement.
GGCCGATGGCATCGTCGCCAAGTTCAAGGATTCAGGCGCCGAAGTCGAAATCAAGTAAAAGCTTTTTTAAAGCCTCCTGTAGCGGAGCCCTCGGGCTCGTTACAGGAGGCTTTTTTATTTTCCGGCCTGTTTAAAAGAGGTACCATAGGCCACTTTCCAACCGAAGGAGAAGGCCATGGCGGACGCTTTTATCGACCAGATCCGTAAAAATTTTGAATACGACTACTGGGCCAATGACCAATACCTGAAGGCCCTCCAAGAGATGCCCAAGCCGCCTGAAAAGGCCGTCGAAATTTTCTGCCACATCCTCTTCGCCCTTGGCGTCTGGCTGGCGCGCCTGAAAAAAGAAGACCTGTCGGGCTTCAAGGATCCCCATCCTTCCTATTCTTTGGCTGAGTGCCGGCAGAAACTGGATGAACTTCATGAAAAGTGGAAGGCCTATTTAGCCTCCTTGACGCTGGAAGGATTGACGGGGACATTCACCGCCCCCAATACCCAGGGAAAACTTTCCGAGCATCGGGTTCAAAACGTCCTCTTCCAGGTTTTCACCCATTCGCACTACCATCGGGGACAATTGGCGACCCTGGTGCACCAGGGGGGCGGGAAGCGCCCCGGGACCGACTATATCGCCTACGCCTATGCGACCGGGGAGTCCAAGTTCGTATGAAAAAAGGCCTGTTCATTACCTTTGAGGGGACGGAAGGATCCGGTAAAACCACCCAACTCCATCTCCTTGCCGAGGTCCTGAAGAAATACGGCATTCCCCATATTGTCACGCGGGAACCGGGCGGGTCCCGGCTGGCCACCCAGCTTCGCCGCTGGATTTTGAACCAACTGGATTACAAACTCATGCCCCGCACCGAACTGTTGCTGTTCCTGGCCGACCGGGCCCAACACGTGGGGGAAGTCATTGAACCCGCCCTCCAACAGGGAAAGGTGGTCCTTTGCGACCGTTACTCGGATTCCACCCTGGCCTACCAGGGCGGCGGCCGGGGCTTTGACTTGAAATTGCTCAAGGTCCTCAACGGGGCGGCCAGCAACCTACGTCCGGATTTGACGGTTCTTTTTGACCTGCCGGTGGCAGTCGGACTCAAGCGGGCGCTGGGGCGGGGCAAGGGCAAGGACCGCATGGAGCGCGAAAGCCTCAAGTTCCACCGGGCCGTCCAACGGATCTACCGCGAAACCGCCAGGAAGGAAAAGGACCGGTTCATCGTCGTGAATGCCGGCCAAAACCGCGAACTTACCTACCATGAGATGCTGGGAAAATTGATCGAAAGGCTTCCGCTCCGAAAAAAGGTGAAAAAACGTGGCTGAGTTTACCGTCCCCCGGCTTGAGAAGCTGAACTCCCAACCCGAAGTCCAGAAGTTGCTGAAAGGCCTTTTGGACCATCCCGGCGTGCAAACCTTCCTTTGGGTGGGGCCCGAAGGGTCCGGGAAAAAGACCTATGCCTTGGCCATGGTCCGGAGCCTCTTTTGCCAACAAGGGCCCGATTGCCCAGGTTGCCCGACTTGCCGGCAGGTCCTCAGCAAAAGCCATCCTGATTTCTTCTGGCTGGAGCGCCCTGAGGGTAAGAACGAAATCACCGTCGAATCCACCCGCGAATTGGATAAGAAACTTTCCAACGCCCCCTTTTCCGCCCCCTGCAAGGTGGCGGTCATTGCCGAGGCGGATTACATGAATTTCGATTCCCAGAACGCTTTTTTAAAGACGCTGGAAGAACCACCGGCCAAGTCCATCGTGATCCTCCTGGCTGAAAAGACCGGGGATTTCCTTCCCACCGTCCTGTCCCGTTGCCGCCAGGTGCGATTTCCGGCCCTTCCTTCCTCGACGATTGCGGGGATATTGGAAAAGGACCATGGCTGGAAGAAGGCCGAAGCTCAAAATGCGGCCCAAGAAGCCAATGGCAACCTGACCATGGCCCTAAAACTCGGGGATGAATCCTGGGCCCAGTTCCGCGACAAGGTTTGCGCCGACCTCGACCGGGCCCTCCAGGGGCCGGATGAGGAATGGCTGGCCCTGGTCAACGAATACGACCAATGGGAGCCGGATTTTTTGGAGGAAGTGGAACGAACGGCTACCCAGCGCAAGTCCGAGGTACTGCAGGCGGCCCTGCAGGTTTACCTGGGCCTTTGGTCCAGGCGCCTGTCGGGCGAGGTCCCCGTTCCCGGAAAGCTCTCTTCACTTCCAACCGGTGAAATCCTAGAGTGCCTGCAAAAACACCAGGACATGATCCCCATGTACCTGAACGCCAAAATGATCCTGGACCATCTTTTCCTGGAATTGCGGGAAGGTTTTAAAAGAGGAGAGCTTTCAAGCCGATCCTTTATGGAATTGTCAGTCCAAATTTAGCTGGAGTGAAACATGCAGGACAAAAAGACCTTTTACGTCACAACCCCCATTTATTACGTCAACGACGTGCCCCATATCGGCCACGCCTATTCCACCGTGGGTGCGGATGCATTGGCGCGTTTCAAGCGCATGGACGGCTACGAGGTTTATTTCCTGACCGGCACGGATGAGCATGGGCAAAAGATCGCCAAAACCGCCCAGGAAGAGGGCATCACGCCCAAAGAGCTGGCCGACCGGGTTGTGGAAAGGTTCAAGGAGGCATGGGTCAAGTTGGACATCACCTATGACCGGTTCATCCGCACCACCGACGAAGACCACCGAAAGACCGCCCAGGCTTTCTTCAAGAAGGTGATGGACGCGGGTTTTATCTATAAAGGCCAATATGAGGGCTGGTATTGCCTGCCGGACGAGAAGTTTCTCTTGGATTCGGAAGTCAAGGATGGGCCCAATGGCACGAAGACATGCCCGGATTGTGGCCGGGTGGTCGAGCGGATCAAAGAAGAGAACTATTTCTTCAAGATGTCAGCTTTCCAGAAACAACTGGAAAAACACCTGGCCGACCATCCGGATTTCCTACAACCCGAAAGCCGCAAAAATGAATTGATCAACAATTTCATCAGGCCCGGTTTGGCGGATGTGTCCATCACCCGTTCGGCCGTTAAATGGGGTATCCCGGCTCCGGTACCGGAAGAGACGGTGATTTACGTCTGGTTCGACGCCCTGATCAACTACATCTCGGCCCTGGGTTGGCCGGACGGGAACCTGTACAAGAAATTCTGGCCGGCCGACGTCCATATCATCGGTAAGGACATCCTGCGGTTCCACACCACCATTTGGCCTACCATGCTCATGGCAGCGGGCGTGCCCTTGCCCAAGAAGGTTTTCGGGACGGGCTATATCAACAAAGACGGCAAGAAGATGTCCAAAAGCCTTGGCAATGTGGTGGACCCCTTTGAGCTAGCCGCAACCTACGGTCCGGACGCCCTTCGCTATTACTTGTTGCGCGAGTTCGCTTTCGGGATGGACGGCAACTATACCGACGAGGGGTTCCAAACTCGTTTCAACGGGGATTTGGCCAACGACCTGGGCAACTTGGTCAGCCGGACGCTGACCATGGTTGAAAAATATTTCGTCGGGGTCATTCCGGAGAAGTCGCCCTCTTTAGATATCGAGATGCCCGGTCCGGAGCAGGTAGGGGAAACCCGCCATTTGATGGACCGGTTGGCCTTCGACGTGGCCTTGGAAGGTCATTGGAAACTTATCAAAGACGCTAATAAATATATCCAAACGTCGGCTCCCTGGAACTTGGCCAAGGATGAGTCTAAAAAAGCGGAGCTTCAAAAAGTGATCTTCACTTTGGTGGAGGTCCTACGGGTGACTGCACTCCGCCTCTCACCTTTTATGCCTTTTACGGCGCAGGCCATTTGGGAACAATTAGGATTTGGGGATAAGGTCGAAAAGCACGCCTTCTCGGAAACGGAGAAGATTGGTACCTATTCTCCGGGGCAGAAGGTGAAGGTGGGCGTCCCTTTATTCCCCCGCATTGAAAAGAAGGAAGAAGGCGAAAAGGCCCCGCCTACCGGGGAGGGCGGCATTGAGGCGGTTCAAAATGCACTTAAGAAAAAACTCGCCCAACATTTCAAGTCCAAGAACCTGAAGCCGGATATGGGGTGGTTGGCGACTTCGAGCCGGGAATATCCCGAATTGCTGGCCAAGGGAAAATACGGATTTTATGTCCGCACACCCGATAAAAAGCGGGTCATCATCGAGATCGAAAAAGAGAAGTTGATGGATCCCCGGTCCGCCGATACTTTGAACGAAACCATGACGGCCGAAGCCGAAAAGATCATGGCCTCGGCCGGCTAATATGCTCATTGATTCCCACTGCCATTTGGATGATGAACGCCTGGCCGCGGACGAGGAATTTGTCCTCCAAAGGGCCGGAGCGGCCGGGGTGGAATACCTGGTGACCATCGGGACCGATGAGAAGACCTCGGCGGCGGCGGCCAAGATCGCCTCCCGGCACCCGGGCCGGATTTTCCATACGGTAGGGGCCCATCCTTCCGACGTAGACCGCTTTGGGGAAGCCGAACTTTCCGAGATTGAACGTCTGGCCCATGAAACGGGCCCCAAGGCCATCGGGGAAGTCGGGTTGGACTATTACCACGATTCCAACCGTGAAAAACAGGCCGTCGTCTTCGAACGCATGATCAACCTGGCCCGGCAGCTTTCACTCCCCCTGGTGATCCACGACCGGGACGCCCATGAGGATATCTATCGAATCCTGTCTGAAAAGGCCCGGGGCCTGAAAATCATGATGCACTGCTATTCAGCGGGGCCTTCCTTCGTTGACCGGTTCATGGAACTGGGCTGCCTTTTTTCCATCGCCGGGCCGGTGACCTTCAAGAACGGCCAGGACCACCGGGATGCGGTCGTCAAGATCCCCTTGGACCGGCTGGTCGTGGAGACCGATTCGCCTTATCTTACCCCCCATCCCCACCGGGGAGAGCGCAACGAGCCGGCCTACGTCAAGCTGACAGCTGAGAAGGTGGCTGAGGTCAAAGGGCTCGGCCTGGAGGAACTGGCCGAAAGGACCACCCAAAACGCCCGAAAATTCTTCGCCATTTGATCCGCCCATTGGTTTTTAGGCCCTTCTAGGTAAAATACCCACCATTTTCTTCACAGCTCCTATATTGGAACCAGGGCTAAAACCCCTGTTGAAAACTGTGTAATCCTCATTCTCTTGTTCGGGCTTCGCCCGGATGGATTATGACAATGAGGGTAATTTCGAAAGGCGAGCCATGATCCGCGAAGCCCTGGCCAAACTGTCCCAAAAGAAATCCCTGAGCGAACAGGAAGCTTATGACTGCATGATTGAAATCCTGGAAGGGAAGGTGCTGCCCACCCAGATCGCCGCCTACCTGGCTTTCCTGAACCTGGAGTTCGAGACACCCCGGGAAGTGGTGGGAAGCGTTAAAGCCGTCCGGGACAAGATGGTGCGCCTCAACGCTGAGGGGTTGAACGCCATCGACGTCTGCGGCACGGGCGGTGACCACAAGGGCAGCTTCAACATCTCCACCGGCGCGGCCTTGGTCCTGGCCGGCGGCGGGGTCAAGGTGGCCAAGCACGGCAACCGGGCCGCCTCCAGCCAATGCGGCAGCGCGGAAGTCCTGGAAGCCCTGGGGGTCAAGATCGACCCCACTGTCGGAACCCTCGAAAAATGCCTCGCCGAGGCCGGCATGGCCTTCCTCTTCGCGCCCCATTTCCACCCGGCTTTCAAGCATGTGGGCCCCGTCCGCAAGGAACTGGGGATCCGCACGATCTTCAACGTGCTCGGTCCCATGTGCAATCCGGCCTCGGTGAAACGCCAAGTCATCGGGGTCTTCGATGCTGAAAGGGCGAAACTGATGGCCGAAGCCCTGGTGGAGGCGGGCACCGAAAGGGTGGTAACGCTCCATAGCAAGGACGGTTTGGATGAGGTTTCCAATGCCGGGGAAACCTTCTACTGGGAATTGAAGCGGGAAGGGTCCACGACCAAGCGTTCCACGGGAACCCTCCACCCGGAATTGTTCGGATATGCCCGCCGCAGCCTGGACGACATCAAGGGCTCCGACGCGGCCTCCAACGCGAAAATCCTTCTGGCGGTTCTGGCCGGGGAAAAGGGCCCCCACCGGGAAGCGGTGGTCATGAACGCGGCCGCGGGTTTTTACGTCGCCGGCAAGTGCGACGCCATCCCCGACGGCCGGGCGCTGGCCGAGGAATCCATTGATTCGAAGAAGGCCTTGGAAGCCTTGGAGAAACTCAAGAAAGTTTCGAACTCATGAGCATCCTGCAAAAAATAGCCGGAACGAAACGGGAGGAAGTGGCCCGCCTCAAGCAAGCGCGGGGTCTCGCTTCCTTGAAAGAGGGTGCGCAAAACCAGGCACCTCCCCGTGACTTCCTCAAAGCCGTCCACCGGCCTGGGAAGCTTTCCCTGATAGCGGAGCTCAAAAAGGCCAGCCCTTCCCGGGGCGTGTTACGGGAAGATTTTCAAATCGAGCCCTTGGCAAAAGCCTATGCCAAGGCGGGGGCACAGGTCCTTTCGGTTTTGACGGATGTTTCTTATTTTCAAGGCGACCTTTCCTACCTGAAAAAGGCCAAGGAGGCCTCGGGCCTTCCGGTTTTGAGGAAGGATTTCATCATCGACGAACACCAAGTTTACGAGGCGAGGGAAGCGGGGGCGGATGCCATCCTGCTCATCGCCGCCATGATGCCCCCGGCCCAATTGAAGGAACTCAAGGCGGTGGCCGACCAGCTTTCCATGGCCAGCCTGGTGGAGGTACACGACGAAAGGGAATTGGAAGTGGCGTTGCGGGCCGGGACGAAACTTTTGGGCATCAATAACCGCAATTTGAACGACTTCAGCGTGTCCCTTCAGACCTCTTTGGATTTAATGAAGAAATGCCCCAAAGGCCTTCCGGTCGTCAGTGAAAGCGGCATCTTTACCCGGGAGGATTGCCTGCTCCTGAAGCGGGAAGGGGCCTCGGCGGTGCTGGTAGGCGAAGCCTTCATGACCTCCCCCGACGTGGAAGCCGCCGTGAAGGCGTTGATGCCGACAGACCCTTGAGAGACCCAAAATGTTCAGAGTGAAAATTTGCGGGGTAACCCGCTCCCAAGACGTGAAAATGATCGCCCGGGCGGGGGCGGATGCCATCGGCTTCCAGATGTCCATGGGGCCGCGCAGGATCACCCCGGCCCAAGCCAAACGGCTGGTTAGGCTGGTGCCTCCCCTGGTCACGCCAGTGGGGGTTTTCGTCAATGAAACGCTTTCACGGGTTAAAAAGCTCATTAAACTTTGCGGTTTCCAAGCAGTCCAACTGCATGGGGATGAGCCCGAAAATTATTGCCGACAAATCGGCGTCCCGGTCCTCAAGGTAATCCGTATGAGAAACCCCAGTGTTTATAAGGATTTCAAGGGCTTTGGCGTTGCGGCCTTTTTATTGGACTCCTATAATAAAAGCATCCCCGGTGGAACCGGCAAAAGTTTCCAATTCCAATGGGCCCGGAAAGCGGTTCAAGAGCTTCCAGCCCCGGTGTTGCTAGCGGGTGGTTTAACATCTGACAATGTCCAAAGGGCTGTCCGGATGTCCGACGCCTTCAGTGTGGACGTCTCCAGCGGCGTGGAAATCCGGCCCGGCGTCAAAGATCCCCGTCAAGTTTCCCTTTTCGTACAAAGAGCCAAAAAAGCATTTCGGGTTTGAAACGTCGATCAGGATGGGAGCCCTTCGGTGGCCGACCAAAAATCACTCATCATCAAGCTGGCGCATATCTACTACCACACCGGCAGTTGGGACAAGGCCATTGTGGAATATGAGAAGATCATCGCCTTGGATCCCAACGACTTCAACGTGCACCTGACCCTGGGGGAACTGTTCCTGAAAAAAGGGGACCTGGACCGGGCCTTCAAATCCTTCGAACTTTCGTCGGCGGGTTTTTTGCGGGAAAAGAACGCCAAAAAGGCCGCCGGCGCCTTCCGCGAAATGGCCAACCTGGTGCAAAAAATGATCGAGCCCCAGGACATGGAAAGAGCCGTAGGGGTATACAAGGGCATCCTTTCCCAAATGCCCGATTCGACCGAAACCCTGGCCAACCTGCGCGACCTTTATATGCGCCATAACCAAATGGCGGAGGCAATTTCCTATAGCATAACCCTAGGTGATCTTTATAATCGCTTGGATTACGTCGACAAGGCCGAGGCCGAATACCTGAAGGCCTGCACCATGGACCCGTCCCACGCGGGCGCCAAGGAGAAATTGGAAAAGTTAAGAAATGAGATCAAACAGCAACAGGCAAAGCCCGGCGTCTGATTTTCCCCATCTGCCCAATTCCAAAGGTTTTTTCGGCCCTTATGGGGGCCAGTATGTCCCGGAAACCCTCATGGTGGCCCTGCGGGAATTGATCGAGGCCTATGCCGAGGCCCAAAAAGACCCGAAATTCAAAAGGGAATTCCAGGATTACCTCACCGAATACGACGGCCGTCCCACCCCCCTGACCTTCGCCGCCAATATGACCCGCGCCCTCAAGGGCGCCCGCATCTACCTGAAACGGGAAGACCTCAACCACACCGGGGCCCACAAGATCAACAACTGCCTGGGACAGATCCTGCTGGCGAAGCGCATGGGCAAGAAACGCATCATTGCGGAGACGGGGGCCGGCCAGCACGGCGTGGCCACCGCCACGGTCTGCGCCCTTTTCGGCCTGCAATGCGAGGTTTTCATGGGCGAGGAAGACGTGAGGCGGCAGGCCTTGAACGTCTTCCGCATGAAGCTGTTGGGGGCCCAGGTGCACGCCGTTTCCTCCGGCACCAAGACCCTGAAGGACGCCATGAGCGAGGCCATCCGGGATTGGGTGACCAACGTCCGCACCACCTATTACCTGATTGGTTCCACCGCCGGGCCCCATCCCTATCCCATGATCGTCCGGGATTTCCAAAAAGTGATCGGCGAGGAAGCGCGCCGGCAAATCCAAAAGAAGGCCGGAAGACTGCCGGACGCCCTGGTGGCCTGCGTGAACGGCGGTTCCAACGCCATCGGGTTGTTTTATCCGTTTATTAAAGATAAGAAAGTAAGGATGGTCGGCGTGGAAGCGGCGGGGGACGGCGTGAAGACCAAGCGCCACGCCGCCACCATGGAAAAGGGGAAGCCGGGAGTGCTTCACGGCAGTTACAGCTACGTCCTGCAGGACCTCGACGGCCAGATCGCCGAAACCCACTCCATTTCGGCGGGGCTCGATTATCCGGGCGTGGGCCCCGAGCACGCCTGGTTACGGGATACGGGAAGGGCGGACTATGTTTCGGTGACCGACAAACAGGCCCTGGAAGCTTTCCAGGCCTTGGCCCGCCAAGAAGGCATCCTCCCGGCGCTTGAAAGTTCCCATGCGGTTTACCAGGCCATGAAAATCGCCCCCCGGATGTCCAAGAACTCCATCCTCATCGTGAACCTCTCGGGCCGGGGGGACAAGGACGTGAACACGGTTTTGGAGCGGCTGGGGTCCAAACTCCAAGGCGGCCGCCCGTGAGCCAGAAACTCCGCCGCTTGTTCCAAAGGGCCAGCATTACGCATCGGCCGCTTTTCCTGCCCTATATCTGCCTGGGATATCCCAATTACAAAGCCTCGCTGGAATCAGCCAAGGCCGCCCTCCGGGCCGGCGCCGCAGCCCTGGAACTGGGGGTCCCTTTCTCCGACCCTATTGCGGACGGGCCCACGCTCCAAAAGGCCACCCATCTTTCGCTCCAAAACGGGACCAAGTTCGCCGACGTTTTTCGGATGATCCGGGACCTGCGGCAGAGCGGCTTCCAGCAACCCCTGCTCGTCATGACCTATTTGAACCTGGTGGAACAATGGGGTTGGGAAGAATTTGCCGGGGCCCTGGCCCAATCGGGCGGGGACGGGGCCATCATCCCCGACCTGCCTTTGGAGCAATTCCCGTTCTTCAAGCCTTTCCTGCAGAAGGAAAACCTGTCCCTTATCCCTTTTATCGCGCCCACTTCCACGCCTGAAAGGGCCAAATTGGCCGATGCCCAGGGCGCGCCTTTTTTGTATTATGTCTCGGTTACCGGGGTGACGGGCGCCCGCAAATCGCTCCCTTCGGAACTGGTGCCCGCCTTGCGGAGCCTCAAGAACCGGTTAAAAACCCCCCTGGTGGTGGGCTTCGGCATTTCCACCCCCGGCCAAGCGGCCCAGGTGGGGAAGGCGGCCGACGGGGTTATTATCGCCAGTGCCCTGGTCCAGTTGATTTCCAAAACCAAGGCGCCCCATATTGGGAAGGCCGTCGAAGGATTCTGCAAACAAGTCGTCAAAGCGCTTCATAAACAATGAAAAATGGAGAATGTAAAATTTAAAATGTTGGTCAGTTTTGACCCGGGCGGGTCAAAACATCATTTGTTTTCCATCTTTCATTATCCATTGTGCATTTGAGGGGGTCGTCATTGGTCTGGTACAAGAAACCCAAAAAAGTCATCACGAAGTTCCAGGGCAAGAAGCAGGTGCAGGTTCCCCAGGGCCTTTACGCCAAGTGCAAGGGTTGCGGGACCATCCTTTACAACAAGGAACTGGATAAGAACTACAAGGTCTGCCCCAAGTGCGGCTACCATTACCAGCTCTCCTCCCTCGAGAGGCTTTATTTGACGGTCGACTCCGGTTCCTTCGTTGAATACGACGAGAAATTGGATTCCAAGAACCCCCTGGGTTTCCCCGAATACGAGGCGAAGGTCAAGAAGGGGCAGGAAAAGGCCAAGATGACCGACGCGGTCATCACCGGCATGGGCAAGGTCGCCGGGGAACCCGCTTCCATCGCCATCATGGACTTCCAGTTCATGGGCGGCAGCCTGGGGAGCGTGGTGGGCGAGAAGATCACGCGGGCCGTTGAACGGGCCATTGAAAAAAAGATCGGGGTCATCATTTTTTCGACCTCCGGCGGGGCCCGGATGCAGGAAGGCATTTTTTCCCTGATGCAGATGGCCAAGACTTCAGCCGCCCTGGGGCGGCTGGGCGAGGCGGGGTTGCCCTACATCTCCGTTTTGACCGACCCCACCACCGGCGGCGTGGCGGCTTCCTATAGCATGCTGGGGGACGTCAACCTGGCCGAACCGGGCGCCATGGTGGGTTTCGCCGGGCCCCGGGTCATCGAGCAGACGATCCGCCAGAAGCTGCCCAAAGGCTTCCAGCGCTCCGAGTTCCTCGTGGACCACGGCTTCGTGGACGCCATCGTCCACCGCAAGGAAATGAAGCAGACGCTTGGGAAATACCTCAAGTTCTTCCGGTCTTGACCCAGCCTCTCCAGCTTGAGTCCCTCGAACAATTAGGCTGGCGGTTCGGCCTGGAGACCATCCAGGTCCTTCTCGCCGAACTGGGCAATCCCCAAAACTCCCTCCGGGTTGTCCATGTGGCCGGTTCCAACGGCAAGGGCTCTACCTGCGCCTTTATGGCCTCTTTCCTCAAATGTGCGGGTTATAAGACGGGGCTTTATACCTCCCCCCACCTAAGCGACATCCGGGAAAGGTTCCGCGTCAACGGGACCTGGATTTCCCAGTCGGATTTCAACCGCCATACCCGCTTGGTTTTGGAGGCTTGCCGACGCGTTGAAAAAAAGATGGGCCACCTGCCGACCCATTTTGAGGCTTTGACCGCCATCGCTTTTTGCTGGTTCGAGGAACAAAAGGTGGATTGGCTGGCCCTGGAGGTTGGGCTGGGCGGCCGGCTGGACGCCACGAACGCGGTTCCGCCCCCCGCCTTGTGCCTGATCGCGCCCATCGGCCTGGAACACCAGAACATCCTGGGCAAGACCCTGGGAAAGATCGCCTGGGAAAAAGCCGGGATCCTGAAGGAGGGGTGCCTGGCCGCGACGGTCCAGCCCCATCAGGAAGCGGCCCGGAGAATCGACCGAACCGCCCGGGAAAAGCGAGCCTCCCTTTGGCTGGGAGGCCGGGATTTCCATTTCCGAAAAACATCCAGGGGTTTCCATTGGGAAGGCCCAGGTTTTAAGGGTGACATTCAGCTGGCCGGTTTTCCGGAATACCAAATAGCCAATGCGGCCCTGGCCCTGGCGGGGGTCCAGCTCTTGAAAGCCAGGGGCGTGGACGCCAAGCAAAGACTGGTCCGAGAATCCTTTTCGGCCATGCGATGGCCCGGCCGCGTGGAAGTGGTACGCCAGAAACCCCTGGTTGTCCTGGATGGCGCGCATAATCCTGATGCGGCAGGGGTCCTTTTGTCATCGGTGAAGGGCCTTTTCCCGAAAAAACGCTGGATTGTGCTGAACGGGTTTCTCAAGGACAAGGATTATCCCGCATCCACCCGAATCCTGGCCCCTTTGGCCTCTCTAGCTATCGCCACCGAACCAGCCAGTGAAAGGGCCGAGAAGGGTGTTAATGTGTTCAAGGCTTGGGAAAGAGCAGGAGTGCGGTCCCTGGTGATCCGGGATTGGCGGAAGGCCTTGGGATTGGCCCTGCGGAAACTTTCCATGGAACCTCATGCGGGACTATTAGTGACGGGATCACTTTATTTAGTGGGAGATTGCCGGAAATGCCTAGTCGGCCTCAAAGGTCTGAAGACCCTTTAACCTCCTCTGGTGGATCTTCCGACGTTCCGTGGAATCCCTGGGTGGACTTTGCGGCCCTCGGTACCGTTGTCTTGGCGGTCGCCCTTTTGAACGACCGGTGGGTCAGCGAAGAAACCCGCCCGCCCCATTGGGACATGGGATGGCATCTTTCCAACAGCTTGGCCTATCTGGATGCGCTGCATCCCAGGACCTTTTACCGGCTTTGGACGAATTACCTTTTTTATCCGCCGTTCCGGTATTGGACCACCCTCCCTTTTTACCTGATTTTCGGGACAACCGTACGCGTTGCGGTCGATACCAATATTATTTTCATTGCCCTTCTCGCCTTTTCGATTTACGGCATCGGCTGGGAACTGTGGAACCGTTGGACCGGACTTTTGGCCGCGGTGTTCATCCTGGCATCCCCCTTTTATGTTTCGCAATTCAAGGAATACCAGTTGGACGCCCCCTTGGGGGCCATGGTGGCTTTCAGCTTTTATCTCCTGATTAAAACGAACGATTTCTCCCAAAAGAAAACCTCCCGGCTCTTCGGCCTCTCGTTCGCCTTGGGAATGTTGACCAAGTGGGTGTTTTTTCTCTGCTTGGCCTTCCCCCTCGCGGAGGCCGTCATCCAAACTTGGAATACGGATCCAAATTCAAGGAAACAAAGGTTTTTGAACCTGCGGGATGCCGCCGTAATTGCTTCGGTGCTTTCCCTGTTCCTATGGTACGCCCACCACCCGCCGAAATTAATCCACGACTTGTGGGGCTACCGCTCCCAGGGGGACCCGCCTGCTTATGCCTGGTATTCGATTTCTTATTACTGGAACCAACTGATGCCCCAGCTTTACCTGGTTCCTTTTTGCCTTTTTATCCTTGGGTCCTTGATAAGCCTCTTGTGGAAGGAAGCGCGAATCCGCAACCGCGCTCTTTTGCTTTTTATCGTGGGGAATTACGTCCTCTTCACCCTGCTTCACAAGGACCCGCGCTATACCATGCCGATGCTGGTGGGTGTTTCCCTGGTCGCGGTTTTTCCGT
>JAJPJW010000037.1 GCA_021324075.1 Pseudomonadota bacterium | reverse complement strand
TTACCGCCACCCAGATGCTGGAATCCATGGTCCATAACATCCGCCCCACCCGGGCGGAGGTGAGCGACGTTGCCAATGCCATCCTGGACGGCACTACCGCCGTGATGCTCTCGGAGGAATCGGCCATCGGGGAATATCCGGTGGAAACGGTGGAAATGATGGCCAAGATCATCCATTCAGTGGAGCGGGATTTCCCGAAAAAAGGAAGGGCGCGTAAATGAAGATAACGGTCTACCAAAAGCCCACCTGCAGCACCTGCCGCCAGGTTTACCAGGCCTTGAAGGACAGCGGTGTCGAGATGGAAGCGGTGAACTATTACATCGAATCCCTGTCCGAAGCCAAGCTCAAGGAACTCGTGAAGAAAATGGGCATCAAGGCCTCGGAATTGTTCCGGAAGAAGGAAGAAATCTACAAGGAACTCAAGCTGGCCGAGAAGGAAGTTTCGGACGATGAGGCGGTCAAACTCATGGTGAAACATCCCGATTTGATGCAAAGGCCGATCGTGGAGAAGGGAAGCAGGGCCATCCTGGCCCGTCCTGCCGAACGGCTGAAAGAAATTCTTTAACGGTCTTTGCTTTTCCGGTCGAATTCGACCGCCCCGTCCTTCAAGCCGATCCGCCTCTTGGCCCGGTTGGCGTAGCCCATGTCGTGGGTCACCATGATGACGGTGGTCTTGTGCTTCCGGTTCACTTGCTCGAAGATCTTCATGACCTTCTCCCCGCTGGCCGAATCCAGATTGCCGGTGGGTTCGTCGGCGAAGAGGTATTTGGGCTTCAAGAGAAGCGCCCGGGCGATGGCCACCCTTTGGCGCTCGCCACCCGAGATTTTTCCCGGAACCTTGTCCTTCACGTGTTCCACCTCGAAATCCCGCATCAGCTTCAGTGCGTCCTTTTGCAGTTCCACCTGCCGGCCGGTCTTGCGGGCGGGCATGAGGATATTCTCCAGGCAGGTAAGCTCGGGGAGCAGGTAATGGAACTGGAACACGAAACCCATGTGAAGATTGCGGAACTGGTGGAGGTCGGAGGGAGCCAGGGATTCCATTTCCCGGCCGTCCACCTTCAGGCTGCCCGAGGTCGGGGGGTCCAGGCTGCTTAAAACATAGAGCAGGGTGCTTTTACCCGAGCCGGAGCGGCCGGTAAGGGCCACGAATTCGCCGTCCTTGATCTCAAAGGAAATGCCCTTGAGGACGTTGACCGGCGGGGTACCGAAGGATTTGCGGATGTCGTTGAGTTTCAGCCCCATGTTTAGCCCTCCGACCGCAGGATATCGATGGGCGACATCCGGCTGGCGGCACGGGCGGGGAAGTAGCCCGAGAGGACACCCGACAGGAAGGCCATGCTGAAACCGTAGATGTAATTCGGCAGCCGCCAGGCCACCAGGACATGGCTGACCTTGATGATGGCGGCCGCTCCCGTGATGGGGATGGTCTGGAGGTAGAGGCAGAAGGCCGTCCCCAGGACCATGCCCAGCAGGCCGCCCAGGGCCCCCAGGGCCACGCCCTGCAGCAGGAAGAGGCGGGTGATGTCGCCTTCCTCGTATCCCATGGACCGCAGGATGGCGATCTCGCCCCTTTTCTGGTTCACCATGTTGTTCAGGATGTTGTAGATGCCGAAGGAGGCCACCACCAGGATGACGAAGATGAGGATGAAGCGCACCAGGTCCTGGATCTTGAAGACGTTGGTGAAGCTGGCGTTGGCTTCGTCCCAGCTTTGAACCTTTTCCTTGGTCAGGAGGGACCACTGGGCGGCCATTTGCCGGGCCAGGTCGGGATTGTAGAGCCGGACCACGATCTGGGAAACCTCGCCGGGGGCCTGGCCGACCCGCTGGACGAAATCCAGGGGCCCATAGGCCGTGGAATCATCCACGTCGTTGACGCCGGTCTGGCAAATGCCGGCCACCTTGGCCGGATAGGCCTGGCCCTTCGCATCCGTCACGTTGACCGTGTCCCCCTGGCGGATGCCCAGTTTTTCCGCCAGCCCTGACCCCACGACCACCTCGAACCCTCCCTTGTCCAGGTCCATGAAGTTGCCCGCTACCATGTCGTCCAGGATGTCGGTGGCCAGGGCCTGCTTGGCCGCCCTTACCCCCACCAACTGACAGGGCCGGGACAGCTTGGTGCGGGCCAGCAGCACCTGGGCCGTGAATTGGGGCGAATAGGCCTTTACCTCCGGCGCCTTGTCCAAGAGGTCGAACCAGCCTTGCGGGTATTCCAGGTGGGGGCTTTCATCCTTGGCGAAGGGCGGGACGGTCCAGTGGACCAGGGCGCCGGGGAAAAAGACCCCGTCCAGCGAGTGCTCGGTCACCGGCGGCTTATCGGCGGAAATGCTCACATGGGCGGTCGAATTGATGAGTTGGTTGATCAAGAGCTGCCGGAACCCCAGCATAATGCCGGAGATGGTCAGGAAGGCGGCGGTCCCCAGGGTGATGCCCATCAAGGCCAGCAGGGTTTGCCGGGGCCGGGAAAGAAGCTGGCGGACGGCGAGGAAAAACACGTTATTTCCCCGGGACCAACAGCAGGTCGTCCGCGCCCAAACCGCCGCCCAAAACTTCGGCCCAGGTGCCGTCCACCGCGCCGATCTTCACGGGCACGGTTTTCGACAGCCCGTTCGTGACCACCTTTACCGCCCCCTGCCGGACGGCCACCAGGGGCACCTGTAGTACGTTGTCCCGCTTGGCCACCTGGATGGCCACGTCGGCGGTCATGCCCACCAACACCTCGGCGGGCAGGGAAACCTCGATGTTGACGAAGAACTGGCCGTCCTTGGGATAGATGGACGTCACCTGGCCGGGAAGGTTCTGCTCCCTCAGGTCCTCAAAGCTCAGGAAGGCCGGTTGGCCGCCCTTGACCCTCAAGGCCCCCGATTGCTCCAGCGAAACCACCACATAGGGGTCCTTCGGGTCGGTGAGGGTCACTACCGGGATTTGGGGGAAGACGGTCTCGCCTTCCTTGTAATTGACCGCCGTCACCACTCCCGCGAAGGGGGCCCGGGTGACGCGGCCGTCGCTGAAGGCGACCAAGGGATGGCCCTTGGGGACCGCGTCGCCTTCCTGCACGTAAAGCTTCATCAGGGTGTCGGTGACCCCGATTTTCAGGTCGTAGGTATGCCGCGCGGTCACGGTGCCGATGCCGTAGACCGCCTCGACCATGGGGCCGACCTTGGGATGGACCTTTTGGCTGGGCGAACAGGACCAGGCGGGGAAAAGGGCCGCCAGAAGAAGGATGAAAGCCAAGCGGGGAGGGTGATTCATATCATTACTTTCTCCGGCGGAAGTGGAAAGGCTTATGACCCAGGTCATCATAACGGTCCGGACCACGGGAAAAAAGATGACAGTGTTCATAGATTGAATTGATTGAAAATCATTTTATGAACCCCTCACCCCGCCCTCTCCCTCGAAGGGCGAGGGTGGCTGGCAAATGGGCTTTTTGGTGGTTCCCCTCTCCCTGGTAGGGAGAGGGAAGGGGTGAGGGGGATAAAATACAAACCAGCCGAAACAAGACTAAAAAACGCAGCTTTGGAAGGGTTATAATCGGGCCCTTTCCAAACCCGGAGGAAGCCTTGAACCCTTATTTTCTCATCGGCCTTGCGGCGGCCGGCTTGTTCGTCTGGACAGCCGGGGCCTACAGCTTTTACCGCATCAGCCGCAGCCAAAAGGCCCAGGCGGCCCGCAGGGACGTCCAGCCGGCCCTGCGCCTGGCGGAACAATGGATGTCCGAGGCCCAGGGCAAAATGGAGCGTTTCGTCCAGGGCGCCGAACAGCCCCTGGGGGCGGCCCAAAACGAGCTTCTGGAACTACGCCTGGAAGCCGGGCGCCTGCCCCAAGGCATCAAAAACCTGAGGTCGGTAAGGGAATCCTTGGAGGCGACCTTTAAACCGGCAGTATTGAAAAAGACCCTTTCCGAAATCGCAAGTCTCTATCTGGAACCAGGGGATTTGAGGGCCGAGGGACCTTCTGCGGTCTTTTTGAAAACCCCGCTGGGTGACATGCCCTGCCTGGAAATGGAGGATGGCCCGGCCCTTTCGGACGACCGCATGAAGGCCGCCTTGAGCCGCCTCAACCAGCTTTTGAACCAGAGCCCCGGTACGGGAGGATTCCTTTTTTTCCCCAATTCCTCCCATTACCAGGCCTGCCTCCAGAACCCCCAATGGGCGGAAGGGCTCAAGTCCCTCCGGGTCATGGTGGTGGACTTCGGCGGATTGACCGCGCTTTTAACCTCTTTGCGGTTGTCCCAGGATGCGGACCAGGTGGTCCAGGTTTTCCAGGCGGGGGTTGAATCCACCCGCGTTTTGACAGGACAATCGGACAGGATGAACGAGGCCCTTTCGCGCTTAAGCGGCCATGCCCTGAAAATCCGGACGGTGCTGGAAGGCAGCCAGCCGGACAACCTCGTGGAAACCAAGGAGAAATGAGCTTGAGCCTGAAAGAATGGCTGACCAAGAACCTCTACGTCACGACCCCTAACGACCCCGATCCTTTTTTCAGGCCCCGGAAATACGCCAAAACCAAGGAAGAAGTAACCAGGGTAGTGCTGGACGTGATCGGCGGCTTGAAACGGTGGAAAATCCTGGAACACCGCGAGAACCAGGGGCGGGTCCGGGCGAGTGTGGCCGCCAAGTTCCTGCCTTTCGCCGATGACGTGGATATTTACGTGGTCCAGGGATTGGACGGGGTTACCAAGCTGGAAGTCCTCTCCCGCGCCCAGGGAGGGAAGGGCGACTTCGGCCGCAACAAACGGAACCTCAAAGAGTTCCTTTCGGGCCTCGACGCCAAGCTGCCGCCAATGTAGTTGTGTTGCTCCCCCTTTGAAAAAGGGGGCTGGGGGGTATTAGTTGTTCGTATCAAGATGAACAACTAACTCCCCCTTAGTCCCCCTCTTTCAGAGGGGGATGTCACCCCCTCCGCTTCTTGACAGGTCAAACCCAATAACGTATATTTCTCCCAGTTGTTCGACCTTTAATCGGAGTCCCGAGAGGCTCCCAAGGATCTGACGATGAAGCCCGCTTGCGCGCTGACAACTGAAAACCCCATGTCCCGAACACCCCAAAAGGGTGATTCGGGATTTTTTTTACTCTTTAATTCAAAATCAAAAATTAAGAATTTAAAATTCGCCTTAATTTTGGGAGGCAATCATGACTCCTAAAATTAAGGCGTTGATCATGGAAGCCCGGGACATGGACCGGGCCCTTACCCGCATCGCCCACGAAATCCTCGAGCGCAACAAGGGCATCCAGGACCTGGTCCTCATCGGCATCAAGATGAGGGGGGACGTCCTGGCCGAACGCCTGGCCGCCAAGATCAAGAATATCGAGGGCACGGCCGTGCCCTTCGGCGCCATGGACATCACCTTCTACCGGGACGACGCCGGCACCCATAAGCCTGAAAAAGCGCCTTCCCCCACCGTGCTGCCCTTCGACGTGAACGCCAAGAAAATCATCCTGGTGGACGACGTGCTCTATACCGGGCGCTCGGCCCGGGCCGCTATCGACCAGATCATCGACTTCGGCCGCCCCACCTTCATCCAATACGCGGTACTGGTGGACCGGGGCCACCGGGAATTCCCCATCCACGCCGATTACGTGGGCAAGAACATCCCCTCGGCCGCCAAGGAAAAGGTGCTGGTGCACGTGAAAGAAAACGACGGCAAGGACGAGGTGGTCATCGCGGAGGAGGGCGCATGAGCTGGAAATCCAAGGACCTCCTGACCCTCGAGGAACTCTCGGCCGGGGAAATCACCCATATCCTGGACACGGCCTCTTCCTTCAAGGAAGTCTCCACCCGGTCGGTAAAAAAGGTGCCGGCCCTGCGGGGCCGCACGGTGGTGCTCTTCTTCCACGAGCCTTCCACCCGCACCCGCATCTCCTTCGAACTGGCGGCCAAGCGCCTCTCCGCCGACGTCTCCACCTTCAGTTCCTCGTCCAGTTCGCTCAACAAAGGTGAGTCCCTCCGGGACACCGTCC
>JAJPJW010000224.1 GCA_021324075.1 Pseudomonadota bacterium | reverse complement strand
TGGCTTGCACATCCACCAAGTTGACCCTGAGGGAGACGGGCGCGCCCGGCTGGTCCAGGACCGAGGTCAGGCCGTCGGCGGTGAAGCTGCCGCCCATCAGCTTTCCCCATGCCGATTCAAAATAGAGGATTTGGTTCTCGAAACGGCCCTTGATCTCAAAGGAGTCAACGGGCCATTGGTTGAGCTTGGAAGGGCCCAATTTCGCGGTGGCAGCCACGATCGGCGCCTCCAAAGGACCCGAAACCACCAGGCTGGCCGACCCCGTGCCTTCGGACTTGACCTGGTTGAGCTTGAGGATGTCGTTGAGGACCGTGGAAAGGTACAACTGGTTCGTGGAAGCTTTTACGGAAAGGGGCCTCCCGTCCAGGGGGACGAAGCCCGTGGCTTTCCATGGGGTTTGGCCTACCTGGTAGCTGATGGCGTTGGCAATGTTGATTTCCTTCGGCCGCAGGATGGCCCGCCCGGAAATATTGGAGAAAGTGATGAAGACCGGGCCGGGGGTCTTGAGCGTGGCCTGCGAAACATCGGCCTTGGCGTCGTACCAAAGCTCCCTTCCCTGCTGGAAGACCACGGGGGACTCGGCGCTGATGGTCCCGTCCGAAAGGTCCCAACCGGTGGTTTCCTTCAAGGTGGAGCCCAGGGAGCCCAGGGGCCATTGCTGAAGCTGTACCACCCCCCGGACCTTCAGGTTTTCGGGTTGGAAGCCGCCTTCGAACCGCACCACCCCCTGGCTGCCTGTTTCCGGGGAATGGGCCGAAAGGGAAAGCCCCCAAGTCGTCCGGTTGGAGGTGGAGGCGTCGAAATTCAGCCCCGTGAAAATGGATCTGGGCGTCTTTTCGCCCTGTACCGAAAAAGAACCGTTTCGCACCGAAACTTTGGGAACCGGGAAAAGGGGGATCGGAACGGCCACGGATGGCGGAGCTTGGGCCGCAGGGACGCCCAGGGAGGGGGGCGAAGCCTGGTTTTTCACCAGGACGATCTGGGGGCGGACAAAGGAAAGGCTGTCGAGGCAATTTTCCAGCGGCTTGCGCTGGAACAGCAGGTTGATCAGCTCCACGCTGACCGAAACCTGGTCGACTTGGATATGGCTTTCCCAGGGCTGTCCCGGCACGACCAAGGAGACCTTGTTTAATACTACGTCCCCAGTCAGACCCGCCCGGACCGATTGGATGACAACGGGGGAATGGACCGCCTCAGCGAGCTTTTGCTCGATCAGGGGCTTAAGCTTGGGGTCCACGACTGCGTATTGGAAAAAGAAATAGGCCGCGGCCAGGACGCCCAGCGTCCCCAAGGTCCACCGAAGCCACCGGCGGCGTTTCTTGGTGGCCGTTTTGGCCGCCGCCTGGGGCTTCGAGCGCATGGGCGCCTGCTAGACGGCGGGGACGGAAGCGGGCTTGGCCTCACCAATGACAAAACCGAGCTTTTCGCCCACCGACTTCAGGAGCAGGCTGTCCCCTTCTTTCACATTGCCGCGCAAAAGCTCTTCGGCCAAGGCGTCCTCCACGTATTTCTGGATCGACCGCTTCATCTGCCGGGCGCCGTAGACCTTGTCGTAGCCCTTCTCAATGAGGAAATCGCGGGCCGAGGCGTCCAGCGCCAGGGTGATCTGCTTGTCCTTTAGACGCTTCTGGACGTCTTCGAGTTGTATGTCCACGATCTTTTCGATGTGGGCCCGGTCCAGGGGATGGAAAATGATGATGTCGTCCACCCGGTTCAGGAACTCGGGGTTGAAGGCTTTTTTCAGCTCCATCTGGATCTTGTTCTTCATGCTGGTGAAGGGCACATCCGGGCCGTCCGGGTGGAAGCCCAGGCTTTTTTCCACCCCGATTTCACGCGCACCCAGGTTGCTGGTCATGATGACCACCGTATTGCGGAAGTCCACAACCCGGCCCAGGCTGTCGGTGAGGCGGCCGTCTTCCAGGATCTGCAGCATGATATTGAAGATCTCGGGGTGCGCCTTCTCGATCTCGTCGAAAAGCACCACGCTATAGGGCTTGCGGCGCACTTTCTCGGTCAACTGCCCGCCCTCGTCGTGGCCCACGTAGCCCGGGGGGGCTCCCGCCAGCCGGGACACGTTGAACTTCTCCATATACTCGCTCATATCGAAGCGGATCAAGGCATCCTCATCGTCAAAGAGGAACTGGGCCAGGGCCTTGGCCAATTCGGTCTTCCCCACGCCCGTGGGTCCCATGAACATGAAGCTGCCGATGGGCTTCTTCGGATTGCCGATGCCCGCACGGCTGCGGCGGATGGCCTTGGAGATGGACTCGATAGCCTCGTCCTGTCCCACAATGCGCTTGTGGAGTTCCTCCTCCATCTTGAGGAGCTTTTCCGATTCCTTCTCGCCCAGCTTGATCATGGGAATGCCCGTCCATTTGGAAGCCACGTAGGCGATGTCTTCCCAGGTCACGACCGCCTCTTCCTTGGACTTCATGTTTTCCCACTTTTCTTTTTCTTCCTGGAGCTTCTGGCGCATCTTCTTCATCTTGTCGCGAAGATCCGCGGCGCGTTCGAACTCCTGCGTCTTGATGGCCTCTTCTTTTTCCTGCTTCACCTTCTCCACTTCTTTTTCAAGGGTGCGGATTTCGGGCGGCATGGTGGTGATGCGAAGGCGGGTGCGGCTGCCGGCCTCGTCAATGAGGTCGATGGCCTTGTCCGGCAGGAAGCGGCCGGAAATATAGCGGTGCGACAGGGTGGCGGCGGCCTGGATGGCGTCATCCGTGATCCGCACACGGTGGTGGGCCTCATAGCGGTCCCGCAGGCCCTTGATGATCTGGATGGTTTCATCCACCGAGGGTTCGTCCACCATGATCATCTGGAAACGGCGCTCCAAGGCTCCGTCCTTCTCGATGTACTTCCGGTATTCGTTGAGGGTGGTGGCGCCGATGCACTGGAGTTCCCCGCGGGCCAGGGCGGGCTTGAGCATATTGGAGGCGTCGATGGCCCCTTCGGCGGCGCCGGCCCCCACCAGGGTGTGGAGCTCGTCCACGAAGAGGATAACCTTTCCCGATTGGCGGATTTCGTTGATGACGGCTTTCAAGCGCTCTTCAAACTCGCCGCGGTACTTGGTTCCGGCCACCAGGGCGGCCAGGTCCAGGGTCACGATGCGTTTGTCCAGGAGCAGCTCAGGTACATTGCCTTCCTTGATTCTCTGGGCCAGGCCTTCGGCAATGGCGGTTTTGCCCACGCCGGGTTCCCCGATCAAAACCGGGTTGTTCTTGGTGCGGCGGGAGAGGATCTGGACCACACGCTCGATTTCGTCCTCGCGGCCAATGACCGGGTCGAGTTTCCCGTCCTTGGCCATTTGGGTCAAATCCCGGCCGAAGGTATCCAGGGCCGGGGTCTTGGACTTCTTGACTTGCTTTGAAAACTTGGGAAAAGTACCCCCCAGAAGGTTGATGACCATGTCCCGGGATTTTTCGTAGGTAACACCCAGGTTTTCCAGGGCGCGGGCGGCCACGCCCTCACCTTCCTGGATGAGGCCCAGCAGCAAATGCTCGGTACCTATATAGTTGTGGCCGAGTTTCTGTGATTCCTCGGCGGCCAACTCCAGCACCTTCTTGGCCGAAGGCGTGAATTGCGGGTCGCCGATAGTCAAGGTATCGGAAGACGGCGTCGTCAGGTTTTCCACTTCGATGCGCACGGATTCCAAATCCACCCCCAGGGATTCAAGGACGGCTACCGCCACTCCCCCTCCCTCCCGGATGAGACCCAGCAGAAGGTGTTCGGTTCCAATAAAATTGTGGTTCAGCCTCCGGGCCTCTTCCTTGGCCAGCGGATTGATGACTTTTTTGGCGCGTTCAGTAAAGCGTTCGAACATGGCTTTCTCCTTAAATCCTGGCAATTCCGGCCTTATTTCAACCGAATCAGCCTTATAAATCAATGATTACCGACATTTTTGACGGGTTTCCAGCCGACCTGAACGGATCACCGGTTGAACTCTAGGCAGCTTCGGCCGACTTCAGGTACATCCCCAATATCCTGGCTCTTTCCAATGCCTCCTGCTCGGGGTTCAGCTCGCGGGCGGCGATCTTAGCCAGGTGGGCCGGCTGTATTAAGATGAGAAGGCTGTTGAGGTTTGGCAAGTCGATGCCCTTTAAAATCTTCTGTTCGACACCCACACGCAGGGCCGATAGCCCGTCCAGCGCTTCTTGGAGGTTGATGAGCTTGGCGGTCCGCAAGGTCCCCAGCGCCCGGCAGATCCGGTCCTGGAGCTTGACGCCTTCCTGCTGGAAAATGGCCTTCTGGGTTTGAATCTCAACTTCCACCAATTGGCGGGCGGTTCGGTCCACGTGCTCCACGATCTCGGTGCCCGTCTTACCCAGGGAGGATTGGTTTGAAATCTGGAAAAAGGCGCTGGCCACCTGGGTGGTCTCGCCCTGCAAACCCCTGACCGTCAGGCCGACCTGGGTGACCCCCTGGAAAACCTGGGCCGCGCGGTTGGTGTAAACCAGGGCCGGCAAGTGCAGCATCACGCTCACCCGCAAGGCCATCCCTAGATTGGTCGGGCAGGCGGTCAGGTAACCCAACCGGGCGTCCTTGGCATATAGGAGCTTCTGGGACAGGGCCTGGTCGATTTGGCTCAGGTAACGGAAGCCTTCCCTTAAGTTGAGCCCGGGGCGGAAGACTTGCAGCCGCAGGTGGTCCTCTTCATTGACCAAAAGGCTCAAGCCCTCGTTTGCGTCGAATGCCACGGCCCTTTCGCCCAGGCTGGCCGCGTGTTCGGCGGAAATCAGTTGGTGCTCGGTCAGGAACTGGCGGTCGAGGGAGGAGATTTCGTTGAGCCGGACAAACTGGAGCCTACCAGCCTGGGGCAGTACGGAAATGGCCGCCTTAACTTCCTCCACCACCTGCTTTTGTTCCAGGGCATTGGCGTGGTGGGGGAATTTTCTCCCCTCCAGGTTGCGGGCAAACCGCAAAC
>JAJPJW010000070.1 GCA_021324075.1 Pseudomonadota bacterium | reverse complement strand
CGAAAGGGTGGACTCGCTCGTCCCCGTTTCCTACGAAATCCGCGAAAAGGGTTTCGCCTCCCCGCCGAGGCATACCCTGGCCCTCAACCTCAGCGCCACGGGCCTGGCCTTGAACGCCTCCGAGCCCATTTCCCCCGGGACTTTTTTAGCCTTGGAAATCCACCTTCCCAATGCCACGGCGAGCCTTACGGCTTCCGGCAGCATCGTTTCCTGCGCCAAAATCCTCCACTCCCGCGAGGAGCGTTACAAAATACGGGTTCATTTCGAATCCATCCTCGCCAACAGCCGCAAGCGGATCGAGGAATTTGTGAAGGACAAGAAGGAGAAGAGGGAGTTCCTGGAATAGGCCCCACGGTTCAAGCAGACGGTAGGATGGGGCAAGCCGCGGATTTTAAGTGTTTGGGAGGAACCGGCTGAGGGCTTAGGCCAAGGCCTTCTGGACTTCCTGGTAGCTTCGCACGCAGTTGCGGCCATGGGCCTTGGCTTCGTACATGGCCTTGTCGGCCCGGTCAATCAAGGTCACGCCCCCGATCCCTTCGGAGGATTCGTAGGTATCCACCCCGATGCTGACCGACACCTGGAGGGTGCGCCCGCGCACCATGATCTGGTAATTCCCAAGGGCCTCCTGGATCCGTTTGGCCAGGATCATGGCGCCTTCGCCCGCCGTGGCGGGCAGGATGGCCACGAATTCGTCCCCCGCATAACGGGCCACCAGGTCGGTGGTCCTGAAAAGGGAAGACAGCTTCTGGGCGATTTGCTTCAAGAACTGGTCGCCCACCGAATGGCCGAATTGGTCGTTGATTTCCTTGAAATGGTCCAGATCGATGAAAATCAGGGAGAGGGACTGGTGGTAGCGCTTCGCCCGGTTGAGTTCGTAATCCAGGATCTGGTGAAAGTAGCGGCGGTTGTAAAGGCCGGTCAAGGTATCCCGGATGGCCATTTCCTCCACCTTGGCGAAGAGCCGGGCGTTCTCGATGGTCAGGGCCGCCTGGCGTGAAAAGATGATCAGGATTTCCTGGTGCAACAGCGCGGGGGCCTTCTCATAAACCATCAGACCGATCAAGTGGTCACGGATCTCCAGGGCCACCATCTCAACGTTCTTGAATTCCAGTTCCTGCTCGAAAAGCTTGGCGAGCCGGTCCTGGGCCGGGGTGGATTGGCCGGAAAAGGCGGGGGTCTGGCAGGTCTTGAGGAGGTCCGTTTCCTCGTCCACCGTCAAAAGGATGTTCATGTCCTGGATCTTCTTCTCATTGAGGCCGATGGCCACGCAGCCCGCCAGGCTGAAGGAGGCTTCCTCCTTGATGAAAATGACGGCCCTGGAAATGCCGGTTCCACTCTTGAGCCCGCGCAAAATGGACTTTAAGAGGGCGGTCAACGGTTTGGAAAATTGGAGTTCGGCGCTGGCGTGATAAAGCGACAGAAGGCCCTGGTTGAGGGTGGCCATTCTTTCGTTCAGGGCCGCATTTTCGGCCCTCTCGGAGGTCGTCACGCTTTCAGGCGTGATTTTTTTCTTGGTCGGCAAAGGGATTTTCCCGTTATTTCAAAACAGGATTTAGTGTTGAAGGATATGGTTGGTGCTATTATTAGCCAGGCTTTTGGGAAGGCATAGACAAAAACCAAACAAAATAAGGTTAATGTTTTCCCTGGAAGCGCTTTTTTTTGTGCAAGGTTTTTCCGACAAAAACGAATGAAGACTTTTATCTTTTCTTCCGTAAAAATTATTTTACCGTGAAAGGAATGGCTTTGAAAAAACTTCCAGTGGTCCTCATCACCGGTGGGGCAGGATATATCGGAAGCCACGCCGTCCAGGAAGCCCGAAAAAACGGCTTCGATCCCGTCTCCTACGACAATCTTTCCTTGGGCCACGCCTGGGCGGTGCAGGGAAGCCCGCTCGTCAAAGGCGAACTGGCGGACCGGAAAAAGTTGTCAGCCGCCTTCAAGAAATTCAAACCGGCCGCGGTCATGCATTTCGCCTCCCACACCTCCGTGGGGGAATCGGTGGCGAACCCGCAAAAGTACTACCAGGACAACCTCACCAACGCCATGACCCTTTTTTCCGTCATGCTGGAGCGCAAGGTCCGTTATTTCATCCTTTCCTCCACGGCGGCCACCTATGGGGACCCCGTCGAGGTGCCCATTCCCGAGACCCATCCCCAGGCACCCATCAATCCTTATGGGGATTCCAAGTTGATGCTGGAAAAGATCCTCGCCTGGTACGACAAGGCCTACGGCCTGCGGTCGACCTTCCTGCGCTATTTCAACGCGGCGGGGGCGGACGCTTCCGGAAAAATCGGGGAGGTCCACGAGCCCGAGACCCATTTGATCCCCCTGGTGCTGGACGCCGCCATGGGGCGGCGCAAGGAGATCACGGTTTTCGGACAGGATTACCCCACCGCCGACGGCACCTGCATCCGGGACTATATCCACGTCACCGACTTGGCCGGTGCCCATTTCCTGGCCCTAAAGCGCATGATGGAAAAGGACAAAAGCGACTTTTTCAACCTGGGGACGGGAAAGGGTTTTTCGGTCAAGGAAGTCATCACCAAGGCCGAGGAAGTGACGGGGATGAAGGTCCCCGTGAAGATGGGCGCCCGGCGCGCCGGAGACCCGCCTGAATTGGTGGCGCGGTCCTCGAAGGCCATGGAAACCCTGGGATGGCAGCCCCGGCACTCCAGCCTGGAAAACATCCTGAGAACGGCCTGGGCCTGGCACCAGGGTTATTTTGGGAAGATTAAAACAAGTCGGCAACCGGCAGCCCGCAGTCGGCAGGCAAGAACTCGACACTAAGCTGCCGACCTTCGACTGTTAGCTGGTTATTTGAAGACTTTTTCCCGGTAAAACTTCAGCTCTTCCACCGTCTCCAGGATGTCGTCCAGCGCCTTGTGTTTCTGCTTTTTCCCAGGCGCCTGGAATTCGGGACCGTACCAGCGTTTCACCAGTTCCTTGATGGTGCTCACGTCCACCAGGCGGTAATGCAGGTAGCCCTCCAGCTTCGGCATATATTCGATCAAAAACCGGCGGTCCTGGTAGATGGTGTTGCCGCAGAGGGGGCTGCCCTTTTCCCTGCAGTGCTTCGAGACGAAGCTTAGGGTCTGCTGTTCGGCCTCCGCCAGGCTGGTGGGGGAGGCCAGGACCGCATCCCATAGCCCCGAGGCCTTGTGGTGCTTCCGGTTCCAGTCGTCCATCCCCTCCAGCAACGAGAGGGATTGGCGGACCGCCAGGGAAGGCCCCTGGGCCACCAGGTTCAGGTCCTTGTCTGTGATGAGGGTCGCGATTTCCAGGATGACGCAGGTCTTGGGGTCCAGGCCCGACATTTCCAAGTCCATCCACACCAAATTGGTTTCCAGTTCGGGGGCCATAATGTTCCTTAAAAGGGTGTAAGAGGCCCCATTATACGGCAGCCTGCGGGTTTCGCCGTTCAAATAGGTCCTTCGAGGACCGGATGCGGTCCAAAAACAGGATGCCGTCCAGGTGGTCGATCTCGTGCTGGATGGCCACGGCCTCGAATCCTGTACAAACCAACTCCAACTTTTCCCAACCTTCATTGAAGGCTTCCAGCCGGATCTTCTGGGCCCGCTTCACGTTGGCCAGCAGGTCGGGAAAGCTCAGGCATCCTTCCCGGCCCACCTTCCATTGGCTGGCCTCCAGGATTTGGGGGGTCAGCAGCCGCAGGAGGCCGTGGTTTTCACAGGGGCGGGACGAGCGCGAGACATCGACGGCGATCGCGCGAATCCGATGGCCGATTTGGGGCGCGGCCAGGCCCACGCAGCCCGGATGGCTGTCCATGGTCCCTACCAGGTCCCTGAGGACCGCGGGGCCCTGCGGATCCCCGGGGGACAGCGGGGGCATCTTTTCCTTGAGCAAGGGATGGGGGTAGGTGAGGACGGGCAGGACGGCCATGGTTACAGTTCGTCCGCGTCCACGGGCTTGAGGGTGATCTCGACCTTCAACTCTTTTTTGAGGGCCTCCAGCTTCCGCCCGAAGCTTTCGGCGGCGGCGGTGCCGGGGACTTCCATTTCCATGACCAGGGAGTAAAGGGGGCCCTGGGCGCCGGGGGTGACATGGGTCCGCAGGTCGGTGATGTTGACCTTGTCCTCGGAGGCGGTTTGGGCCACCCGGTAGACGATGCCCGGATGGTCCACCCCGTAAACCACCAGGGTAAAGGGAAGGGATGGGGGAGCCCCGGGGGCGGTTTCCTCCTCCGGCAATTCCCGCATGGAAAAAGTGAGGCCCCATTTTTGGGCCACGGGTTCGACGGCTTTTTTCAAGTCATCGGGTGTTTTCCCGCCGGGCAGGGAGACCAAGAGAAGGATGGCGAAGTCGCCGCCCAACCGTGTCATGCTGGAATCTTCGAGGTTGCACTGGTTCTCGAAAAAAACCTTGGAAAGGGCCGCCACGATGCCGGGCTGGTCCCGGCCCACGGCGGAAAGCGCGATTTGACGGTTCACAGGGACTCCTTGGAACACGGGCAATGGCCGACGGGGGCCAGCATAAAAGAAAAGCCCCTGGAATAAAAGATTCCAGGGGCTTTGGGACGGCTGGGGGGCTGCGGCTTAACGGCCTGCGCTGCCGAAAACCCTTTGGATGGCGAAATCGGGGTTGTCGCTGAACATCTTGGAGGCCATGGGGTCGGACTTGACGGCCGCCCGCACCAGGTCCTTGGCCACGTCGATGTTGTCCTTGGCGAAGGACATGATCGCGGTCTTGGCCTCGCCCGGGTCGGTCTGGGTCACCAGCTTCAGGATAGCCGCGATGTTCTTCTCGACCTTGTCGAAGAGCACGTAACGCAGCAGGATCGCCAGCTTGCGCTTGCTCAACTTGGGGTTCGGGGCGATGTTGTTGACGATGGCGTTCATGAAATCTATGTAGTCGGCGACCGCGTCGTCGCGGCTGGCCCCGTCCTGCATGCTCTGGCTGGCCGCCAGGGAGAACTTCTTGACCCGCCCGGTCCACTTCACCTCGCTTTCCTTCTCGATCTTG
>JAJPJW010000059.1 GCA_021324075.1 Pseudomonadota bacterium | reverse complement strand
TTCGGGTGTCATGATCTCGTAGTTCTGACGGTACTTGAGCATGCCGTCCTGGTGGATCCCACTTTCATGGGCGAAGGCGTTGTTGCCCACGATGGCCTTGTTGGGCTGGATCATGAAGCCCGTCAGGGTCTAGACCAGGCGGCTGGTCTTGTAGATTTCCTTGGTGTCGATCCCGGTTTCATAGGGGTAGAGGTCGTGCCGGGTCTGGAGGACCATGACGATCTCCTCCAGGCTGGCATTGCCCGCCCGCTCCCCGATGCCGTTGATGGTGCATTCCACCTGCCGCGCCCCGTTGCGGATGGCCGAGAGGGAGTTGGCCACCGCCAGCCCCAGGTCGTTATGGCAATGCACGGAAATGACCGCCTTGTTGATGTTGGGCACCCGGTTCTTCAGGGTGGCCACCATCTGGCCGTATTCGGTGGGGATGGCATAGCCCACCGTATCCGGTACGTTGACCGTCTTGGCCCCGTTCTTGATGGCCGTTTCGATCATGTGGCAGAGGAAATCCAGGTCGGACCGGGAGGCATCCTGCGCCGAGAACTCCACGTCGTCGCTGAAATTGCGCGCGAACTTCACCGCGTCCGCCGTGGCCTGGATGGCATCTTCCCGGCTCTTGCGGAAGAGGTGCTTCAGGTGGATGTCGGAGGAGGAAATGAAGGTGTGGATCCGCGGCCTTTTGGCCGCCTTCAGAGCCTTCGCGCAGGTTTCGATGTCCTTCCGGATCGCACGGGATAAACCGGCGATGACCGTTTTCTTCAGGGTCTTGGCGATCTTCTCCACCGCCTCAAAATCCCCGGGGGAGGCGGCGGGAAAACCCGCCTCAATGATGTCCACGCCCAGTTTTTCCAATTGGGCGGCGACCTTCATCTTTTCCTCGGTGTTCAGGCTGGCGCCGGGCGCCTGTTCCCCGTCGCGCAGGGTGGTATCGAAAATATAGACACGTTCACTGTTTTTGGATGTGTTTTTAGGCTTCATGGTCTTATCTCCTTAAGTTGGGCCCGTTCGAGGGCGGTGGCTTATTTAGGTTGCTGGTACTTTTTTAGGTCTAATTTTTTCAAAACTTTTTTTGGTCAGGGCATGGAGGATGCCCCACAAGAGGTAGAAGGACAAAAGGGCGAAGGAGGTGAACTCCATCGAATAGATGAGGAAAATAACCACCAGGATGATGAAGGCGAAGGTGACGGGTTTCACCGTTTCCCAGCTCCATTTCTTCAGGCTGGGATAGCTGATGGTGGAGACCATGACGAGTGCGATGAGGACGGTCATGATGGGAATCAGGTACAGTTCCCACCAGTTGACGTTTTCTTCATACCAGTGCATGACGGGGTTCACGATGATGGCCTTCTCATACCAGCCCTCGTAATGGGCGAAAAGGACGTAGCTGGCCAGCATGCCCGCGGCGGCAGGGCTGGGCAGGCCGGTGAAATGGCTTTTTTCCTCGACCTGGGCCTGGACATTGAAACGGGCCAGGCGGATGGCCGTACAGACGATATAGAAGAGCGTGATGGAAAGCCCCGCTCCCAGGACGGGGATATTGCGCAGTACGGACAGGTAGATCAGCAGCCCCGGCGCCACGCCGAAGCTGATGAGATCCGACAGGCTGTCGAATTCCATGCCGAACTTGCTGGTCGTGCCCGTGGCCCGCGCCACGAAACCGTCGGTAAAGTCGAGGAAAGCGGCGATGATGATCAGTTTGGCCGGCAGGACGAAAGGAATCACATTCTCACCCGACAGCTTGAGGGCCAGGGAATCGTTCATGGCAAAGACGATGGACAGCAGGCCCAGGACCATATTGGAGGCCGTCAGAAGGTTGGGCAGCAGGAAGATGGATTTACGCAGGCGGGAATTGGGGGGCCTTTCGACCCCTGCTGCCACCGGCTTATTTCTTGGTTTTATCGCCGCCATTACAGCTCTCCTAGTACCGTTACCCCAGCTCTTACCTGGTCACCCATCTTCACCGCGGGCTTGAAACCCTTGGGCAGGAACACATCCACCCTTGAGCCCAGCAGGATACGGCCGATCCTCTTGCCCCTTACGACCGCTTCCCCTTTGTCCGGGGTGGTCTTCACCCGGCGGCAAAGAAGCCCCGCGATCTGCTTGATGACGATACGTCCGGCGGCCTTTCCCTTCTTGCCGGGCGTTTTGAGGTTCACCACTAGGTGGGCCTGTTCGTTTACCAGGTCCGCCTTGTCCTCATAAGCGGCCATGAACTCGCCGGGGTGGTATACCTTCTTCACCACCTTGCCGTCGTAAGGCGCCCGTTGTACGTGGTTGTTGAGCGGGTTCATGAAGATGGCGATGTGCACCGAAGGCTTCTTTAAATAAAACTTCTCCACCGCCGTCTTCAGGACCACAACCTTGCCGTCTGCCGGGGAGAGGATCTCCTTGGGCTTTAATTCCCTCTCCGGGTTTCGTTCAAAATCCCGGAAAAAGTTCAGGATCAGGGCCGAAATGACCAATACGGCCGCACCCAGGACAATGAGGAACCAATTACCCCAATGCGCCCCGGCAAAGAGCAGTCCCCAACCCACGATAAGCGTGGGCAGGAACATGCTCCAGGTTTCCGGCATGAACGGCAGTTTCATGAAATCCTCTTTATTTCTTCATCCAGCTGAACATGCTGCGCACTTGCTTGCCCACCTTCTCGATCAAGTGCTCGGAGTCGATCTTCAGGACCGAGTTGTAAAGCGGGCGGTTGGCCTGGTTTTCCAGGACGAATTCTTTGGCGAACATGCCGGTCTGGATTTCGCTCAAGATGCGGTTCATTTCCCCGCGGGTCTGGTTGTTGATGATCCGCCGGCCCCGGGTGATGTCGCCGTATTTGGCGGTGGTCGAGATGGCGTCCCGCATGCCCGTGATGCCCTTTTCGTAGATCAAGTCCACAATGAGTTTCACTTCGTGCAGGCACTCGAAATAGGCCACTTCAGGCTGGTACCCGGCTGAAACCAAGGTCTCAAAGCCCGAACGGATCAGTTCGGACAACCCGCCGCAGAGGACCACCTGTTCGCCGAAAAGGTCCGTCTCGGTTTCTTCCTTGAAGGTTGTTTCCAAAACCCCGGCGCGGGTGGCGCCGATGGCCTTGCCGTAGGCCAGGGCCAGTTTCAGGGCGTTGCCCGTGGCGTTCTGGTGGATGGCGACGAGCGCCGGAACGCCTTTGCCGTCCACGTAGGTGGTGCGGACCAGGTGGCCGGGGCCCTTGGGCGCGATCATGAATACGTCGACGTCGGCCGGGGGAATGATCTGGCCGAAGTGGATGTTGAAACCGTGGGAGAACATGAGGGCCTTGCCGGCCTTCAAGGACGGCAATACGTCGTTGCGGTAGAGGGCGCCCTGCAGGTCGTCCTGGATGAGGATCTGGATGATGTCGGCCTTGGCCGCCGCTTCCTTGGAATCATAGGCTTCGAACCCATCCGCCTTGGCCTGGGCCTTGGTCTTCTCGGAACGCGCCCCGATGATGACCTTGACGCCCGAATCCTTCAGGTTCAGCGCCTGGTTGCGGCCCTGGTTGCCGAAACCCAGTACCGCGATGGTCTTCCCTTTCAAGGCGTTGAGATCGGCATCCTGCTCGTAATAGATCTTCGGTGGCATCTTCTTCTCCTTAAAAATTATTAAAGATTCGATTGTCCGGCTTTGCCGGCCTTCATCTTGACCTTCGCTTCCTCTTCTTCCGCGACCTTTTTGCCGCGGGAAATGGCCACCTCGCCGGTGCGCACCATTTCCAAAACGCCGTAGTTGCCCAAGAGCTCCACCATGGCGTTGATCTTGCTCTCCTTGCCCGTCACTTCGATGATGAAGCTTTTCAAGGCCACATCCACGATCTTCCCGTCGAAGCACTGGACGATCTCCATGACCTGGCTGCGGGTGTGGGCCTCGGCCCGCACCTTGATCAAGGCCAGGTCCCGGCCGATGAAATCCTCGTTCGTCAGGTCAATGACCTTGATGACGTCGATGAGCTTGTTGAGCTGCTTTTCCACCTGGTCGATGACCCGTTCATCCCCGCGCACGACGATGGTCATGCGGGAGACCTTGGGGTCGTCGGTGATCCCGACCACCAGGCTGTCGATGTTGTAGCCCCGGGCCGAAAACAGGTTGGAAACGCGGGACAAAACTCCCGAATGGTTGTTGACGAGGACGGATATGGTATGTCGCATGGTGTTTTTCCTTTCTTCGTCTTAAAGGTGCACTTGGGTGGGCTTTTTGGGCCCCTTACGCGCTTCCAACGCCTTCTGCTTTTCATGTTCCTTCGAAAGAACGATGTCCTTCACCGCCCCGCCCGCCGGAACCATGGGATAGACGTGCTCTTCGGCATCCACCACCACGTCCACCAAATAGGGCCCCTTCTTGGTCAGGGCTTCTTCCAGGACTTCCTTGGTTTCCTTGGGTGTCTCGGCCCGCAGGCCCTTGATGCCGTAGGCATCGGCCAGCTTCACGAAGTCCGGCTGGGCCGGGATGGAAGTGGCCGCGTAGCGCTTGTCGAAGAACAAATCCTGCCACTGCTTGACCATGCCCATGAACTTGTTGTTGATGACGATGGTCTTCACGTTCAGGTCGTACTGCTTGACGATGGCCAGCTCCTGCAGGGTCATCTGGAAGCTGCCGTCGCCGGCCACGTCCACGACCGTGGCGTTCGGGTGGGCAAAGGCCACGCCGATGGCCGCCGGGAAACCGAAGCCCATGGTGCCCAGCCCGCCGGAGGTGATCCAGCGGCGGGGCTTGTTGAACTTGTAATATTGAGCCGCCCACATCTGGTGCTGGCCCACTTCAGTGGCCACGTAGGCATCGCCCTTGGTGATGCGGTAGATCT
>JAJPJW010000011.1 GCA_021324075.1 Pseudomonadota bacterium | reverse complement strand
TACGACCTCATCACCCTTACCGAAGTGCTGGAACATTTGGCCGATCCCCTGGGCACCCTTCAGGCCCTCTCCCAAAGACTGGCACCCGGGGGAGTATTCGCCCTCATGACCCTTTTCCATCCGAACGACCGGGTGAAGTTCGCCGATTGGTGGTACCGGCGGGACCCGACCCATGTTTCCTTCTATACCGTGAAGACCCTCGGGGAATTGGCCGGGTTCTTGGGAATGAAGATTCTTTTCTCGGACGCCAAAAATATCATTGTGCTTGGCCCGGGATAGGAAAGAATAATGGAACTATGCTTTTGGCAAAGCGGAGATCAAATCTTATTTTAGCCACAGATTCAGGGGATTCATGGGATAAGGAAACCAAAAATCCCGGCATAAAATCAAAACTCCGGAATTTATTTCTTCGAATTTTAATCCCATTTATCCCATGCATCTGTGGCAAATAGTCTTTGCTTTATGAAGTACATAATTACGAAATAAGGGCTTTAGATATTCTCCTTTAAAGCCAAAATTCATTTAGGATATTTAAATGCCCTTTGAACCCGCCAATCCCAAAGCCTCCCCCGAGGCCCGCAAACTCCTCGAATACCTTTATTCCATTTCGGGCAAGAAGACCCTGTCCGGACAGCACAACTACCCCGGGTTCCGTTCCGGTTCTTCCCGGCGCGCCCAGGAGATCACGGGCCGCACTCCCGTCCTTTGGGGGCAGGATTTCGGCTTCACCGGGGCGCCGAAAGACAAGGACGCCATCTCCAACCGGGAAGCCAATATGGAGGAGGCCATCCGGCAATACCGCGAAGGCTCCATCATCACGCTGATGTGGCACGCGGTGCGGCCCATGGACGCGGAACCCAATGGGTGGAAGGAAAGCGTGCAGGCCAAGCTGACCGACGCCCAATGGAGGGAGCTGGTCACGCCCGGGGCGCCGCTCCACAACCGCTGGCTGGACCAACTCAAAGTAGTGGCGGGCCACCTGACAAAGCTTCGCGACGCCCGCGTGCCCGTGCTCTGGCGGCCCTACCATGAAATGAACGGCGACTGGTTTTGGTGGGGTTTCCGGCCCGGCCCCCGCGGCACCCAGGCGCTTTACCGCCTCATGTTCGAGGTTTTCACCCAGCGCTACCGGCTGGACAACCTGATTTGGGTTTGGAACGCCAACAAGGTCAACGACGAGGGGAACGCCGGCCCCTACCGGGACTATTACCCCGGCCACTCCTGCGTGGATATCCTCGCCACCGACATCTACCACTCGGACTACCGGGACAGCCATTACACCCAGTTGGTGGAAGTGGCGGAGGGAAGGCCCGTCGCCCTGGGCGAGATCGGGCCCGTTCCCGATCCGGCCATCTTTAAAAGCCAGCCGGGATGGGCTTGGTTCATGATCTGGCCCGATTACCTGGATAAGGACAATACCCCCGAGGGCCTGCGCGCCCTTTACCAGGACCCCCGGGTCCTTTCCCGCGAAGGCCTTCCGAAAATCTAACGATATCCCCGCCACCGCCGGGTTTTCTTTACCCCTTTTTCACCATGAAGATTCCCGGACATATGTTTTAATGTCCCTGGAAGTCCCCTATTTCATTTTCGTATTTTGCCAGTGAAAGGAATGAACCATGGCTTTGATTCCTTGCCCCGAATGTGAAACGAAGGTTTCGGACCGGGCGAAGTCCTGCCCCAAGTGCGGTTGCCCCATCGAGCCGAAAAAAACTACCCCCGAACCCCTCAAGCCCCTTCCCGCGGAAAAACCCGGTTCCTTTTGGCGGATGTTCTTCCGGATGTTCCTCCATCCCCGGTTGACGGTGCGCAGCATCACGGCCCACCAGCCGGGATTTGGAACGATCCATCTCGCCTTTTATTTGATCCTTTGGATGGTCCTTTCCCCCAAGCTCGTGGTCAGCTTTTCCAAAATTTTCGGCCCGGGGCCCGTCGGGTTCCTTTTGGCGGTCCTCCTGGTGGCGGTTGTCATGGCGGCCTTTTTCGCCGGATATTTCGCGGCGCTT
Source organism: Pseudomonadota bacterium (assembly GCA_021324075.1). Classification (GTDB taxonomy): domain Bacteria; phylum Oederibacteriota; class Muellerivitia; order Muellerivitales; family Muellerivitaceae; genus JAJPJW01. The sequence continues at coordinate 2,457 of JAJPJW010000011.1, read as the reverse complement.
TTCCTCATCGGGAAGCTGTTAGGGGGGAAGGGGAGCTTCAGGGACGTTTTCACCGCGCTTCTCTGGTCCTGCGTTCCGGGTGTGGTGGGCGGACTGCTGGCTTTTATCAAGGACATGGGTTCCTGGCCCGATATCATCGGCCCCGTTTTAATCGGGGACCAGCCCGAATTTTTCCAGAGTTATTTGTTCTTCGGCCAGCACTGGCTGGGCCTCATCGCCGACCTGATGGGATGGTGGAGCACGGTGCTGGGCGTGATCTGCCTTTCCGAATCCCACCGCATTTCCACCCTCAGGGCTTTCCTGGCCACGGCGGCGTTTTTCGCCATTGTCATGGGGTTGGTCTTCGTCTTCGGTTTCAGCCTGATCCTCAGCCATTTTTTGGCTTCGAATGGGGGTTAAAATGGCACGGATTCTTTTAACGCTATCCTTCTTCTCCCTCTCCACTTATGCCTTTGCGGACAACGGCGATGCCCCGATTTATATCGTCTCCTTCCTTCTGATCATCGTGGTTGTCGCCGTCCTGGCCTACCAAGCCAAGAACAAGCCCGCGAATTATTCGCGTTCCGAGGCCGATTCGCTGAGAAACCAGGCCGAGGAGTCTTTAGGGCGGTTGGGGGAGGAAGGCATCGCCACCCTGAGCAATGTGCCCATCCTGCTCCGGGACGGGGAAACGGCCTTCCTGACCGAAGCTTCCGATCTTTTCGAACTGGAGACGATCTACCTGACCGGCGGGATCACCACCTCGAACGGGTCCATTACGGGCGGCGTGGCCCGGTCCACCCCGGTCGAACAAATGACGAAGATGGATTCGGGAAGCCTGACCCTGACCAACCGAAGGATCGCTTTTGTGGGCAAGGACCGGACGAGGGATTTTGAACTTTCAAAAATCCTGGATGTGAAGGTCCAGGGAAATTGCGTCGTGATCGGGGGCGGCTCGGAAGGGAAGAACAGCCTTTTCTCGGTCAAAAATCCCTATTTTTGGGAAAGCTACATCCGGAAATTGCTCCGCGGGGACCAACCTGGAAACAAAGGGACCCCGGGGCCGCCTGCCCCGGAGGGCGGCTTCAAACGGAAGGTCCGGGGCACCCCGGATATGAAGCCTTTCGAGCCGATCGAATAAAACCCCCAAACCGATTGAATCTCGCCGGCTTCCGCCAAGCCCTTTGAAAAACCCCGCTTTTTACCGGTTACATCCGGCCCGTTTTCCACTGAAGCTGGGATAAAAGGACGAAATCCCAGGCTCCTTTTTGTGGGAATAATAACGCCCATTAACACACTTGTATCTTGTGAACCTTTGCCAAGGCCTGGGGCATCGGATGGACCGGTCTTTAGTCCGGGGATAAATGGAAGACCTATTTTTATGAAGCTATTTTCAGGAGGTATCGGATGAAGTTTTTATGGATGGCGGTCCTGCTGGTTTCTTTTGTGGGCGTCACCGGATGCGTTTACGATGCGGCTTATTGCCGCTATTCGGGTGACAGCGGCACCGGGTATGACGAAAAGCACTTTGATGACGGCAGTTGGGGGGTCGAGTTTGTCGGCGGCTACCCCGACTTTTGCAAGGAAGCCGCTTATTACCACGCCGCCGAATTGACCTGGGAAAAAGGCTACCGCTATTTCAAGGTGCTGCAAAAGGCCGACGTGAGCCGGAACGTCGAAACCTCCGGCCCCCATACCACCGCCTCAGGCGGCCAAGTGGCCGGGTCCTCGGTTTACGTTCCGATGTATTTATACAAGATCCGGATGGTGAAAACTTCCGGCGCGGGGACCGTGGATGCCTACCATGTCCTGAATACCCATAAATATCCCCGGAAAGAAGAGCCTTATACCGTCGATGAGCGCAATGGGGACAAGTCCCCGTCGGGAAAATAAAAAAGGCCGGGCCTTAGGGGGGGCCGGCCTTTTTTCCACAATAGCCGGGTCAGGCGTTTCTTCGCCACTGGCGGTGGGACAAAAGGACAAGCATCCAAATCACCAGGGGATAGACGATGTGCGGGGCCGGCAGGTTGCCGTGCAACGCGTAGGAAGCCGAGGCGCCCAGTAGGTCGAAGCTGAGGCCCGCATAGGCCCATTCCTTGAGGGTGGGGAACCGGTTCCCGAATAAGAGGGCGATACAGCCCAGGATCTTGGCGGGCCCCAGGATGGTGCAAAGATAGGCGGGATAGCCCAGCTCGAGGATGCCTTGGACATTGCCTTGCATGCCCAGGGCCATCATGACCCCGCCCGAACCCATGAAAAACACCGTAAGCCCCGTCGCGATCCAATAAATGACCTTCGCCGTCTTCGTTCCCTTGGCTTTCTTTCCGTCTTCCTGGCTCATAACCTCTCCTTTGTATTAGTTAGGTCCGTCATAAGCCTGACGAATTAAAAAGGGGAAGTGTGACAGGATTACAAAAGGAATGCGGCGATGATCTTTATCTTAGGCTGTGTCTTAGTCAGCGGGGTCATTCTCTTCCC
>JAJPJW010000096.1 GCA_021324075.1 Pseudomonadota bacterium | reverse complement strand
CCCGTAAACTTCCGCGGGGACGAACCCCGTGGCCCGCAGGCGGCGCGTGCGGCTGCTGCCCCGGATGGTGCGGATTTTAGCGGCTAATGGTACTTGCTTCATGGCGTCGACTCCCGCTTGGGGCGTGACCGCGCGAAAACAGCAATCACGGAATCCAAGTTTCTTTGTAAGATCAATGTGAAATGAAAAATGTAAAATTTAAAATGAAGGTTGTTTCCGCTTCGCGGAAACTTCCATCATTCTTCACTCTTCATTAAACATTGTTAATTTTCTTTTGGCTAGATCACATCGTTGAACAACGAGCTAATGGACTCTTCGTTGTGGATCCGAAGGATCGCCTCCCCGAAAAGGGGAGCCACCGGAAGAACGGTAATTTTGTCGATCCGCTTCTCCGGGGGGATAGGAATGGTATCCGTAACCACGACTTCTTTCAAGACCGATTTTTTAAGCTTTTCCACGGCGTTTCCCGACAAAATGGCGTGGGTGCAGGAAGCATAGATATCCTTGGCCCCGAATTTGACCAGGGCGTTGACGGCCTGTACCAGCGAACCGCCGGTTGCGATCATGTCGTCGGGGATCAAGACCGTCTTTCCCTTCACTTCCCCGATGAGGTTCATGGCTTCCACCTCGTTGGGGCCCATGCGGCGCTTGTCCACGATGGCCAGGTCGGCATCCAAACCCTTGGCGTAGGCGCGGGCCATCTTGATGCCCCCCACATCGGGGGAGACAATGGTCAGGTTCTTGAGCTTCTTCTTGCGGAAATAGGAGGCGATGACCGGGAAGGCGTAAAGGTGGTCCACCGGGATGTCGAAGAAGCCCTGGATCTGCTGGGCGTGCAGGTCCATGGTCAAAACCCGGTCCGCCCCCGCCTCGGTGATGATATTGGCCATGAGCTTGGCGGTAATGGGGACGCGGGGCTGGTCCTTGCGGTCCTGCCGGGCATAACCGTAATAAGGAAGAACGGCCGTGATGCGGCGCGCCGAAGCCCGGCGGAAGGCGTCCAGGATGATCAGCAGCTCCACCACGTTGTCGTTGACCGGCGGGCAGGTGGGCTGGATGAGGAAGATGTCCCGGCCCCGGACGTCCTCGTTGATCTTGATGCGGATCTCGCCCTCGGAAAAACGGCTCACGAGCAGTTCGCCCAGGGGAACCTTGAGTGATTCGGCGATGGCCTTCGCCAATTCGGGATTGGCTGTCCCGCAGAAGATTTTCAGTCCGTTCGGACCCACGGTCCTCGTCATGGAGGCTCCTCAATTTTAATGGCGGCGTCGAGAAGAAGGCGGCTTCAGCTGGGCCCGGCGGGGGATGTGGAAGAACGCGTTGGAGGCACCCGGAGGCAATCTTTTACCACAAATGAAACCAAGCGGCAACCGGGACGTTTCAATCTTCGGAATTTACTTCTTCTTTTGGAAAGGCTTGGCGGGGACCCCCACAACCGTCACCCCCGCGGGCACATTCTTGGTAACGACGGCTCCCGCCCCGATAACCGCCCGGTCGCCGATGGTAACCGGCGCTACCAGGGTGGAATTGCTTCCCAGGAAGACCTTATTTCCGATGCGGCTTTCATGCTTATTCTTGCCGTCGAAATTGGCGAAAACACAGCCCGCCCCCACGTTGACATCCCTGCCGAGGACGGCGTCCCCCACGTAGGAAAAATGGCCCATCTTGCTTTCGGCGCCGACCCGGGCGTTCTTGCGCTCGGTGTTCGTCCCGACGTGCACCGATTTATCCAAAACGCAGCCGCCCCTGACGTGGGCGAAGGGGCCGGCGTCGCAGCCGTCGGCCAGCTGGCTGTCCATGATGCGGGAGGACCGGAGGGTCACGCCCCTGCCGAGCCGGGAGGAATGGACCACGCTGCCCGATTCGATGCGGCAGTCCTCCCCGATGACCGTGTCGCCCGTCAGCTTCACGTTCCCCTCGATGACCGTGTCCCGGCCGATGACCGTTTGCCGGCTGACCTCCACCGATTTCGGGTTCAAGAAAGTCACGCCCTTTTGCTGGTGTTCCAACACCCGCCGCAAGTTCAGGATCCGGTGGGCCCAGGACAACTGGCCGCGGTTGCTGATGCCCAGGACTTCCGTGCGGTCGGGCATCATCAGGGCCTGGACCTTGCCGCCCGCACGCACGAGGTGGGCGATGGATTCGGTGATATAAAACTCCTTTTTCGCCTTGGAAGCCTCCAGGGACTTCAAAGCCTGGGACAGGAAAGGCGCCTGGAAGAGGTAGACACCGGCGTTGACTTCCTTGATCCGCCGGATTTCATCGGTCGCTTGGTCCTCTTCGACGATCCCTTCCACATCCCCGTTGGGCCCCCGGACAATCCTTCCATAGCGGAAAGGATTCTCGATCCGGGCCGTCAGCAGGGTCGCGGTGGATTGCTGGAGAAGATGGATTTGCCTCAAGGCCAAGACGCTTTCCCGCCGGGTCAGGCAGTCGTCGGCATAGAAAACAATGACGTTTCCCTTGAAGGACTTCAGATAGGGCAGGACCTGCTGGACCGCATGGCCGCTGCCCAGGTTTTGTTTTTGAAGGACGGGCTTGGCCCTTTTCCCCAGATATTCGGAGACTTCTTTCGAATGGGGGCCTACCACGACGAAGATCTTATCGGGAGAGAGGGCCTCGGCGTTCTGGAGGGAGTATTCGATCATGGGCTGGCCCGCCACCGGCAGAAGCGCCAGGGGGGTCTTGGAATTCATGCGCTTGCTGTCGCCCGCCGCCAGAATGACCGCCGCCAAAGGAATGGCCACCGAAGCCTCCAATAAATCGAAACTTGGCTTATTTAACCACAGAGACAACCACCCCGTAAAAAAATCGCATGGCTTTTAAGCGTACCTTTTTATTTGTGGGTATCTGAAGTTCCATTCGTAATTCTGAGAAATACCAGATAATCCAACACTGGAGAGTCGTGTTCGATAGAGGAATTTCTCAGCCGGTAAATACCGTTCAATCGGTCCAAGAACCAAGAGTCGGTCCAATGTTGGATAAGATCGTCCAATTTACCCAATTCCTCCGGCGTTATAGAACAAACGGAATATGCCCTCGACAATCGGTAACCTTCCTCACCCGAAACCACAATGTCATCTATTCCCATTTCTTTAAGTCTCTTCCGGATTCTTTCCGCTTTCCCATTTTCTTGCAGAACCAATCGTGGAAGAACTTGGTCGTCAAACACGCTGTTTGTGTAAAAGGGCCGGGGATAATAAAGTCCCCGCGCATCTCCCACCACAAGGATGCAAGCGTCCGGGGGAAGGAAACTTTGCGCCGCCTGGGTCAAACTGTAATAGGTGGCGGTTTGCCGGGCCTGCCCAAGGTATTCCTCGCGGGTTTCAACCCCCAAGGCCATTTTCGGGGTCCGGTAATAATCCACGCTCAGGCGTGCAAGCGAAAGAAAGCTGAGCGCGGCGAAGAGCGTCACGATCCCGCCCCAAGCCCAGGCCGCTTTCTTCCATTCCGCATCCTCCAGAAGCAACAACATGGCTGCGAAGCAAACGACGAATCCGGGAATCATCAGCCGGAGCTGGTGGGAAATCAGAAAGCCGGATAATAAAAGAAGGAAGCTAAGCAGGACAAAAAACCGGGTAAGGGGCCGCCATTTCCCGCCGAGGAACAAAAAGGGGACAAAGCCAAAAAGCAGCGGCGCGATGGTTTTATTCAGGTCTATCGAAAATACCCGGCTGGCCCAGCCCCACAAAGAGAAGCTGGCGCCCAAAGCCGCCTCGTTGTCGTTGAGAAGGGCCGCCATATTTTCGGACGGCAGGGCCCGGCCGCCAAAAACGGACGAAAGGTAGGGATAAAAAAAATTTCCAGTAAAGACGTTGTTCTTTAACAACCAGGGCGCTACCGAACCGGCCATCAATAGGATAACCCAGACCCACCCGGCCTTTTTTTTCGGATCGACTGCACCCTTTTTATAGAAAAACAGCGCCGTGAAGAGGACTATCCCCACGCTGGCGATGGCGGTGTACTTCACCGTCAAGGCGGCCCCACCCAAGAGGCCTGCGGCCAGTGCCCAGGAATTCCCGGCGCCCGGGAGCCAGCGAAGAAGCGTGTAGATAAAGAGGATAAAGAAGAAGGCCAGCAAGACGTCATTCTGGGTGGTCCAGACCGCGGCCGAGACCAGGGGCAGGGTAAGCACCATGGCCCAGGCCATGAGCCCCTTGTCCCAGCCTGATTCCTCGGCCACCCAACCGGCCAGGGCCAAACCGCAAAGGCCGGCCGAAAAGGCGTTGAGCATTTTGGCCGCCTCGCTGCCCGCGAAGAAAAACCCGTTGGCGAAGTAGAGTTCCCCGCCGAAAGGAAAGTAGGAGTACAGGTTGGTGTAAAAGTCGGCGAGGCCGTGGTGGAATTGCCAGAACTGGAGGGCCGCGAGATGGTAAACCAGACCGTCAAAATAGACGTCGGGGGTCATGCCTTGGAGCAGGTCCAAAGCCAAACTCAAGGCCCCCAAAACTCCCAATAAAAGAAAGAAATTCCCGGGCTTTGGCCATCGGGGAAACTTTTGGATTTTGAGGAAGCTCCGGGAAAGGTCCCAAAGGGCCCAGCCCAACAAAGCCAGCCCCAAGGCCCACTGGAGCGGTTCGAACCAAAGCCGGTTCAACCCGAACCCCAGCCAGAGGGTATTGGTCGTGGCGATCCCCAGCGCCATTTCCAGGCAAAACCGCAGGGCGGCGTTCTTTTCCGTAAGCCCGATCCATTGGAGGAATCGGTGTCCCAACCGCCACAGGACGAACAAAACCGCCAGGACACAGCCGAGGTTTTTAAAGAAGTTGAGCCAGTTACCCGCCAGCTTGTGGAAATCAGCCTGGCTTAAGGCCGAAAAGGCCGTGGAAATAAAGGAAAGATCGAAGGCGGTTTTGAGGGAAAAATAATGGGCGAAGACCAGCACGGCCCAGACCAGAAGCAGGCCCCCGAAAACCTTGTCACGCCAAGCCGGTCCGGGGAGGGATTTCATGGGTTTATTATGCCCCGCCTACCGGAAGGCCTCCAACACTTCATGAAAAATTTTGAAGCTGTTATTGGCGAGATTTCCGTCCTTATAGTTGCCGCCCGTCAACACGCAGACCAGGTCAAGGTCCGGGACGATGAAAACATGCTGGCCGCCCACACCCCAGGCGTCCAAGCTGCGATGTTTCTTTCCATGCCAGGTGACATCCCTTTCCCACCATAGATAGCCGTAGTCGGCTTCCTTGCCCGTTTGGGTGTTCGGCACAAAAGGCGAGGTGGACCGGGTGATCCAGCTTTCAGGGACGACTTCCCGGCCCTTCCACTCTCCTTTCTTCACCATCAAATATCCCAGCTTGGCCATGTCCCGGGGCCTTAAGGCCAATCCAAAGGCGGGGGAATGGCTGTCCCCCGGGCCATCCCACCAGCGAGTCTCCTGGATTCCCAGCGGTCCGAAAAGGAATTTCTGGGCGTACTCGGGCAGGCTCAGGCCGCTTTGCCGCTCCAGGATCACACCCAGCGGGGTTAAACAGGCGCCGCAATAGGCGAAATGGGAGCCGGGCGGGTTTTGCTGGGGCAGGGATAGGGAAAAATCCAGCCAATCGGGGGAAGCCACCATCTTCCAGGAACAGGATTCCGAATCCTTGAAGTCGTCGCAGCCGAGCCCCGAAGTCATGGTCAGGAGGGATTCCAGGGTGATGGAATCCTTGGTCTTTTCCCAGTTGGGCTTAAGCCGGTATTCGGGGAAAGAGTCGAAAAGCTTTTGTTCCGGCTGGACCAGGCCTTGCCCCACCCCGATCCCAAAAAGAAGCGAGAAGATGTCCTTTGTGACCGATTGGACGGGATGGAGATCGTTGGGGCCGTAACCGTAGAAATACTCATCCAAGACCAGCTTTCCGTCCTTCACCACCGCCAGGCTATGGATATGGGGAAAGGAGCCCGTCAGGATATCCCGCACGACCCCTTCCACTTTTGGCAGGTCGGCCCGGCTTTTCCGGAGGTCCCCGATTTCCCACCCATCGGACAGGACGGCGGGTAGAGCATATTGATAAGGGGTTTGCCCGCCTCCATCGCTTCCAAGCCTCGCCCGGAGATAATCCTCCCCCCGGTGGAGGGTGACCGGGTAGCCTTGGTTTTCAAGCACCAAACTGCGCTGGATATCCGCGCCGGGGCCTTGCGTGAAAATTCCGGTCAGGATTGCCTGGCCCGGGGTTTTCGAAAGCTCCAGGACACCCCCTCCGTCGGTCCGGCCTTGGAGTTTTCGTCCGTCGCCTTCCAGGGTCATGGCTTCGCCATAGATGCCGTCGTCGATGTTGTCATATTCCCCGGTGCCTTCCTTCAAGACGAAGGCAACGCGGAAGAGATGGCTCCCCGTCCCCATCTCCCCTTCCCAGGTTCCCTGCCAATCAGGGGGGCCAGCGAGGCTCGGGGCCGTCAGCAGGAAAAGGAGGGATAAAAGGAGGCCCGACTTCTTGGGGGGACGCACCATGGATTAAAAAGCCAAATCCAGGCCCAGTTCGGGGCCTTGCGGGGCCAGGGCCAGCCGGGGCTTTAATTCCAGGACGGCCTGGGGGCTGTTCCGGAGCAGTTGGTTGTAGCGCTGGACAGCGTTGTACTTGCGGCCCTCGGCGCCGTTGTCCAAAAGGGCCCCCGCGCCCCAAAAAAACTCCCCCGCCACCACGGCGGTGGAGATCCGGTCGAACCAGTCCACGCCCAGGAAAGGCACGGGTTTGAAGTTCAAGGCCACATCCACGCCCACCACCCCGCCCGTCACGTATAGGACGCTGGCGGCGAAATGGCATTGCTCCGCGTCCCGGATGAGGTCGGAAGCTTCCTCGTCGCGCAGGGGGTAAATCAGTCCCTTGAAGTCCGCATAGCGGGTGAGGGGCCTCCCCCCCATCGAATAGTTCATCCCCCCACCCAAAAGGCCGAAGAGCCCCAGGTCCATCCGGGTATCGATGCTTTGGCCGGACGCGAAGGGGTCGGCCTGCGCCCTCCCGACAACCGCACAGGCGAGTACGGGCACCAGCAAAAAAAACAGGGCTTTTGTTTTAAAAACTCTCATGGCGTTATTTAAATCGAAAGACCGTTAAAGCGCCAGTCAACTTTCCAATCCCGGGCCCGCCCGGACCTGTCAGCCTGGATTTTTTTCAAAATCGGACAAAACTTCCTGTTTTATTTGGCGAATTCTCTCTAGAATTCCCTATCTCATAGACCCGGCGGAGGCCGCCATGCCCGACAAAGCGAAAATCATTCTCGATGGAAAAACCTACGAATACCCCGTGGTGGTTGGCACGGAAGGCGAGAAGGCCATCGACATCTCCAGCCTGCGCGCCGACAGCGGCTATATCACCCTGGACAACGGCTACGGCAACACCGGCGCCTGCCAGAGCGCCATCACTTTCATCGACGGCGACAAGGGCATCCTGCGCTACCGCGGCATCCCCATCGAGGAACTGGCCGAGAAGTCCTTTTTTATCGAGACCGCCTACCTGCTCATGTACGGCGACCTGCCCAGCACCAAGAACTTCGACACCTTCTCCGATCACCTGAACCGGTCCTCCCTGATCCCCGAGGACATGATGCAGTTCTTCAACGGTTTTCCCCGGGGCGCCCACCCCATGGCCGTGCTGACTTCCGTGGTGGCCTCCCTGGCGGCCTTCTACCCGGTCAAGGACAACCTGGACCCGGCGGACGAGGAGGTCATCATCGCCAACCTCATGTCCCAGATCCGCACCATCGCCGCCATTTCCTATAAGAAGACCATCGACGAGCCCGTCGTTTATCCCTCCAATAAGCTCAAATTCGTGGAGAACTTCCTCAATATGATGTTCGCCTCGCCCGTCAATGACTACCAGCTGGATCCGGACGTGGTGAAGGCCCTGGACATGTTCCTGTTGCTGTCCGCCGACCACGAACAGAACTGCTCCACCTCTACCGTGCGCATGGCGGGCTCCAGCCTGGCCAATATCTACGCGGTCATCGGGGCGGGCATCAGCGCCCTCTGGGGCAAGCTGCACGGCGGGGCCAACCAGGAAGTCATCGAGATGCTCGAACAGATCCGCGACAGCAAGATGTCCCCCTCCGCCTTCGTGGACAACATCAAGAACAACAAGGGAAAACTGATGGGTTTCGGCCACCGGGTCTACAAGAACTTCGACCCCCGCGCCAAGATCATCAAGAAGCTCTGCGATTCGCTCCTCAACAAACCGGGCCTGAACGACCCCATGTTCGATATCGCCAAAAAGCTGGAGGAAATCGCCCTGAAGGACGATTATTTCCTCAGCCGCAAGCTCTATCCCAACGTGGATTTCTATTCCGGCCTCATCCTCAAGGCCGCGGGCTTCCCGGTGAACATGTTCACGGTGCTTTTCGCCATCGGCCGGGTGCCCGGGTGGCTGGCCCACTGGAGGGAGATGCGGCACGATAAGAACACCCGCATCAACCGCCCCCGGCAGGTTTACCAGGGCCCGACGCAGAGGGCCTACGTGCCGATCGAAAAGCGGAAATAAGCCGGCCCTTAAGACGTTTCTCGCGCCCTAAAGTTACGCGGGGTGAATCCGCTTTCTTCCCAACGATTTCAGCCCTGTTTTCCGTTCCAACCCTTTCCTTCTTCCTTCCTCGTCACTACCTCTGAGGGTCAAGTACACGGCTATCCCCTGGGCAAAGCCCGGGGCCTCGGCAGCCGGCCAAAAACCTTCAAGTTGGTGTGATGGAAAGGAGACTGTCATGCGTAAACGGATCGCTTTAACGCTGGCCATCTTATTGGCCCCCATTGCCATGGCCTGGGCCCAGGACAACAACCCGGAGACTGCCCTCTCCACCGTTTCTTCCGCCAAGAATTTGAAGCCCATCGACATCCAGACCTTTTGGGCCGGGGACGACGCCGTTTCGAACGGCTTTTATTACGACGGCCTTCCCCTTCAAACCTCTTCGGACTTTAAAAAGGTCATCGACCCCTTGGGCGACAGCCAGGCCAGCGCTTACCTCGATTCCGCCTCGAATAAGGAAAGACTGGGATCGGGCCTTTTCTGGACCGGCCTGGGGGTGGAAATGGCGGGCTGGGTGGACTTCACCGTGGAGATGACGAAGATGGGGAACACTTCCATCAATGCTTACGGGTACGTGACCGGCACCACGCCCAACCTGGGACCCAGCCTGGCCCTGATCCTGGCGGGTAACGCCGGGTGGGTGGGCGGCTTGCTCCTGCGGGGCGACGCCGGTTCGGAGCGTTATAACGCCGTCAACCGCTACAACTACTTGGTCCAGCACCCCGATTCCCTCTCCCTGGCGCCCTATTCCAGCCCGGATGCGGCGGGAATGGACCTTACCCAAGCCTTTTAAACCTGTTTTTCAAAAGCAAAAGGGGTGTCCGGCGGATGACCGGACGCCCCTTTTTTGCGTTTTCAGGAAGATACACGTGCGAAATAACTCGGGGTGTTGAAAAGCGCCCTTCCCCGTTTTTAAGATGAAAAAAAGGTTTAGGTGAATACCGGAGGCGGACATGAAACCAAGGATAACCTTCCTGACTTTGGGCGTGGATGACCTGGAAAAATCGCTGAAGTTTTACCGGGACGGCCTTGGTTTAACGACACAAGGTATCGTCGGGGGGGAAATCGAGGACGGCGCGATTGTTTTTTTCGACCTCAACAACGGCTTGCGTATGGCCCTTTATCCCCGCAAAAGCCTCGCCAAGGACGCCACCCTCCGCCGGACCCCGCCCAGCCCCACCGAATTCAGCATCGGCCACAACGTCAACAGCCAACGGGAAGTGGACGAGGTGATGGCCCAGGCGAAAAAGGCCGGCGCCAAGATCGTCAAACCGGCCCAAAAAACCTTTTGGGGCGGTTATTCGGGGTATTTTCAGGATCCCGACGGCCATCTTTGGGAAGTGGCCTGTCACCCCGGATGGAAATTCGACGATTGAGTTCCAGGCAAGGGCGGAACCCTTCCTCTGGGCCCCGCTGAATTCAATGCCCCCCAACCAAAAAAAAGGTTTCTTCCGTACAAATAAAGTTCATATAAGTTACAAACAAAATTCCGAGCCCTTCTTCCCGGCTCCCCCCAACGGAAACAGTTTCGTCCGTGTGACAGTATTCATAAGTGTCCACAAATGGAATCTGTGGAAAGCTGAAACCGTCAGGGCTTCGCAAGATCCACGGTGGCTTCCTCCAGGGACGCGCCCCCGGCCGGAAGACGGGTGCGGAGCCGGGACGAAAAGGAGAAGCAAGATGAAAAACTTTCTGTTTATAGTGACCTTGGTCGGGGCCGGGCTGTTTCCCCTGCTGATAGGGACTTCCTGCAGCAGCAGTTCCCCCACGGGAGGCGGCATGTACGGCGGGGGGTCTCCCATACCGACTTCCACGCCGGGACCGGCCGCCGCGGTGACGATCAGCGCTGTTTTCGGCAGCAGTTACCAATTTTCACCCAGCACCGCCACCATCACGCACGGACAATCGGTGCAATGGAACATCGCGACCATCCATCCCTTGAATATCGACGATGGGTCCGGGACCTGCCTGGTTTCGGGCACCACCGCCTTCCCCTACACCTACACCTTCATGACGGCTGGAACCTACCATTTTCATTGCGGGGTGCATTCCAGTTGCGGCAACGGGATGTGCCCGAACCCGACCACCTGCACGGGAATGGTGGGGACCATCACGGTGAATTAACCGGGCGGGCAAAGGGCGGCTTCAGCCCCTCTTCGCTTCGTTGTACTTCACGCGGGCCTTGACCAGTTTGCCGATGAGCGCCAGGGGAAGCTTCTTCTCCAAGGGCAGGCGCAGGGTGGCGCTGGTGGAAGTGCTGTAACCCCTTAGTTCCTTCCGGTGGTCTTGCAGGATGGGCGGCGGGATATAAAGCCCGATATGGTTTTTCATGAGGGCGAAATAGGCCAGGCGGCCCTTGTAGCCGTAATAAGGCATGCCATAACTGATCTTTTCTTCGGCCTTGGGCGCGGCTTTTTGGATCGCCGAGCGCATTTGCTTCAACTTGGCCCGGAGCGGCCCGGGCGCCCCGGCGATATAGGCTTCCACGCTCTTGGTTTTTTTCATGCGATCCCCAAAAGGTTCAACAACCCATAAAGGCACCCGCCGATGAGGGCCAGGCCGCCGAAGATCCCGAAAAAAGCATGGTCGCCGAAGGAGCTTTCCAACTCCCGCTGGCTTTCGTCGGAAAGGATGAAAACCTCGCTCGATCGAAGGCCCTTGGCCACGCAAAGCCCGCTGGTGGCGCCCGAGGGTGGTTCGGTCAATCGGGCCGAAGACTCCTGGCAAGTGCCCATGACGAAAACCTTGTCCACGGGCTCCAAATGCCGCTCGGTAAAGCGCAGTTTTTTTTCGAAGCCGAAAAAGGACCGGCAGGAAACGCCCCGCCGGTCCATAAAGTCCGAGATGCGGCCGGGGACTTCGGTAAAAACACCCGTCTCCAGCTGGTAGGCGCGGGGGATGATCACCTTGGAGCCTTCCGGTGCCACCATCACCATTCCCGTTTCATCCTGGATGAAAAAAGGGGATGTTTTCGAATTTCCGCTGAGAATGGTTTCCCAGTGGCAATTCTTGCCGCTGCTCACGTATTGTTCGATCTCATATTCGTAGTAAACGCATTTCCGCCCGCTCAAGGGGCCCTCAAAGGGGCACCAGTCCACCGCCGAGCCGCTGATTTCCACCAGCCCTGGCGCCATGGCCCGGACGGTGGAGAGGGGGATGTCCTGCATCAACCGCTTGGTGCGCAATTGGGCAAAGCCCCAGAAGAAGGCCGCCACCCCGCCCACCAGTCCCGCGGCGCAAAACAGGATGCCCCTGCCTTGATCCGCGCTGGAGTAACTGGAGTAATAGGCGAAAACCGGCGTCCCGCCGGAAACCAGGAACAGGACGAAAAAGAAGGCGCCAAGACGGCGCAAGGCAGGGGGGCTCATGATGCGGCCAGGTTCACCTGGACGATCCCCTTCTCCCCTTCCGCCGCCTGGAAAAGGTCGCGCCGGGTGAGTTTCATGCCGCCGGCCAGGAGGACGTCGGGAAATTGGGCGATGCGGGCGTTGTAGGCCGCCACCGTATCGTTGTAAAAACTCCGCCGGTCGGCGACCTGGCTTTCCAGGTCCGAAAGGGTCTTTTGCAGTTCCAGGAAATTCTGCTGGGCCTTGAGCTGGGGGTAATTCTCCACCACTGCGAAGAGGCGGTTCAGGCTGCCCGTGAGGGTTTCGGCCGCTTGGGCTTTGTCGGATAGGCTCACCGCCCCCAGGGAAGCGGTGCGGGCGGCGGTCAAATCGGTGAGGGTCTTTTGCTCAAAATCCTTATACCCTTTGACCACGGCCACCAAATTGGGCACCAGGTCATGCCGCTGTTTTAAGAGGACGTCGATATTCGCCCAGGCCTTGTCGATGTTAACCTTGAGCCGGATAAGCCCGTTGAAGACCGTGACGAGATAAAGGAAGAGTCCTAGAACGGCGAAGAAGGCCACCACCGTCCCAACTGTTGCAGTGATCACAATACCCCCTTCGTTATGAGGGATCCCAAACGGCTTCATTTTACCCGTTCTTTCCCGGTCCGCGGAAGGGTTGTTCCCGGCGGATAGGGAAGGGATAATAACCCCGGCGTTTCAACCCAAAGGAGCAAATCTTTGAAACATTTTCCGACCCGGCCTTGGGCCCTTGCGGCCCTGATTTTCCCCCTCCTGCTGTGCGGCTGTTCCACCCTCCAGCAGTTGGCCCAGATGGCGACCCTCACCCAATGCCAGTTTCGCCTGGCTTCGGTGGACCAGGTCTCCCTTGCCGGCATTGCCCTGCAAGGGGGGATGAAGGCCTCGGATATCGGCCCCATGGACCTTCTGAACCTCCGCTCGGCCTTCACATCCAACAGCCTGCCGCTTCAGTTCACGGTGAACGTCGAGGCCAAAAACCCCAACAGCTCGCCCGCCGGCATGAACCGGATGGAGTGGGTTCTCTTCATCGACGGGAACCGGATGACCTCCGGCGTGCTGGAAAAACAGGTTCAAATTCCCGCCAATGGCGGCCTGGGGAATTTCCCCCTGGTCATGGAAGTCAATTTGATGGACGCCTTTTCGGGCAAGACCTTCAATTCGATGGTCAACCTGGCCTTGAACATCGCGGGGGAAGGGACCCAGCCCAGCCACGTGACCCTTCAGGTGAAACCTTCCATCAGGGTGGGGGACCAGTCGCTCGATTATCCCGGCTACGTCACCGTCAGCCGTGATTTCGGCCCGGCCCAATAACCCGGCTTTACCGCTGGGGACGGGCCTTTGGACGCGCCGCCCAGGTGGCGGGGATAATATAAAGGAGGATCAGGGCCACGAATCCCGCCACGCCCAGCCAGACCCGCCAAAAGACCAGGAGGGTTGCGGTCAAATAAAGGAAGGGCCCCCGGCGGAAATGCCGGCTGATCTCCCGGACCACCCCGGGGTCGGTCCCGGGCGCCAGGCGGTCCTTGTCCCGGCTTCCATACCACCAGACCAGGTTGAAGGGGATGCCCCCCACCGTGATGATCCCGCCGTAAACCAGGGCCGCCGCGCGGGCGTTTTCCACCGGGCCCGCCAGGTGCTCCCCCAACAAGCCCGCCCCGAAGGGGATGGCCACGATGTCCAGCATCAGCAGGCTGTTGAACAGCACCAGGCTGTGGTCCGCTTTCTTGATGTAGTGGAACATCAGGTGGTGGTTGGACCAGACCGCCGTGATGATGAGGAAGCTGAGGAAAAAGCTCAGGTAAGCGGGCCAGAGGCCCGCGAGGAAGGCCGGCAGGCTTGTGCCGGCCAGTTCCTGGGTCGTCGGGATGCGGAGGCCCAAAACCAGGAGCGTTGCCGCAAAGCCGAAGAGCGCGTCGCTATAGGCCACCAGCCGTTCGGTTGCGAAAAGCTCGGGCTGGGGGTTTTTCCGCGGGGCCTTCATAACTTCGCCGTCAGGTCGATCCGGGTGGTCAGCATCGGGTCCCGGCTGGTGGTGCCGATGATGTCGGAGGGGGAGGGACCGAAGACATCATAGTCGGCGCGCCAATCCACGTATTGGGCAAGATCCAGGCGCAATCCGTCCTCCAGGCCCATCTCAACCTGTCCCATGAACCAGGTGTTGTTGTTGTGACCCAGGCCCGGGTTGGGGTCGTTGAAGGCCGAGAACACCGCGTCGGGCTGGATGTAAGCCCACTGCAATCCACCGGCCCATTTCCCCGCCTGCTCCGCCTTGCCCACTTCCACCCCGGCGAAAAGCGCCAGGTCGTTGGGATCGTTCAAGCCCGGGTTGATGGCTTTCACGTTGGTATTCGTGGCGGCGTTGATCGTAAAGGATGAAAGGTTGAGGGCCCCGTGAAGGGTCCAGAGGACGGGGATCTTTTCTTCCCCAATCGTATGGGAAACATTGAGGATTCCCTCCACCACGTGCATCTCAGGAATGACATTGTTGCTGCTGTTGTCCCCCACCATTCCCTTAGAAGTAATGGAGAGGGGTGCACCCGGGGGAAGAGAAGGGGTTACATTCATATAGCTTGAGACAGCCGCGTCTCCCGTTTCAAAGGAATAAACATTGGAAACATATTGGTAGCCCGCCGTCAGGGCCACCTGTGCGTCCCCCAGGTCCAGTTGTTGTTGGACTTGGACCTCGGCCATGAAGGGGTCCGCCCCCGCCCCGTCGATGGTGGCGGGCCCGTTGTCCTGGAGCCGGAAATAAAGCAGTTTGAAATGGGTGTCCTTCGAGGGGTCGACGGTCAAGCCCATGCCCTCGGGCATCACGTCCTCGCTCCAGGTGATGGGGGTATAGGCCAGGGGGTTGGCGATCTTGCCTACTGAAAGGGTGACCACGTGGTTGAGGGCCTTGGGCGAGAGTGAAACATAGGCCTGGTCCAGCCCCACGTTGAGGAAGGTGGCCCCGCCGCTCAAGGTCCAATAGGGGTCGGTGGGGTCGCCCGTGCCGGAGGTGATGAAGCACAATCCCGCCTTGGCCTCGCCGCCGAAGTCCTTCTCGGCGCCGATCCTGGCCCGGATGCGGTAATTCAGCCGGTGGTCGATCCACAGGGGCGTGGAAGAATCGTCGGTGGGCGCATAGTCCTGTCCCTGGACCAGGTAGGTGAACCGGTACCGCACGTCGCCGTAAAAATGGAGCCCCAAGTTTTTTTCGAGACTTTCAGCCGGCTCCACCGGCGGGGTTTGGGCATTCAGCGGGGTAAACCCGGAAAGGGCAAAGGCGAATAACAAGGGCAGGAAAAAAGTAGATTTGCGGCGGATCATAGCGGCCTCCTTGAATATATGGACGGTATCTTAACGCCGCTTTGGACTGAAAATCGAATAAGATGTTGCGCCGCAGGATCAATGAAAAAGGAGCCGTCATGCCATTGCGCCAGAGAGTCCTTGGAAAAACCAATATTTCGGTGGCCGAGGTGGGCTTGGGCCTTTGGGCCGTGGAAGGCTCCGACTGGGGCCGGGCCGACGACAAGGAAAGCCTGGAAGCCGTCGAGAAGGCCCTGGAATCGGGGGTCAACTTTTTCGACACCTCCGACGTTTACGGCAACGGCCACAGCGAGGAACTGTTGGGGCGGGCCATGAAGGGCCGCCGGGAAAAATTCGTGGTCTCCACCAAGATCGGCTGGCGGGGCTTCACCGACGGCCACAGCGCCTATACCACCGTGGACAAGCTCATCGCCGGGGTGGAATCGAACCTGAAGCGCCTCCAGACCGACTACCTGGACATTATCTTCGACCACATCAATTTCCAGGAATCCACCATGCCCGTCTTCGTCGAGGGTTTCGCCAAACTGCAAAAGCAGGGAAAACTCAAGGGATGGGGCCTCTCCACCAGCGATTTTGAATACCTCAAGAAGTTCAACGCCGGCGGCGGCTGTTCGGTGGTGCAGATCGATTACAGCCTCCTCAACCGGACCTCCGAAGCCGATATCCTTCCCTATTGCGTGAAGGAAAACATCGGCTTGGTCATCCGCGGACCCCTCGCCATGGGCCTTTTAGCGGGTAAATTCACCAAGGATTCCCATTTTGAGAAGACCGACTTCCGGCACAACTGGACCGAAGACCCGGCCCAGAACAAGACCTACCTAGAGGACCTGGCAAAAGTGGAAAAATTAAAACCCCTGGCCCAGGGCAGGACCCTCGCCCAGCTGGCCCTTCAGTTCACGCTGGCCTATCCGGCGGGATTGGTCGTCATTCCCGGCGCCAAAAATCCGGAACAAGTGGAGGCCAATGTCGCCGCCGGTCTCCTGCCGCCGCTCACACCCGAAGAGATGAAGAAGCTGGACGCCGTCACCCCGCCCCGGGGCGGCCGGAAAATATGGCCAGCTTAAGGGCAGTTTGATTTTTTCCGCATTAGATATTAGAAAGGGTAAGACCTTTACCGCATCTTTACCTCTCTTCATTTGACCTGGGCCCGCCGGCTGTCGTCTAATATTCAGCGAAGGGCTTTTCCCATTCCGCGATGAAAGCGGTTCAAAAGACGGGTTGATCCCGGGGCCCCAGAGGGACGACGAAGCCATGAGTCATGAAATTTCGGAATTGGAAGACTTGTTCCTCGATGAAAATTACGTCGAGGCCCTGAAGGTCGTCGAAAAGGCCCTGGCCAAAAGCCCCAAGAATATCGGCTTCCTCAAGCAGAAAGCGTCGTTGATCCTGCATGCCCCCGGATCCAAATTCACCCTCCAGGACGCGGAAAAATGCCTGCTGCGCGCCCACCAGTTGGCCCCGCTGAACCTGGATATCCTCAACGATCTCGCCCGTTTTTACGAGAAGGACCTGCCCAACCCCGAACGCCGCGATCATTTCTACAACCTCTTTTGTTCCATCGTGGACCGCAAAATCGGCGAGGCCTGACGCCTTCAGGCGTGGCAGTCGCTTTCCACCAACCGCCGGTCCTTGGGAAAACTCCCCCAGCCTTTCTTGGAAGCGTATTCCAGCACCAGCGGGATCCTTTGGTCGAACATGCGCTTCCACCCCTCGCCCATGAATTTCTTGATCAGCACACCCCGAAGTCCGTGGATACCTTCGTGCAATAGGCTCAGCCTTGTGCCCTTGCCTTCTTCCTGGAGGGTCCAGGTGATGGTGAAGGGGTCCTTCCCTTCGTCGTTCCCCGCCTGGGTCCAGACCAGCTTGTGCGGCTTGTCCACTTCCACGATCTCGCAGCGGGCCTTGCCGTCCCAACCCATGACCGGCTTGGCGTAAAAGTTGAATTTTTGCCCCTTCACGGGCTTGAAGTTCTCGTTGCGCATCAGCCATTGGCCCAGGGCCTCGGGTTCGGTCAGGGCCGCCCAAACATGCCCGATGGGATAGGGGTAAAAGGCTTCCAATTCAATCTTGGCCATGCTTCCTCCATTTGTCATCACGAGGAGCCGCCCCAATCGGGGTGGTTGGCGACGTGGTGATCTCAGGTTTTTGGATTTCCATGCTTTTGCCTTAAATAGCCGCCCAGGGCGGCCAACTTGACCACCCAATAGGCTTTGTGGGACGCAACCCAGTCTGAAATTTCCTGCAGGGGTTCGGGGGTCAGCCGGTAGAGCCTCTGGCGCCCTTGCCGCCTTTCCTCCACCAATCCGGCCTTTTTGAGGACCGTCAGGTGTTGGGAGAGGGCGGGCGGGGTGGCGTGAAAATCCTTCGCCAGTTCCCCCACGGGCAGTTCCCCTTTCTCCAATAATTCCAACAGTTTTCGCCGGGCCGGATGGGCGATAGCCTGGAAGACATCCTCATGGGCGGGTCGTCGGTTCATGGGGCGATACTATTAAGCTAAAGCTTAAATGTCAAGAAGATAGTTAAGTAAAAGATTAATTATAAAATGAAAAAGCCTGCCCCGGCCCGTGCAGCCAACGCACCCCATATATGGGGTGGCCTCAAGGCCCGGTCGGGCGGCGAAATCATTTTCGCACTTGCTTTTGTCGTTTGAAGAGGCCTAGCGTGAAAATAGAGGGATGGGATACATCCCCATAGAAAAGAAGGCCGCCATGAACCCGACCGACCCGCAAGGCCCGACACTTGAAAAAGCTCCCGAAGCTTCAAACAGCAATGGCGATAAATACTTTGTTGTGGTGGACGACAACCAAGGGGACCAGCTGTTGCTGAAGAAGGCTTTGGAGGACAACGGGGTCGAGGAGCCCTTCCGTTTCGTGGGCAACGGTTTGGACCTGATCCACCTCTTGGAGGAGTGCAAACCCTCCCTGTTGACGCCGGCGGGGATCCTTCCCTGCCTGATACTGCTGGACCTTTATATGCCCCGGGTGGACGGCCACGAGGCCCTGCGGATCATCAAGAACGACCGGGACCTGCGCAAGATCCCGATCATCATCCTCACCTCATCCCACACCGAGCACGACATCACGCAAAGCTACCACGAGGGGGCTAACTCCTTCCTGAGCAAACCCATGGAATACAGGAACCTGGTGGGTCTTATAGGGTTGGTGAAGAAATACTGGCTCGAGGAGGCCCGCCTGCCGGTTTAAGGGTCAAAGGTCGATCAACAGCCCGCCGGTGACGGAACCATAAAACAAAGGGTCATTGTAAAAAAAGCCGTAGGTGGCCCGGCATTCGAGGAAAAGCCTGACCGCTTCCTCGCTTTTGATCGTGAACCCGAACCCCGCCTGGGCGGAGGGTGCGTAACGGAAAATTTCCGGGAGATATTCATCGAAGGTCGTGGAATTATTCGAATCAAAAACCTGGACCTTCCCTTTGGAACGGTAAAGCAGGGAAAGCCCCGGTCCGCCCCGGGCATAGAAACCGACCGGGTTGGTTGGGGGCAGGAAATAATATTTGGCGTCCAAAGCCAGGTTCCCTCCCGCGACGCTCAGCCGGGGTCCGGAATAACTCGCAAGATAGGGCGGATAGGTGTAGGACGAGAGGGTGGTCGGGTTGTCGGCCACGATGCCCAAGGCGTCGGCCTGGATTCCGAAAGCCCAATCGGGTAAGGGGCGGACTCCGAGGTAAAAACTCGCTTGGATACCTTCATTCCAACCTCCGGTCAGGCTGTTGTTTTGGAACGGGAAATTCGGTCCGATGGAAAGGGAGAATTCGATGGGCCGCGAGGAGGGAGCGGGGGTGGGGGCCGGAGTTGTCTCTTCCTGGCCGTAAAGGAACCGTTGCAGGGCGGGGTTGTCGGGATGCAGGGCCAGGCTTTGGCCGTAGGCCTCGGCGGCCTTGGCTGGATCTTTCAGGTGCAGGTAGCAGTCCCCCATGGCCTGGGGGATCCGCCAGTTTTGGGGCTCGGCCAGGAAGGCCTTTTTCAGGGCCTTCAAGGCCTTGGAGTAACTTCCCTTCTGGTAGAGGCCCATGGCTTGGCCGTAAAGCGGGGAACCCACCAAGGGTTCAAGCTTTTCGGAAGCCGTAAGAACCGCCGGAATGAAAACAAGGACAAGCCATATCCACCGCTTCATAGGAACTCCCGTCCGGCTTCCGATATAAAAAAACGAAATAAACTTACCTGGCTTTGCCCAGCCGGCTGCGCACATAGGCGACCGTTTCCTTCAGGCTGTAGAGCATGGGCATATAGTTGGAGGCCACCTTCACCCGGTTGGCGCGTTCTTCCAGCCGTTTCATATGGTCCAGTATTTCTTTGGTGGGGGCGCGCTTGCCCAGCTTGTCGATTTCCGACTCCAGGAAATGCAGTTCCCCGTAAATGAGGTAGATCTTGCGCTGCATGCCCCAGCCGTAAAGCGAGGCCAGCCCCTTGCCCAGGGGGTAGAGGATGCCCAGGATCGGGATGATCAAGACCACCAGCTGTTCCACCAGGGCGGCCAGCCAGAAGGGCATGTAGCGCTGCAGGAAGGGCCGTCCGGACTTGTAGTAGTGGCGGGCGTCGGGGGAGAGGTCGATTTCCAGCGCCTCGGCCGCCGGGAATTCGCCGGCCTTGGCCAGCACCCCCGCGTGGGAATGGATCTGGCTGGCGGCCTCCAACAGCAGGTATTGCAGGGCCGGGTGCAGGTTGCCCCGAACGATGAGGCTGGTCTTGGTGGCCAGGAGGGTCGTGTCCTTCGCCGGGCGGTTGGTTTCCAGGTCGCCCACGCCCGCGGGCAGGACTTTTTTATAAAGCGAGGGGAAAAGCGCCACATAGGCGTCGGCGCGCGTGAAGTTGGCCAGGTAGATGCCGGGGGCGTCGACCAGCTTGCGCACGAGGGGGTTGCCCCAGTTCATCATCAGGATGGCCGCGTCCACCTTGCCCGCGAGCAGCTGGTTGGTGGCCTCCTCCGGCTCCAGGCTGGAGGCCTGGTAAAACCCCAGGTTCAGGTTGCTGCGCTTGAGTAGTTCCTCCACCAGGGCGCGGGAATCACTGCCCTCCGGCCCCACCGCCACGCGTTTGCCCTTCAAGGCGAAGAGGGCCTTGTCGGTGACGGGGATATGGGTAAAAAGCCAGACCGGCTCGTAGCCGATGGTCCCCAGGGAATCCAAATCCTGGCCGTCGGCTTCCGTCGCCACCCCTCCCTCCACGAAGCCCGCTTCCACCCCCGAATGGGGGTCGCGCAGGAGTTTGAGGTTGTCCAGCCCGCCGTTGGTGGCCTTGAGTTCCACGTCGATCCCTTCCTTGGCCAGGAGGATCTTGTAGCGCTTGCCGTAAAAGGCGTAGGAGCTGCCTTCGGGCCCGGTGGCCAGGGTGATCCGGTGGGGCGGGAGGGGATGGAGCCTGTTCACCAGCCAGACGACCGAGACGAGGAGGATGCTGCCGATGACCAGGAGGCTGACCAGGGTCTTGCGGGAAAAAAGGGGCTTGCCCAGGTTCGGCTTCCGCAGGGGTGGATTGGCCATAGAATCGCCTTTCACCGAAAAGATTGGAAGAAGGCCCCCAGTTTACCCCAGGTTTTTTTGCGGCTTCAAACAATAAAACCCGGCGGGCCGGCCTTGGGTCTTGCCCTCTGCCCCCTGCCCCGAGGCCCTCATGCCGAGGGGCCGTTTTGGGTGTGCCGGGGCGAGGGGCGAGATTTATCGAGCCCAAACAGGCCCCGGCCCCTGTTTTGACCCCCAGATTTTTACGGGAAAGAAACGCCGAAACGGGAATCCTTGGGTAAAATAAACCGTTGCAACACCAAACCCCCGAGGAGAATCCATGAAAAAGTTAAGCCGCCTCTGTCTTTTGACCCTCTTGGCCTGTGTGCCGGCCATGGCGCGGGCCGTGACGCCCCATCTTTTGGCCGGGTGCAACGCCGAATTCGGCGGCACCAAGCTTTTCACCGTTGTTTACACCGATGGGTCCACCCAGGATGTCCTGGCCGGGCAGGGGCTTTCAGCCTTTGGGGGACTGGCCTTGGAAGGTTTGGCCGACCTGAACCCCCTGACCATCGACCTGCAGGCGACCCTGGGAGTGAAGTTCAGCACCATCAGCCAGGCGTCGAACGCCGATGTTAGTTTTTTCCGCTTCCCCGCCGAGCTGCTGGTGATGGGCCATGTGGGGGACTTAAGGTTCGGCGCCGGACCCACCTATCATTTCGCCAATTCGCTTACCGGCAGCGGCGCCTTGTCGGCCATCAACGTCAACTTCGACAACGCCCTGGGGCTGGTGACCCAGGTCGACTACACCTTCGCGAAAAGCTGGAACCTGGGCGTCCGGTACACTTCCATCTCCTACCAGTCACCCAGCTCGGGCATCGGCAAGACGGACGCCAGCAATTTCGGCATCGAAGCGGGTTATTTCTTCTTTTAAGCTTCGGGGTTTAAATCCACGAATCGGCGTGGGTCCCACCGGTAGAAAGCCGCCTTTCCCTCCCCTGCGGTGGGGGCCCGCGCCCCCATCATTTTCCGCAAGGCCAGGTTCAGGTTGAAAAAAACGTCGGGGTCGGTGGGGGCCAGGTCATAGGCCTTCTGGTAGGCCTGCATCGCCTGCTGGTATTTCCCCTGCTTGAAGCAGGCGTTGCCCAGGTTGTACCAAAGTTCCATTCGGGTGGGCTCCAAAACCGTGGCGGCGCGGAAACCCATTTCCGCTTCTTGGTAATGGCCCAACCGGTAATCCCGCACTGCTTTTTGGTCCAGGTCGGCGACAGGATCGTTTTCATAGGTCCATAAATGGGGATGGACCCGGCTGTACCAGGCCACCGGGCCCAAGAGGGACACCATCAGGAAGGCCGCCCCCAGCAGGGGCTTCCAGTTCGACCGGCAATCACGCAGGATGGAATTTAATTTCATAAAGCCTCCTTCCGGTTAAAAGCGGAACCGACATCTTTGGTGATGGGTCAGTTTGAATCCAACTCGTTCTCCCCCTCTGAAAGAGGGGGATTAAGGGGGAGTTAAATTTATTGCTTGGCATGGGAAAAGACTAATACCCCCCTGCCCCCTTTTTCAAAGGGGGAGCTAACTCAAACTGACCCGTTACCGCACCTTCCTATTTGTGCATCAAATTCTTCAAGGCATTCTCCACCAGGCCCGTCGTGAGGCCTTCGTAGCCGGCTCCCTTGCCGCCGGTGGTCATGAGGTTTCCCTGCCAGAGGGTTTTCCCGTCCGCCGTGGAGATGAGGAAGAATTCCAGCGCCACCGCGTGCTG
Organism: Pseudomonadota bacterium; assembly: GCA_021324075.1. GTDB lineage: Bacteria > Oederibacteriota > Muellerivitia > Muellerivitales > Muellerivitaceae > JAJPJW01. The sequence continues at coordinate 16,082 of JAJPJW010000096.1, read as the reverse complement.
GGCGCCCTTGTTGGCGAAGACGTCCGTATCCTGCTCCAGGATGGACCTCTTGCCGAAATAGGCGATGGGCTGGTCCTTGTCCTTTTCCTTGACCTTGGCCGAGCAGGGATAGGCGTCGCAGTAATCCACGATGCCGATGAGGATATAGGGCTTCATCCCGCAGTACTGGGTGAGTTGGGGGTTGTAACCCCATTTGACGGGGCTCAAAACGTGCATCAGGAGGGCGTTCTGGTAGACGGTGCTGTAGGCCACCGGCGTGATGGAAAGACTCATATCCGCGGCCTTTTGCATCACCGCCGCGTCGGCCTGTTGGGTCGCCTCATCGGAAGTCGGGGGCGCTTGGTCCCCGACGATCTGGTCCCCGATCATTTGCCCCAACATGTTGGTGTCGACCCCCACCTTGACGTTGCCCGAATTGTAGAGGTTACCGTTGTTGTTGGGGGCCCCCGGGACCGCCGGCGGGGCGGAGGTATCCCCGCCGCTTCCGGTAATGCTTAAAGGGGACCAATAACACCCCATGAAGGCGATGGCGCCGTCGGGCAGGTTGAACTGGGGCGCGCGGCTGTAGATCGTGTTTCCCCAGGCCAGGGAAGCCCCCGCCAGGATGAAGGCCAGGAGCCCGGCCCGCCAAAGGTTTTTTTTCATGCTCCACCTCCGCGGGTGGTTTCCCCCGGCTTTATTGCGAGGGCTGGGAAGGCCGGGCGTTTTGGATCCACATTTGTTCCTGCTCGGTCAATTGCCCCGGGAACATGGAGAAAACCAGGTTTTGGTCCTCCCCGCCGCCGCCGTCCTTGCCACGAAGGTGCTCGTTCTCCGGGTAGTCGTAGGCCCGGGCGATGCGGTCCTGTTCCGAAAAGCCCTCCGGGTCCTCCATCCAATAGCCGTCCCTGAAATTGGGATGGTGGAGCTCGACCTCGTAGGTTTCCTTGCCCGAAAGCGGCGGCACGGAAATCTGGAACATGCCGTCGGCGTTGGTGGTGGCGGTCACGGCCACCCCGTTGTTATAGAAGATGATATTGGCCCCGTTGATCGGGGAGAGGTGCAGTTCGTCCAGCACCCGGCCGTGGTACTGCCAGGCCGGCCCCGAAATGGTCATGGGGGTGGCGATGGGCGTGGGGGTGCAGGTGTCGAAGGGGTAGCCGCAGGGAACGGGGGTCCAGGTCGGTTCCTGCGTCGTTTGGATGGCACTGCCCGCGATGGAAGTGGGGCGTTCGATGACTTTGGGGGTGGCATAGCCGCCCTTCAGCGACGGCAGGAAAAAGTAGCCGCCCAGGCCGAGGGACAGGAGGCCGATGGCGATGATGGCGAATTTCTTCACCGGAAACTCCTGGTATTCCGGTTCGGGCAGGGGTTTGCTCCACCGGTTTGCCGGGGGGATGTAGGGCTCTTCTGCGGGCGGCGGGCCGGGGGCATCCTTCGAAGGGCCGGGGCCGGCGCTTTCGAGGCTGAGATTTTCGGAGAGGGGGTCGTCCCGGAAGGAGGCCGGTTGGGGCGGGGGGGCGGCCTTGGGGGGCGCCGCCGCCTCGGGGTGGCGTTCCCTCCATTTGGCGAAGATCAACCCGCAGCCACTGCAGGCCTCGGCGTTATCCGGCTGTTCCAAACGGCAATTGGGACATTGCATAGGAGTTCTATAAACCTGTTATAAATAGGATCGAGGATTCAGACCGGCACATTATATCGCCGTCAGGGCTCCAGGTGAATTCCTCTGGGAGCCCAAATTTTATATGGATTTCCCAGCGGTTGGCTCGTTTTGGATAAAATACCGTCCATGGACCCGGACCAAATCTGTTTCAACCACCCGAACCGAAAAGCTTTCAGTCTTTGCCACCATTGCGGAAAATACTACTGCTCGAGTTGTTTAAAGGAAGGCCCGGAGTTTTATTACTGCACTAGGCCCGAATGCCTCAAGGCCCTGGAGGCGGAGGTCCACCTCCTTATCCCACCTGCCGAGCCCGTGAAACCGGTTGGATCCCCGCCAGGGGAGCTTTGCTTTCTGGCTCTCTATCCCAATACCTTCGAGGCCCAAGCGGTCAAAACCCAGCTGGAGTCACAAGAGGTGGAATGCGTCCTGGTCGAAGCGACCAGCGGACTCATCGAAAAGCCTTTTACAGTCCCTGTGAAAATAATGGTGAAGGAAACGAAGAAGGAATCCCAACTGTTGGATCAAATTAAAGCAGCAGGCCTTCCCGAACCCGTCGAAAGGGCCATTAGCTATGACGAATTCAAGGATGCGGAGTCCGCCCAGACCCAACTGGCGTCCTCGGGCATTCAAAGCTTTCTTTGGGACTGCCTCTATCCCAACGGCTATCGGATTGGAGAATGCTTTGCATTGTTGGTACGGGCTTCCGATGTGGAAAAAGCCACAAATCTTTTGATCGTGCCGGAATCGGAATAACCTCAAAAACCGGTGCTTTGAGCTAAAAAGCTGGAATAAACGGGGCCCGAACCCCACTGGCTAGCTAGGTGGTCAACCCCCTGCCCTAGTGATAAAATCGAATGCTTCCTTTAAAAAGGTTCTTCGGACAAGGGTTTGACTTGTCCGTCTTATTTAACCCCCTGTCGTTATTTGGATGCCCCTTATGAAAAAGCGGTTCTCTCTCACCTTTCTTCTTTGTGCCTTGGCGACCGGCCTGGCTAAAACAGCCGTTGGCGCGCTTTGCTGTCAAATGGCCCCCGGATGGACGGCCCCCGCCCTCACCCAGTATGTTTTCGGGGTGGCGGCCGCGGCCAATGGTTACATCTACGTCCCCAACCGGCCGAACAACCTGATCCTGGTCTACGACAGCAACGGCAACCCCGCCCCCGCCCCCTATGGGCCGAGCATCAACACGGCCACCACCTTGCCCTCTCCCTATGCGGTGGCGGTGGACACGGTGAACGGCTTTCTCTACGTGGGCAATACCGCAGGTCAGCTGGCCCAATACCCGCTGACCGGGCCTTTCACTCCCAATTGGACGATCAACACGGGCGGCCCCATCCAATACCTCTACGTGGACGGCAATGGAAACGTCTTTATGGACACGGCCAGCACGACGGGCGTGGTGTCCGAATACAGCTATGTCAACGGCGCCGCATTGGGAAGCGTGAGTTTGGACTCATCGGGAGGCGCCCTGAACCAGCCCACGGGCATGTGGAAAGTGGGCAACACCCTCTATGTGGCGGAATATGGGACTAATAAAGTCCTGGCTTACGCCAACGAAGCCGTCAGCTTGACCAACGAAATCCCGTCCGTGGCGACGACGACGGGGGGCTCGCCCTACCAGATGTGGGTCAGCGGATCGACCGCTTATGTGGCGGAGCTCGGCCAATACGCCGAATACACCATCAATGCCAACGGCACCTGGACTTTACTGGGAACCAGTTGTGCCCTCCCCAACACGGATTACGGGATTACGGTGGATGCGGCGGGAAATGTGTACTTGGGGATGACGGCCGCCAGCGGGGGAACGGTATGGCAGATTTCCTGTGCTCCGACGGCAACCCCCACTTCCACACCGACCCCCACGGTCCCCACCACACCCACCGCCACCCCCAGCCTCACGGCGACCTTCACCCCGACCTTCACGCCGACCAATACCCTCACCTTGACGCCGACAAGTACCACGACGTCGACGGCCACCCTGACCCCCACCTCCACCCCGACCTGGACGGCCACCCTTACTCCAAGCTTGACGCCTTCGAATACCCCCACCCTTACGTCCACTTCAACGCCCAGTTTTACCCCGACGAATTCGGCGACCCAAACCCCCACCGGAACCCCGACCTGGACGGCCACCCTCACTCCAAGCTGGACGCCCTCGAACACCCCCACCCTTACGGCCACTTCAACGCCTAGTTTTACCCCGACGAGTTCGGCGACCCCCACTCCCACCGGCACCCCCAGCTTCACCCCGACCGTGACCTTCACCGCCACACCCAGTTCAACCCTCACCTCCACAGCCACTTCGACGGCCACCTTCACCCCCAGCCTCACCGCCACCTCGACGCCCAGTTTCACCCCGACCTATACGGCGACGCTGACCCCCACCGGCACCCCCAGCTTCACCCCGACCCTAACCTTCACCGAAACCCCCAGTTCCACCCCCACCCTGACCGCCACCAACACGCCCACTTCCACCATCACCCAGACGCCCACCGACACCGCCACCCGGACGCCCACAGCCACTCCCACCGGCACCCCCACCAACACCGCCACCCTGACGCCCTGCGGCTATCCGGGCAACACCTGCACCTGGACGCCCACCTTCACCCCCACCAGTACGCCTTACAACGCCGATATCTTTGACGTCTCCCAAAACATCCTCCGGCCCTCGGGGCCCCCCGTTTCCATCTATGTGAATTACACGGTCACAGGGGGAACCTACGGGCTTTGGATCTACAACTCGGCGGGGGAACATATCAGGACATTGGCCTACCAACAGTTATCCGGTCCGGTGAGCCAGTGGTATTCCTGGGACGGGAAGAATAAATACGGGGATGACTGCGCCAGCGGGGTTTACATTTTCTACCTGGAAGAACCCCTCAGCGTTAAGAAGAAAAAGATCCTGTTGGTCCGCTAAAACGGTTCCTCCCGGAACCGCCCATGTGCCGGGGCCGTGACCGACGGCTTGAAAGAACAACCGCGCCCCACCCAAAGGCTTCCCCGTTCCCTCCGGCTTTCAAGGTTCCCCGGGTGGGAGGGCCCTCATGAAATTCTTGGCGTCCTCATGGGTGAGCTTTTTCTTGGAGCGGTGTTGGCGGTCCATCCGGACGGCGAATTCCTTGAGCCCCTTTTGCATGTCCGACGGGGGCGCCGGCGGCATGTCCGGCGCCGCCTCCGGGGCCTCGGGCCCGGATATCTCAGGCCAGTTAAGGCGGGGGCTGTCCAGGTCCAAGACCTGCGCCAGGGTGGGTGCCTGCCGGACGCGGGGATTTTGGAAGAAGGGGTCCCGGGGGTTGAGCTGCAGCCAGTCCCGCAGGGTGGCGAGGATCGAAGTATGGTCGTACTGGGGCGGGTTTGGCACTTTCGGGTTGGCCGGCGCCCGGAAGACCGTGCCGGGCTGGACGTAGGATGAAATCACGATCGTGGGCACCCTCACGCCGTAGCGCGTGAAGTCGAAACTCCCATCCCGGGACTTGGAGCCGGGCACCGGGGGGATGGAGGAGGGCTGGGGCGGCACGTGGTCGTAACAGCCGCCGTGTTCGTCGAAGGTGACGACCAGCAGGATGTCGTCGCGGTAGGGGCTGTTCAAAACCGCGTCGTAGACCGACTTGAGGAATTGTTCGGCGAAGAGCACGTTGGACGGCGGATGATAGTCATTCTCCCCCTTTTCCTGGAACTGGGGCTCCACGAAAGAGTATTGGGGAAGCTTTTGGTCCGGCGGCGCGCCGGCGGGCGCCTTGCAGCGCTGGAAGAACTGGTCCATGTAGAAAAAGCGGCTCATCTCGTACCAAAAAAGCTGGGGCAGGAACTGGCCGAAGGTCAGGGAAGGATAGGCGATTCCCAATTCGGTGTAGTACTCGGGGTAAAAGACCCCCCAGGTTTTCTTCTGGTCCTCCAACACGTTGAAAATGGTGGGGATGTCGTAGGGTTCGTAGAGGTCGTTGTTGATGTGGCCGTCCGAGGACCCGGCGTGCATAAACCCCCGGTTGGGCCACGTCTGGCAGGGGGCGGAGGCGAACCACCGGTCGCTCACCGCGAAGGATTTCGCCAGGTTGTTGATCACCTTGGCCCAGGTGGGCCCGTAGGTCTGCAGTATCTGGCCCTCCGTGCCCGACTTCCCCGCGTCCGTGGTCGCGTAGTCGGCCAGGAAACCGCTCATGTCGGGCGAGGCCTGGTGGGGGTTCCCGAAGATCTGGTCCGTCATGTGGTCGAATTCTTCCTGTGGGTCCGGGCTGGGCGAGAGGAAGTTGGTGGGGTTCCCGCCCGCCTGGACGGTCTTGCCGTTGTAGGTGTTGGAATACTTCCCGGGCACCAGGCCGTCATAGGAGGGCGGGATTTGCGGGGGGATGTTCCGGGGGGGCCTGTTTTTTTCGGCCTGGTAGAGCCAGCCCAGCAGGTTGTCCTGCGACCGGTTTTCCATCATCAGAACGACGACATGCTTGATCTTCCCAAGTCCCACGGGAGGCCTCCTGAAATTCCGGGAATGACACCGATGTGGGACAAAACTTTGCATAAATCTTGGCAATTTACAAGCGTAAGGAAGGTTACATCGTCGAAAAATGCGCCGGGAGAGCCGGATAAATGGAAGGCCTGGTCCTGCCGGCGGCGTCTAACGGTAGGAATAGTTGGTTGCGTAGGCGGCGGGGACGCCCATCTCCAACCGGTGGAGCCGGAGGAGATAGACTTCCTTTCCCGCAGGTACCAGTTTGGTATAAGGAACGGGCTTGGAGCTTGAAAAGTCCCTCAGGTCCCGAAAACGGAGTGTGAAGGTCGTGTCCTGGGCGGTCCCATTCCGGGCGTAAAAAAGGACGTCCGAATCCAGGTCCACGGTGCGGATCGTCACCGACCCGTTGGGTGGGGCCGGAGCGGAATATTGATCCAAAGTCGGCTCGTTGAGTGTCACGGCGCTGGCCTCCTGGAAAGGCGCCCCGCCCGGATGGTAGGCGTAGTAATACTTCCCTTCCTCCAGGCTCACCGCGCCGCCGCCCTGCTGCAGGAAAACCGTTGGCACGGTGGGCGATTCCCCCCCTTGCCAGGCCGCCTTGCGCACGTCGAAGTGAAGATGCGGCCCCGCGGCCCATCCCGTATGGCCGCTATAGCCGACCAGCTGCCCGGCCTTCACCCATTGCCCCAACTTGACCGCGGCGCCGTTGCGGCGCAGGTGGTCGTAATTGGCCCAGGTCCCGTCCGAATGGAGGACGGTGACGTAATTGGAAGACTTCACGAAACGGATGTCCGCCCCGCCCTTGTCCGAATCCTGCTTCAAGGCCACCACCTGGCCGTCGCGCGCCGCGCAGACGGGACTGTTTTCCGCCAGGTCGAAGTCCAGGCATTGGCAGGACTGGTGGGTAAAATGGCCGTAATAACCCTGGGCCACGCCGTGCTTCACGCCGTGCTCGTAAGGGAGGAGGTAAACGGCCTTCGGGTCCGGGATAGCCGCCGGGTCCCCAAAGTTATAGTTGATGGCGGTTTGATAGCGGTTGGGGCCTGAGCCCGGCTCGGCGGTCAGCTGGCCCAGCAATACCTTCCCTCCGGCGGGAACGACGGTTTGCACGGGAAGGGCGGCCGAGAATTTCAAATGCCCGGTCAGCACCATGCTGAAAGTCACGTGCACGAGGAACCAGGGGTCTTTGTTGACGGCGTAAAAAGAGGTGGCGTTTCCCTTCTTCACCTGGGAAAGGGCCATCCTGCCTGAACAATCCTGGGCGAAAAGGAACGGGGGTGCCAAAAAAACCGCGGCCCAGAACGCCGCAAGGCAGGACAAAAGGGGGGTGTTCTTCACTGCCGCTTGACCCGCCTCTTGCGGGGGGCCTTGGGCTTGCGCATGATCGCAAACCAGAGGATGAGTTCCCAGGCGCTGTAGATGCTGACCAGCAGGATCAGGATGGTCAAAACCGCGAGCACGCTGAAGGCCATCTGTCCCATCCAAAAGGCCATGCCGCAGCCCACGAACCCGATATAGACCACCAGCGGGATGATGAAGCCGGACACCCAATCGGCCAGTTCCATGTCGTTGTACTGGTCTTGGGCGGTCTGGAACCCCTGGTGGACCTTGACGAGTACCAAGAGGCTCAACACGCCCACCGCCGTCAGCAACCCGCCGAAAAGCCCATGCCCCATCCCGGGCACGAGCGCTATCCCCGAGATGACCAGTACCTGGACGAAATGGATGACGGTGGGGTCGAGGAAAGCCCGCGCGATCACCAGGTTCTTTTCGGTCATGAGGTGCGCGCCGAAGGTCACGGCCACGAACATGAGGCCGATCAGCGTAAAGGCGCCCGTCCCCACGAGAAGGTAGAAGTCGTGCCAGGCCGCGAGGGCCGCTTCAAAAGGCTGGGTCATTTGGGAGGTTTTTTGAAGGCCGCGAGAGCCGCGCTTTCGACATTGGGGAAGGCTTTCAGGATGGTGTTGAATTCCAAAAGCTCGAAGATTCCCGAAACCCCGGGTTTCATCCAGGCCAGCACCAAATCCCCTTTTCCGGTGCGGATGTTTTTGAGCATGCTGACAAAGACGCTCCAGCCCGCGCTGGCGATGTAGACCACGTCTTCCATCTCAATGATCAAATTGAACTTCTTGTCTTTTAACGCCCAGCGGAGGTTGTCCTCCAGCGCAGGGGCCGTATTAAAATCGAGCTCCCCTTTCACCGAAATAACGGTGATGTTCTTGTTTCCGGGGTAGTCTTTCATCGAAACCGAAATCTTTTCCATGGTTCTTTTCCCAAAGCAAATCCACCCACTAACTATAAATCAGGGGCTGGGAAAGTGGCCGTGAATAAAGGAGGGATTTGATCTCTTCGTTTTCCCCGTCCCTTTTTGGGTTCCCTAAGCTCAGGCCTTCACCCGACTGCCTTCCATGGGCAGGTCCGATTCGGCCCATTCCTGGATACCGCCGGCGTAGCCTTCCGCCTTCAGGCCGTTCTTCACGAGGGCCTCGGCGGCTTCCATGAAATGGCGGCAGGGATAACCCGAGCAATAAGTGATAAAGAACTTGTCCCGGCCGTATTTCGCCTCGACGGCCTTGATGAATTCTTCGGGGCGTGTCCCGACGATGGACAGGCTTTCGGACCCCCGGATGTGGAGCATGTCATAGTCCGTCCGGGGCAGGACGTCGAGGACCACCACGTCCTTTTCCTTCATCTTCTCCAAGACCTGTTCTTTGGTGACTGCCATGGTCCCTCCTTGGTTACAAAACCGGCTTAAACCCTGCCATCCTTGAACTTGGGGTCGGATGCATGGGCCCCGTTACAAAAGGGCTTGTTCTCGGACCGGCCGCAACGGCAAAGGGTCATGCGGTTGCGCACCTCGTAGGCCTTGCCGTCGGCCCCGGTCATCTCGATCCCCCCACGCACCCACAAGGGGCCGCTGCAACCGTTCGCCGGGTCCTCGACCAACCCGATGGACTGGGGTAGTTTGGGTTCGACGGCCTTGCCCGTGCTCCTGTCGATGGCGATCAACCGGCCCGCGGGGCAGTCGCCCGCCTGCTTGATGAAATGCTCTTTCACCTTGGGATTGTCGGTCTTCTCCACCTGGTTCCAAATGCGGCCGTTGGGGTCGCAAAAGCGGGCATAAGCGCAAAGCACCTCGGCATCGGCCAGGTTCATCACCGGCCCCTCCATCAACTCCGCCTGTTCCAGCACAGGCTGCTCGCTGGCCGTTTCGGTGCCGTCAAAACCGTTCTTGGCGTGGTGGCCGTCGCAAAAGGGCTTGTTTTGTGAGCCACCGCAGCGACAAAGCGCGAAGGTTTCGGCTTCGGGGAATTTCTCCCCCTCGACCCACTGGGTGGACAGTCCGTGGCGGTCCACCCCGATGGTCTCGACGACCATAGGCGTTGAACCCGAAACTAAATAAGGCCCGTTCTTCGACACGACGATTTTCTTATGGCTCGACATAGTGCTCCCCTTTCAACGAAGTTACGGCAACATCGATGTTTCTATCTTGATACGGCCCATTAAAGCTTTGTGCACCGGGCAGTGGCCGACGATCTCCAGCATCCTTTCCTTCTGCGCCGGGTCCAGGTTCCCAATGAACCGGACCTTCCGGTCGAACAGGGTCTCTTCCTCCCGCCGGTCGATGTTGACCCTGACGTCAATGTCCTCCAGGGGCCATCCCTTCCTTTGGGCGTAGAGTTTGGCGGTCAGGGCCGTACAGGCGCCCAGGGCGGCGGCCAGGTACTCAAAGGGGGTGGGGCCCAGGTCTTCCCCCAAATTTTCCGGGGGCTCATCCGTGACCAGGTGATGGGGCCCTATCTCCACCCGGTGGGACAGCTTGCCGCTGCCCTTCACGACTTTGACTTCCCTCATGGTTCTCTCCGTTTCAATGGTGTGTCGTTTGGACTTTCGTCGTCGTTGCGAGGAGGCGCCCCGATCGGGGCGATTGCCGACAGACTTGTGGTAGTTGGCCTGAATTCGGCCAACCATCCTGGGACTTTAGTCCCAGGACAATCTCAGGTTGTTGTCTTACAAGGTTTTCAATCGGCGAAAAGCTTGACCTCGATATTGCCCCGGGTGGCTTTGGAATAGGGGCAGATCTGATGGGCGGCGTTCATTAGTTCCATGGTCTCTTCCTTCGACAGGCCGTCGGCCGCACCGTGCATCTCCACCGAGAGGAAATGGCTGCCCGCGTCGTCGGTGTTGAAGCTGACCCGGGCCGTCATGACCACATCCCTCAGGTGCTTCATTTGCTTGGCGCCGATGGCGCGGAAGGCGCTCTCAAAGCAGGCCGAATAGCCCGCCGCAAAAAGCTGTTCGGGGTTGGTACCCCCGCCCGGCCCGCCCATTTCCACGGGGCGCTTGAGGTCCAGGTCGAGGATGCCGTCCGAGGAATGGACGTGCCCGGCGCGGCCCCCCTGGGCCGCGGCCACGGCGGTATATTCGGTTTTCAAGGATGCCTCCCTTTTCGGATGGGGATCAAGTGGGACTGGCAAGCAGCATGCTTGTCAGTGTGGAAGAAAGGCAAGCCAGGGAGGGTTATTTTTTGGTTTCTAATCAGTTAGTTGAAAACTTCGGTAATGTCTCAGTTTGTCGTTGCGAGGAGGCCCGCCTTTTAGTTGGGCCGACGCGGCAACCCAAAGCAGTCAAAAAACTGCAGTTTCTGGAACGATTTGGATGGCCACGTCAGCCCATAAACCGGGCTTCCTCGCCATGACATCAAACTAATGCACCACCCAAACTCCCCATTGCCTTTGCCTGATTTTCGCCTTAGATATAGCTCTCGATTAAAAAGGAATTCCCATGCCCGACTTCTCGGTTTTTGACCTGGTTCCCATCACCCAAGGTTCCACACCTGAAATTGCCCTTGATCACGCCCTGGAACTGGCCCAAAAGGCCGAGGGCTGGGGTTACAAGCGCTATTGGGTGGCCGAACACCACAACATCCCCGGCATCGCCAGCGCCGCCACTTCCGTCATCATCGGCTACATCGCCGGGGGCACCAAAACCATCCGGGTGGGCGCGGGCGGGGTCATGCTGCCCAACCATGCCCCCTTGCTCATCGCCGAACAGTTCGGCACCCTGGAAACCCTCTATCCCGGCCGCATCGACCTGGGGCTGGGCCGGGCACCCGGCGCCGACCGGCAAACCATGAGGGCCCTGCGGCGGGAGCCCATGGATTCCGACCAATTCCCGCAGGATGTCCTGGAGCTTCAGCAACTCCTGGGCCCGGCCAATCCCGGCTACCCGGTCAAGGCCGTGCCGGGCATGGGCACCCACGTTCCTATATGGATCCTCGGCTCCAGCCTCTACGGGGCCCAACTAGCCGCCCAATTGGGGCTGCCTTATTCCTTCGCCGCCCACTTCGCCCCAAAGCTTTTATTGGAAGCCCTTGCCGTCTACCGCGCCCATTTCCAGCCCTCGGACAAGCTGAAAAAGCCCCATGCCATGGCCTGCGTCAACGTGATCGCCGCCGAAACCGACGCGGAAGCCCGGAAGCTTTTCACCTCGACCCAACAAAGCATCACCAATATCATCCGTGGAAAAAGAAGCCAGCTTCCCTGCCCCATTGATGACATCGAAAGCTATTGGACGCCCCCGGAAAAGGTCCATACCCAAGACTGGCTCGCCCGTTCCTTTGTGGGTTCGGCCGAGACAGTGAAGAAGGGGCTAAAGGAATTCATCGAGGAAACGAAAGTGGAGGAAGTGATGGTCAATTCGGCGATTTATGACCACCCAGCGCGGTTGAGGTCTTATGAGATCTTGAGCGGAGCCATAAGGGACTTGGAGGCTTTAAGCCCTAAACTTTCGATGGCCGGAAATCCCAAAGTGTAGACTGTAGACTTGGCTCCTTTGTTCCCGGATGAAGACGGGAACAACGTTATTGAGAGGCCTGTAGGCCAAAGTCCCTCGCTAATTAACGGTTGTTTGCTCACGTGAGGGGCATGAGACCCGAAACAAAAATCAGTTACGAAACAAAGGGATCAGGCCCATATTGATTTCTTTTAGTTATTTTTCTGACTTTTGAAAATGAAATCGCTCGATACACCATCCAAGTTTTTCACCAAGGCGATTTTCAGTTTTCTAATACGAGAAATATGGGGCAGAAATATCTTATTGAACGAACGCGGATTTCTCGAAAACATATTCGGAGATATTAATAAATCTTTTACTTTTCCTGAAAATGTTCCCATTTCATCCGCTAACCTCGAGGCGTAATTGAAGGTCTGCATATAAAATTCTAATTCCGTGGAACTTTTAAGTTTATAAGAGGTCTTATGATTTATTTCACTCCAAGCGTCATCGAACATTGTTCTTGTTTGCAGTTCAATAAAAAACGAAGTCAATTTTTCAGAGAATTTAAGGGTGTAATGAATAGATCTATAACCATCTCTATGAGGTTTAAATTTAAATGGTTTAAAGGAAGATATTAGGTCGGTTTCGTAACCATGTAATTCTGGACGACCCATTATTCTCCATGTCTTATCAATCTGCTCATGAATGTCCTTCCACTCATATTGGTAAAGATAGATAGCCCTGATTCCAATAATATCCAAAATACAAGTTTGATAATTTTTAAAGTTAATACCCGAGCTTACTTTTTTAGTAATAATCTTAAAAATAATTTTTTTTATCAAACTGTCCGAAGATTTTATTCTGTATTTGACAGCATGAACAGATCTGAAGTTTTGCAATCTTTTTACATATAGGAAGGCGATAGATTCTAAAGTTGATAGTTGTTCAGAATGGTACAAATATATGTTTTCAAGATTCTTCCACTTAATTTTTGAAACATTTTTGTTGAACTGTCGGGAGATACTGGGAAGCACAGAAGAGTATTCTTCTAAAAATTCTTTTACCAGTTTATTTTTTTGAAACATCATTTGATGTCCTGAACAGTCTTTTAAAGCTTCCGGCTATTTTCAAGCATCATTGCGGAGTTCCATAAAGAAAGAATTGCTGCAATTCGTGCGGAGAAATTCTTTTTCATCAAATTTTCATTTTCTTTAAATTTAATAATCAACCTTTCGGGATTCATAATTTGGTGGTGATATATTTGTCCTTTTAAGATAGATCTCAAAGCACTGTTAACCGACTCATCGATTCGGCGGAAACTTTTGATTTTCTTTACATAAGTATCATGAAATATTTTTATAAACGGTGCGAATCGTTTAAACGCCCGCAAAAGTTCCCCATCTTTCCATTGGCCGGACTGAGGAATTTTTATTGCATGCTTTTTTAGAAAGTCATAAAAATCTGTAACGTCCGATTCACTAATAGAATCAAAAACTCTTATATTCACATTCAAATATTTATATCCCATGTAGATTGAGAAAAGACGCAACGTGTGGGAAGGATTGAAAATCTCCCTTTCACCTAAATAAACAATTATATTTTTCAAATAAGGTAATAATTGTTTCTCGTAGCAAAAGTAAAAGCCAAACATATCAGACCCAATTTCTTGAAGAAAATTAAGTGTCTCTGCGTATGTTTCATTTATAGCCAGGCCATCTAAACTTTTAAGATATTTTAAAATCCTTTTGTCTTTTGGAATGGAGATTAAATCATTGTGCCATAAGATTGCGTGACCAATTTCATGAAAGAGGCCCCACCATTCTTCCGGATGAAATAGTAAATTAAGGGGTATATTTATAATTTGATCGATCGCGTAATAACCTTCGTTGTGAAAACCCGCTATTGCAAAACCAGTGTATTTCAAATTTAACCGTTCAAAAATGTTTTCCGATATAAAGTTTATAGCTCTTAGAATTCTTTGAATCCCACCTTTCGTTGGAGAAAATTTTCCCTCTACATGCTCTAGGGTTAGAAATGCGCCATGGATTCTTTCTTCAGCTCCAAAAGTTATGGCGTCAATAATGTCCGCAACCATTAATCTGTAGTGTTCGTCTTTTACCTTCTCGTTCAAAATTTCAAGAAGTCTATTATTCATTAATTTATATAGGTCTTTAAAACAATCCCCGATTAAAGGATCTTGAAGTAAGTTATCAATTCCCAAATATAAATTGGTTAACCGGTATTCAAAGTCCTGCCCCCAGGATTTAAAGAGTTCGATGTGTTTTCTTTTCACTTCGACGAAGTTGTTACTTTGATTGTTAATCAATTTGGGGAATTCGATTAAATCTGAATTTTTATCCAAAATGTTTATTGCCGTTGAATAAACCTTGCCTTGTAGTTCAGGAGAAGCTCTTAGCTTGTAAACATCTAAAATGAACTTTCCCCATGTAACAAACGAAGTCTGTTTTGAAGGAAATGAAAACCTTGAATGTTTTGGAGCCTCAATCGGGACAAAAATCAAATCTGATGAACCATACGTTGAACAATGAGAGCCAATGTTTGTATTAGTTTTTACATAATCACTCACAGCTTTCATGTATCGGGAGGAACAAGTAATAGAGAGATTAGGGAAGATACCTTTTCCAAAGGTAATTTTTTCATTAAATATTTTTGGCAATAAATGACTCTTACGAATTAGATCGAAATCAATTCCAATAATAGAAAATGTTTTTTCAGAAAAAATGTCTCTGCGCTGTTCGCCATCGGTATTGACTGTCACTTCTAATTTGCTAATTGTTGAAAGAGCTGAAATAACACTTCTAAAAGACTTCCCCTTCACTATGAAAACAATCTCTGCCCATCCTGTTGTACTAAATATCTCTAGGGCAACATCATTTTTATTGATTTGTTTGAGGACTTCCCCAAAATTTTTAGCTATGGTCGTTTCAATTAACGCGCCAAAATGTTTCGCCAACTTTTCATTGATACGAAAAAACAGCAACCCCCAAACATTATTGTTGGTTGATGGTTTATCCAGAAATGAGTTTTGGCCGTTTACTTTCCAGCGGAACGAAAGAATTTTATTACCATCACGGATATGTTTTATTGATCCTAGAGAACTTGGACCCTTAAAGTAATTTTGTGTTTTATATATAGTACAAAGGTCATATTTTCCAAATAATTTCAATAAGCAAATTGGACTATTTTCATTTTTTGAAGTTCTAGTTTTACTAGTTTTTTTGATTGCTCGACTTAAATGATTTGCTACATAAGTTTCTTCTCCTGGAGCAACATTGAGTAGTGAAATAATGTAACCAGTTGAGTCAATGGTTAAAGTTGATTTTTTGGTCATAATTTCTATTTATTTTGTTTGAGATTAAATGACAGTTTTTTTACAAAACTGAGCCAAACACGAAATAGATTTTATAAGAATTCGATCTTGGAATGACGAGAAAATTTGAGGCGGGCTGACAGCTAAACCGAGAACTTAAACAGCAAGGTTATATTTCTCTTAAAAACCCTTCTAACGTGCAGCTGATTTTTTCGTTTTTTTCGGTGATTGAAAATAATTTTCAATCCTATCCAGTAGTGAACTAAGCGTTAATGTTTCTCTATAAGTAACCTTATTACCGGATAAATGACTACCCCATCTTTTAACTCTGGTAGCCCCCGATACTCTTAATAATTCTTTATTTACTGACATAGCTTTAACCTCCCTACTATCTCTAGCTTAAAAACATTGATTAAAAAAAGAAAGCCAGACCACCATTTAGAAGTCCCCAAAATAAATGGAGCGCATTTTATTAGAAAAACAGGCCCTTAAAACAACAATTTTTAAGTTCTTGAAAGCGGTTTCTTTTAGACGTTTGGAAGGGTTAGTTTGAAACATCCAGTTATGCAAGAGAGCTATAAGGGAGGCAAGACTTACCAAACGATATTCCTTTCAGGCAACATTTCAAGAAATGTATACCTGTTTGGAAAATACCAAAATAATGCCCGTTATTTTATGACTTTGGACAGCTAAATGAAAGAAAGATAATCTGTTCAAATTAGCCTCAAACAAATGATTATTGAGAAGAAATCGAACCACAAAGTTTCAATTAATGGAACAAAGGGGCCAGGCTGGAGTTCCCCCGATTTAGTGGACAACCTAGTTTAGTGTAGTTCCAGCCTCGAACTCCACCGGGCTTTGGTACCCCAGGGAAGAATGCAGCCTCT
>JAJPJW010000114.1 GCA_021324075.1 Pseudomonadota bacterium | reverse complement strand
TGCGCCGGGACGGCTTGGTGCTGGATTTTTGGCGATAGTGGAGGAACAGGAAAATGCCGCCCACGAGGAGGTACATCAGGCCGAAGCTGGGAGCCCAGGTGCTTCCAAAGCCGTTGAGCACGCCCGAATCGGTGAGGACATAGGCGTGAATCAGGCCCGTGAAAGAAAACAAGGAGGCCGCGAAGGTCCAATAGGCGGCCTTGTCGAATTTCCGCTCGATCAGGAAGACCATCACCGCCGCGAAGGCCATCGACGTCAACAAGGAACCCTCGTTGAGGCGCAGGATGCCGCGGATGAACAAGCTGTCGGAGGTGAGCTTGTTGGCGAAATCCAAATTGATCGTTATCCCGCCCACCCTCAAGGCGTGCTCGACGAGGTAGTAACAATAAGCCGCAAAGGCGGGGATGAGCCCGAAGGCCACCGCCAGCGAATGCTCCTTGGGAATTTCCATAAAAGCCTGGGCTGTGATGATGATGGCGATCCAAAGCAAGATGCCGAAAATACACTCGCGGGGGACGTAATGAAGGAAGAAGGAGACCCCGCCGAAGAGGCAAAGGAGGGCGATCATCGCCCCGTTCAGGATGGAGTATCCGTGCCGCGACCCCATGGCCTTCCAGCCCGGGTGGCCGATGTAAATGGTGGTGGGGAAGGGACTTCCCAGGAAACAAGCCAGGATGGTGGCGATGCCGTTCCACAAAAGGGAGGGCTTGGTTTCATAGCGGTCGCCGCCCGCCTCGGCGGACTCCAGGTTCTGCAGGGAACCGATCACGTTGAAAAGCCCCATGGGGAAGATGACCGCCAGGTATTTCCACCCGGAGCTCACCAGGAAGGGCCAGAGGTCGCCGAAGACGGGGCGGGGCGGGTAAAAGGACCAAAGGATGGGGTCGGTGGAGATGGCGGAGGTGACCTTGTCGGGGGCGATGGCGTGGAAGGCCCAAAAAAGGATGGTGCCTACCAGCACGGCCAGGAAGCCGCCGGGCAGGGAGAGGGGCCATTTGACGCGTGAAGCGTAGGAAACCAGGATCAGGAAGGTGGGCAGGATGCCGACGATGGGGTTGGCGAAGATCTGGAAGATGAAGTCCATGGCGATGAAGGTGATGGCCACTCCCGCCAGGGCGCAAAGCAGGGCGGCCCGGGGCGTGTGTTTCCGCAGCCAGTCCCCCACATAAGCCCCTCCGATTTCCATCAGGCCGTTGAGGAAGCAGGCCAGGAGGCCGGCCTGCCAGGCCATCTTGAAATTGCCCGTCCCCCGGAAAACCGGGGCCATCACCAGGATGATGAAGGCAATCAGGCTCGGCGTATTGATGCCGAAGGGCAAGGCCGTCACGTCGTTCCGGCCGGTTTTGAGGGCCAGTTGGCGGGCCTGCCAGGCGTAGAAAAGGTTCCCTAATAGGATGGAAAGGGCCGCCCCCGGAAGGACCTGGACCGTGATGAAATCCGCGGGGAAACCGCAGAGGGCCTTGCAAAGGTAGCCGATGAGCATCAATTGGAGCAGGTTGTCGATGAAAAGCCCGAAAAAACCGTCCAGGTCGCCCCGGGTGAACCAAGGCAGTTCACCGGGCTTTAATTGCTTCATATGGACCAAAAATCGGAGAAAGGCGGGGGTTTTAAAGGAAGCCAAACGGGTTTTCAGGAATTCCTGGAATTTTCCCATGGGGAAAGACTAGCGGGCGCCAAGGAGGCGGTCAAGGAATTTCATTTTTCCGGAATTTTACCGGAGTTTTTACTGGTGGGAAAAGGTCCGGTGGGGAGAACCGCCTCAGGAACCCCGGCGTTTTAAGTGGACGTAATAGAGCGCCCCATCCAAATCATCCGTGAAAAAGAAGGCGTCCGGGCCCGCCTGCAAAACGTCACAAGGCCTCCCCAGGACCTTTCCGTCCTTCATAAAGCCGGTGATGAAGTCTTCGGGTGGAAAATCCCGGCGAAGACGGACGAACCGATAGCCGCGCCGCAGGCTTTTCTTGGAGGAGCCGTGCAGGCCCACCAGGAAGAAATCCTTCAACCCGGGAACATTCACTTCCGGCCCGAAATATTCGAGTCCCAGGGGGGCGCTGTGGGCCGGAAAACTGGAGTAACAAGCCGGCATGGCCCGGACCGCGGCTGCGGCCTTGTCCATTCCGAATTTGGGGTCGGGCCGGTTGGCGCCGTGGGACACATAGGCATAGGGCCAGCCGTAGTTTTGGCCGTCCTCGACGGCGTAAAAGCTGTCGTCCGGATCGTCGTCCCCCAGATGGTCGGCTCCCATGTTGGTGGCCATCAGCCGGCCCTGGACCCACTTCATTCCTACGGCATTGCGCAGGCCGGAGGCGAAGATCCTTTGGTTCTTCCCGTCCGGGTCCATTTCCAGGATGCAGGCCCGGGTTTCATCCTTCTTCTCCTCGCAAACGTTGCAACTGCTTCCCACGGAAACATAAAGTTTCCCGTTCCCGCCCATGCAAAGCGTCCGGGTGAGGTGCCAACCGCCGTATTTATAACCCAGCCCATAGGCCGGGAAAGCCGCCAGGACCTGTTCTTTCCCGGAAGGCCTTTCGGAACCGTCTTCATAGTGATAACGGCCCAGGTGGTCGGTTTGGGAAACGTAAATCCAGTTTTGGCCCGAAGGGTCGGTGTAAAAGGCCACGCTGTTGGGGTTGTGAAGGTGGTCGAGGTAGGTGGTAATTTTGCCGAAGGTCCCGGTGGAGGGGTTGAAATCCTCAAGCACGTAAATCCGCCCATTGCGGGTGTCGCCCCGGTTGTAAAGGCCGGCGATAAAAAGACGGTGGTCGGGGCTCCAGGCCATGAACCGCGGGCATTTCATCCCCTGGGCGGCAAGGCTCAGGTCCAGGTCCCCGGGAAGGTTCAAAACCAGCGACCGGCCGTTTTCCAAGCTCACCGGATGGGCGGAAAAGGCCGGGAGGGGTTGGACGGGGGAAGGGGTCTGGGCTGAAGCGGGGCTGAGGCAGGCCAACAAGGATAAAAGAAGGAAACAACCGGAACTTTTCATTTCGCCCGCTTTGGATTCAAACCCAAAATAACGCAGAGACCGTCATAGTTTAGGCGAAGACTTGCCCGGGGGAAAGAAAAGGGAAACGGTGGTGCCCTGGCCCGGCTCGCTTTCGAGGCGGATATCCCCGCCGTGGGCCAGCATGATTTCCCGGCAGAGGCTTAAGCCCAGTCCGTAGCCTCCGGTTTCCTTGGTGCGGGACTTGTCGACCCGGTAAAAGGGTTCGAAGATCTTTCCCTGCTCTTCCTTGGGGATGCCGGGGCCGAAATCCTGGACCCTGATGAGCCTATGGTCCCCTTCGGATTCCAGGCTCATCTCCACAGCCTTTTTCTGGCCTTCGGAAAACTTCAGGGCGTTTTCCAGCACGTTTTGAAGGACGGTTTTCACGCGGGAGCAATCCGCCGTCACCTCCGATTTTTCCTTCGGATCCAGGAACTTCAGCCCCGGCTTCCGTTCCGCATAACGCTCCGCCATTTCGCCGGCCAGGGTGCAGAGGTCCACCGTCGCCAGGGAGAGTTTCCCATTGCCGCTCTTGAGCCGCTCGGTTTCCAATATTTCGGTCAGCATGGTTTCCATTTCCTGGATGTCGCTCATCATGGAATCCCTCATTTTGCTCTTGGGACTCATCTCCAAGGCCACCTTCATGCGTGTGAGGGGGCTGCGCAATTCGTGGCTGACGTCCAGCAGGAGCTGGTCCTTGGAATGGATCATTTCCTTGATATGGCCCACCATGCGGTTGAACTGGTCGGCCAGGTAGTTGATCTCGCCGTGGCGCCCGCGGTGGGGAAACTGGAAATCCAGGTTGCCCTCGCTGACTTCCTCCACGCCCCTCATGGGCATCCGCAAGGGGCCGAACATCCTCCGCAGGGCCATTCCACCCAAGGCCATGACGAGGACAATGATTCCAAAGGTCTGCAGGACCCGGTGCGCCGGAAGGCTCCCGGAAACGAAGAAGGAAATCGTGCAAGCCACGCAGACCCAAAAGAGCAACATGAGGATTTTCATGAAGAACCAATGGCGGGGAGGACGCCTCCAGGGACCCCGCCTCCAATCGTGCTCACGCCAATGGTCACGGAGGTGGCGGTGGGGGGGGACCCAGGGGCAGCGCGTCGCCCGGGAGTTCTTTTCGGTCGTGTTGGTACTTTCAGGATTCATGGTTTCACCTTCTCCACCTTGCCGATAAACAAGTAACCCTCGCCCCAGACCGTCTTGAAGAACTTCGGCTTATCCGCGCTGTCCTTGAGCTTGCGACGGAGGCGGCTCACCGCGATGTCGATGGAGCGGTTGAAGGCCTCGCATTCGATGCCCTTGAGGTGCTCCATGATGCGGTCGCGGCTCAGGACCGCCCCGGGGTTGTTCAGGAAAAAGAGCAGGATCTCAAACTCGGTGGTGGTCAGGCCCAGGTCCTTCTTGTTCAAGGAAGCGGTGCGTTTGGAGAGGTCCACCGCCAGGCCGCCCGATTGGAGCATCCCGCCGGGGGCCGCGGCCGGGGCGGGGGCGAGGCGCCTCATGACGCTTTGGATGCGGGCCACCAATTCGCGGGGCTCGAAGGGTTTCGCCAGGTAGTCGTCGGCGCCGATTTCCAGGCCCACCACGCGGTCGGTCACGTCACCCCGGGCGGTCAGCATGATGATGGGCACCTTGGAGGCCTTGCGGATTTCCTTGCAGACCTCGAAACCGTCCTTACCCGGCAGCATGACGTCCAGGATCACCAGGTCCGAGCCCCGCTTCTTCAATAAATTCAGGCCTTCCTCGGGGTGCACGGCGGCGGTCACGCCCATGTCGAACTTGGACAAGTAGCTTTTCAAGAGCTCGTTGAGCTTTTGGTCATCGTCGATGATAAGGATTTGTTTTTTTGCGGCCATCTTTTACCTGCCCGGCGATGGGACGCCGGTTTTGCCTTTCATTGCTACCAGGATTTTAACACGGAGGTTTGTGGAACAGTTCATTGTTACCATTTGTTACACATTTCTACAATTTGTAATGGGCTTTCAGCCCAATACTGTGAAATGTGTGATCCTCATCCTGTTCATCGTGCTTTGCACGATATTAGAAAGGTGAATGAGGGTACACATTTCTACAATTTGTAATGGGCATTCAGCACAATATTGTGAAATGTGCGATCCTCCTTGTGAGCCGCTTTAAACGTTCCGCGCGTCTTAATGGAGATCGCGGTTATAGTCCGGGCATTATGCGGAACGGTTAATTCCGGAAGCCGGAACGACCTACGGTGGGGTAAAAACGTCCGGCCAGGTTCCTTGTTTTGCCTGGGACGGCACAAGAACCTAACATCGCACCGACAGTTTGGATCGCCTCCGTTTTGGAAGACCCACCCCCGTCAATCGGGGAATTGGAAAGTATCGCGAAATCATTTCCGGGAGGTTTTTCATGCTTCAAGCCATCAAGGCTTTCGCCCTATTGGGCGGCGAGTGGGTACTCTACCTGCTTTTGGGATTGTCCCTTTGGAGTATCGCCGTCATCTGGGACCGTTTTATGTTGTTCCGGAAGAAATCCAAGGACGCCGAGTCCCTGGAAGAAAAGGTCCCAGGCCTACTCGCGCAAGGGAAAATCGAGGAATTGCGGAAGATGGTGGAAAACGCGGTCTCTCCCGCCGGCGCCATCCTGAAAGCGGGCCTCTCCCGAATTTCCGACGGGCCGGCCGCCCTGGAGCAAATCCTGGAAAGCCAGAAAATACGCGAAAAAACCGTGTTGGAAAAAAACCTGCTTGTCTTGGGCACCCTGGGAAGCAACGCCCCCTTCATCGGATTGTTCGGAACCGTCCTGGGGATCATCAAGGCCTTCAATGACCTGGCCCTGGCGGGCACCTCGGGGCCCACGGTCGTCATGAGCGGTGTCTCGGAGGCCCTGATGGCCACGGCAGTGGGACTCCTCATCGCCATTCCCAGCGTCGCGGCCTACAATTATTTCCAGAACCTGGTCAAACTTTCACTCTCCGGCGCGGACCGGCTTTCGGGCCTGCTCATGGCTTATGTCCTCAAGGAAAGGAAATAAGCCGTGGCCCATTCCACCCACAATCCGGACGAACCGATCACCCAGATCAACGTCGTGCCCCTGGTGGATATCATGCTGGTCCTTCTTATCATCTTCATGCTGACGGCCAGCTTCATCGCCACCCCTTCCGTGCCGGTGCACCTGCCCAAGGCCTTCAATACCGACCCAACCCTGCCCCGCAGCCTTTCATTGGTACTGGACGCCAAGAACCAGGTCTTCCTGCAGGGAAAGCGGATCGACCCGGCGGGCCTGGCAGGACAATTGAGGGGCTATGCCGCCACGAACCCCGAACTGCGGATCGTGCTTTCGGCGGATGATTCGGTGACACACGGGAAGGTGGTGGAACTGCTGGATTCGGTCCGACAGGCAGGAGTCACCCAGATCGCCCTCGGGGTGGATAAACCATAGAAAATATAGTTTGGCGCCTAAGACCGCCTGGGGATGTGCTCTTGAAACAACAATTCCTGTCATTGGGCCCAAGGCCCTGGCTTTTTTCCCTGGGCACGCACCTGGCCCTCATCCTTGCGGTATTCCTGGCAGGTTACCACCGCTTCATCGACCTCACCCTGGTTCCCCTCGACTTATCACCGGTGAAATCCGCTCCTGCCGCCTACCAGCCTCCCCCGGAGGATATCTGGCAGAAGCCCATGCTTCACCTGCCCAAGACCGCCCTCCCGCCGCCCAAGCCCCTTCCCAAACCTCCTGTCCCGGTTTCAACCGGCGCGCAAGGGCCGGTCAGGTCCGTGGCCCAGGTCAGCCAGTTGCCGCATTTCGTCACCCAGGCCAAGGCGGCCTACCCCGAAGCGGCCAGGCATTCCAATGTCGAAGGGGTCGTTCTGTTGCAGGTGGATATCGATTCGGGGGGGAAGGTAATGAACGCTCAAGTGGTCCAAAGCCTTGGATTTGGGTGCGATGAGGCGGCACTCGAGGCCCTTCAAGAGTCCACCTTCACCCCCGCTTACGACGGGGGGCAGCCGGTACCGGTAAGGATCCGCATCCCGTACCGGTTTAAATTCACCTATTAAGGGAGAAAACATGGGATTTTTCCGGAAAACTTCGGCGGTTTTTATGCTGACCCTGGCTGTGGCGGGGTGCCTTGAGGCCCAGGAATCTACACCCACCGGTTCTCAGCCCGCCACCTTCACCTTGTCGGGGAAGATCCTGGAAAAAGGGACCAAGGCGCCGGTCTTGGGGGGAAGTCTTTACTTGGAGGCTGCCGCCAACACCCCCACGGCGGATTCCACTGTCCCCCTTTCTTTTTCAGCCGAAACGGACCTGAAAGGCAATTACCGGCTTTCGGTGCCGGAAGGGACCTACAAGCTGGCGGTGGCGGGAGAAGGGTATAAAAAAACAACCATCGCGGCCTGGACCGTGAAAAGTGACGCCCGAAAGGATTTCTACCTGGAGAAGGAAGGGTTCACCCTGCCTGAAGTGGTGGTGACCACGGACAAGGCCTCCAAGACACAGGTGAGCCACGAAGT
This sequence comes from Pseudomonadota bacterium, assembly GCA_021324075.1. GTDB lineage: Bacteria > Oederibacteriota > Muellerivitia > Muellerivitales > Muellerivitaceae > JAJPJW01. The sequence goes on along the minus strand of JAJPJW010000114.1, from coordinate 17,901 downwards.
TCTTTCCAAGGAGGAATTAACCTCCGTGCCCGGCACCATGGGCGGCGACGTGCTTCGGGCCCTGCAGGCCCTGCCGGGCATCCTCAACGCCGGAACTTTCAACGGACAGCTGCTAGTGCGGGGAAGCGGGCCGGGCGACAACCTCTACTTCGTGGACCGTATTCCCATGGCCTTCCCCTTCCATTTCGGCATTATCTCGGTCCTGGATTCCAACCTCATCAAGGACATCGATTTTTCCACGGGGGGCTATGCCGCCCCCTACCCGGGCGCCATGGGCGGCCTGGTCAATACGGAGCAGAGGGACGCCCGATTGGACCGCTGGGGCGCCCGGGCCGATGTGAACCTGCTCTTATCGGAGGGCGAACTGGAGGGGCCTATCACGGGGGACAGTTCGCTGGAACTGGCCGGAAGGCGCAGCTACCTGGAACTTTTCGCCGGCGCCCTTACCACCTTCACCGAAGTCCCGTCCTTCGGGGATTACCAAGCCAAGTACAGTTACAACCCCAGCCCGAAAGAGCATTGGGACTTCACCGCCTTCGGCAGCGGCGACCAGTTAAGCCTGAACGCCCCCACTTCGGTCACCCAACAAAATCCCATCCTGGCGGGGCAGTTCAGCTTCAAGACGGTCTTCGACAGCCAGGGAATCAATTACCGCAACACGGTCGACGACCAAAACACCTATTGGAACACCCTCTACCACTCCAACAACTCCGTGGATTTCGCGCCCGGGCAGGTTCTTTTTTACGATACAACCTGGGAGGTCTTTGGGGATTGGTTTTCCTGGAAGCACGATTTCGACAAGGACACCCAGCTGGAAGCCGGCCTCCAATACGGCCATTACATCAACGGCGTGGACGCCTATTTTTTCACCTTCCGGCAGACGGGCCAGCCCCTCAACCCCACCACCGCGGCCAAAGTTTCGGCCAACATCACCGATTCGGCCGATGGTGTCGGGGTCTACGCGGACCAAAGGTTCAAGCTGGGGCCGGACCTGGATTTTTCCCTGGGGGGGAGGGCGGACTACTCAAGCCGCGACGGCTTGGCCGTCCTGAGTCCCCGGTTTTCCGCCGCATGGCATTTGACCCCCGACACGACCGTCAAGGCCTCCTACGGCCTCTACTATGAACGGCCCTCGGCGCAATTCGACTTGCCGGGCGTGGGCAATCCCGCCCTGGCGCCCCAGAGGGATATTGCCACCATCGTGGGTGTGGAGCAGCAAATGGACGAAGGCCTACGCCTGAGGGTCGAAGCCTTCAACAAGGACCTGGACCAGCTCGTCGTCAACGACCCGGCCACGAACTATTCCAACGCTGGCACGGGTACCGCGCGGGGGCTGGAAGTGCTTTTGAGGAGGGACCTTTCGGAAAGATTTTTCGGCTGGATCTCCTATACCTTGAGCGACTCCGAGCGCCAGGACGGGCCCGGACGACCCACCTACCTTTTCGACTACGACGAACCCAACGTGGTGACGGCCGTGGCCAACTACAAGATCAACCCGGGTTGGGAAACGGGGTTGAAATGGGTCTATTCGACGGGCCATCCCTACACACCCGCGATCCTGGGAGCCGCCCTGCCGGCCACCTATGTCGGCCCGGACGGGTCCTCGAGCACCTACTACAACCCGGTCTACAGGCCGGTGAATTCCCAAAGGTTGCCGGATTACGCACGGCTGGATTTTTCCACATCCTTTTCCCAGGTTTACGACACCTGGCAGTGGAAGATCTATTTCGACATCATCAACGTGCTGGGGGCGAAAAACGTCCTGGGCTACAGTTACAACAACGATTACACCCAGCGGACGGAAGCCACCGACATACCCTTCCTGCCCTATATCGGGTTCGAGGCGAAGTATTAGCTTCAGTTTGACAACGGTGTTATGAACCCATTCATCCCCGCCCCCGCGGTCCTGCCTGCGGCGGGAAAGGGGCCCGCTTCTTTAAAAACAACCGGTTTTCCCCTTATTTTTCCCAAAGAAGCCCGCCTTGAAACCCCCCATTTTCCCGTCGACAATTGGGCCTGGGTGCCAGTCCGAATTCCCATCAAAAGGGCCTTTTTGGCTGTCGATTTCAAATGCTCCCGTTCGTCGCTTAGATGGAAGGGCTTGAAAGCCTTTCCAGTAAAAAAAGGAGGCAGACCATGCGGTACTTAGCTTTATGGCGCCCGTCGCCCAATGCGGCCCCGCCGCCGCCGGAGCATTACACCGAGATGGGGAAATTGGTCGAGGAAATGACCAAGCTGGGGGTCCTGCTCGACACCGGCGGTTGGGACGCCAAGGGCCCGGCCATCGTGGTGCGGAACGAAAAGGGGAAGATCACCGTCACCGACGGGCCCTATACCGAGGCCAAGGAACTCATCGCCGGCTACGCCGTCTTCAAGGTGGGCTCGAAGGAAGAGGCGGTCAAATGGGGAAAGCGCTTCATCCAGATCGCGGGCGAGGGTTACTCCGAAATGCGGGAAATCCCGACCTACTAAAAAACAATTTGAACCGCCAAGGCACAAGGGGCACCCAGGACAGCAATTGCCTAAAATTTAAAAATCCTTTCCGGGTGTCTTGGCGGCGGAAACGGTCGTTAACAATAAAGGAGGCAAAAATGATATTCATGCTGACGTTTTTCCCTAAGGGTTACGAGAAGGCGGCGCCAGGAACCTTGCCCGATCCGAAAGACGCCGAGGTGATGCAAACGTTCATTGAGGGCATGCAAAAGGCCGGCATTTTGCTGGACGCGCGGGGGCTCTATCCCCCCGCCAAGTTCGCCGTCCGTGTCACCTCCTCCAATCAGAAACCCATCGTGACCGACGGCCCCTACACCGAGGCCAAAGAGGCCGTGGGAGGCTACTGGACCATCCAGGTGAAGTCCAAGCAGGAGGCGGTGGAATGGGCTTCCCGGATCCCGCTGCACGACGGCGACACTATCGAAGTGCGGCAGGTCATTGATATGTCCGACTTCATGCCGGAAGTCCAGTAGAAGGCATCCTAGAGGATGAAAAAAAACTGGAAACACGACTTCGATTTGAAATACACAAAAAGTTGAAAAGGTTTTAGAAAAAAGGGGGTGCACATGAGAAAAATAATTGTTTTATCCATGATTTCATTGGATGGAGTCCTGCAAGGGCCCGGCGGGCCCAAGGAGGACACCTCCGGCGGTTTCAAATATGGCGGCTGGACCGCACCTTATTTTGGGGACGAAGCCAGCGGCAAAGTCATGCAAAAACAGATGGAACCCGCGGATTATCTTTTGGGCCGGAAAACATTCGACATCTGGGAGGCCTACTGGCCCGAACACGGGGATTTTTGGCCGGGCATCAATGCGGGCACCAAATACGTCTTTTCCAAGACCCGAAAAAAATCGGACTGGAAAAATTCGGTTTTCCTGAAAAACCCGGCGGAACTCAAAAAGCTTAAAAATTCAAAAGGTTCCGATATCCAAGTGTGGGGCAGTGGCGAGCTCATCCAGCTGCTGCTGAAGAATGATTTGGTGGACGAACTGCAGTTGAAGATCTTCCCCCTGACCCTTGGCAAAGGGAAAAAGTTGTTCGACGGCGGGGCGATTCCGGCGGCGTTCACCTTGTTCGAGAGTTTGGTTACGCCAAACGGGGTGATCATCGCCAATTACAAGCGGGCCGGAAAGGTCAAGACGGCCAATATCGAAGTTTGAGACGGCCCATCGGCCAAACATCCAGTGGAACGGGTCCAATAAAAACAGGAGGCAGGGCATGAAATTCATGATGATGGTGATTCCAAAAGGTTACGAAAACGCGGCGCCGGGCACCATGCCCGACCCCAAGCACGTGCAAGAGATGATGAAGTACAACGAAAGCCTGCAGAAGGCCGGCGTCTTGCTGGACCTGAACGGCCTCCATCCCCCCTCCACGGCCGCCCGCATCACTTTTTCCAACAAGAAACCCACGGTCACCGACGGCCCTTTCGCCGAGGCCAAGGAAACCGTCGGGGGCTACTGGATGATCCAGGCCAAGTCGAGGGAGGAGGCCATCCAATGGGCTTCCCGCGCCCCGATGAACGACAACGAGGTGATCGAGGTGCGGCAGGTGCACGAGATGTCCGAGTTCCCGCCGGAAGTCCAGGAGAAGGCCAAGTTCAACAAGTGAACGAGTCCAACGCCTATAGCGCCATCGAGGCGGTGTGGAGGATCGAATCCGCACGGCTCATCGCGGGGCTGACCCGCATGGTGCGCGACTTAGGGCTAGCGGAGGATTTCGCCCAGGAAGCCCTGGTGGCCGCCCTGGAGCGCTGGCCCCAGACGGGCGTGCCGGACAACCCGGGGGCCTGGCTGATGACCACGGCCAAGCACCGGGCCATCGATTTTTTCCGCAAGAAGAGCCTGCACGAGCGCAAGGAAGCGGAGATCGTCCACGAGTTGGAATCCAAGGCGGAGGGAAAGGTCCTAAGGGAGGGGGAGATGGCGGGGGATATTTTCGGCGACGACCTGCTGCGGCTGGTTTTCATCTCCTGCCACCCCGTGCTCCAGCCCGAGGGGCGGGTGGCATTGACCTTAAGGCTCGTCGGCGGGCTCACCACCCCGGAAATCGCCCGGGCCTTCCTGGTACCCGAAGCCACCCTGGCCCAGCGCATCGTGCGGGCCAAGAAAACCCTCGCCGAAGCCCGGGTGCCCTTCGAGGTCCCCCCCCAGGAGGAACTGCCGGCCCGGCTTTCCTCGGTGCTGGAAGTGATCTACCTGATTTTTAACGAGGGTTACTCCGCCACCAGCGGCGGTGATTGGATCCGGCCCGCCCTCTGCGAGGACGCCCTTCGCCTGGGCCGTATGCTTCAGGGCCTGGCTCCGGAGGAGCCGGAAGTGCACGGCCTGGCGGCCCTCATGGAAATCCAAGCTTCCCGCTTGAACGTCCGGGTGGGCCCCGGCGGTGAACCCATCCTGTTGATGGACCAAAACCGGGCCTTTTGGGACCACGCCCTCATCCGCCGGGGTCTGGCGGCATTGGAAAGGGCCGAGTCCCTTTCTTCCAAAAGAAATTCGTATACGCTCCAGGCCGCCATCGCGGCCTGCCATGCAAGGGCCCATACCGCCGAAGCAACGGATTGGAAACGCATCGCCTCCCTTTACGACGAGCTCTCCGAACTCATTCCCTCCCCCGTCATCGAGCTCAACCGGGCCGTGGCCCTTTCCATGGCTTTCGGCCCGGCGGTCGGGTTGGAGCTCATCGACAAGTTGGCGGCCGAGCCCTCCCTCAAGAACTACCATTTGCTGCCCAGCGTGAGGGGGGACCTTCTGGCCAAGTTGGGCCGGAATGAGGAAGCCCGGGCGGAAATAGAGCGGGCGGCCTCCCTTACCCAGAACGAACAGGAAAAGAAATTGCTTTTGAAGCGCGCAGCGTCCCTTGTAAACCCTTGAATTTAAATCCGTTCTTGCAAAGGCTTGCGCAATATCGGGATTAACGATGAAGTCGCTACCGTTAAACTATTTCCGACGATGGTATAGCAACGGAACTGAAAAGAGCATCAACACCGCTGCATCTACGCCGACATTGAACCACACCTTGAAATATGCCGATGCTGCGGCCTCAACGAAAAGCCATAGCGCCAGGCCCACCCATAGCGCCCTTTTTAGTTCGGGGTCTTGGCGGCTGAAAGCAATCCCGCCAATCAACAGTAGCGTCGCGCTCCATCCCACCATAATGGCACCATACAAGGCGCTCTCCCACGGAATGAGGACTTCATTGGGTAATGGAAGTACTTTGAGTCCGAAGATGATAAAGAAAACGCCGAACAGCAATGCGATGGTTGAAACAGTAAAAAACCATATCTTCATATTCAGATTTTGCACTTTCGCCTCCTTTATTTTGCAGGCTTTACGGGCCAGCTCTCCAGTTCCATTTGGGCCAGGATATTTTTTGGATTCAATTTCAAGGCCGCTTGGATGGCTTTTTCAAAGTCGCTGTGATCGTTCAGATTCCGATAGGCCTTTGCGAGCCAAAAATAAGTTTCGTCCGATCCCGGTTCCAGTTCCAAAGATTTTTTGAAATAGGTTAAAGCTTTATGGACATCCCCGCCGAAGATGGGCGGCGCAAAAAGGGAACAACGGCCCTGCATGGCGAGGACCCGCGGATTGTCCGGACCCAACTTCACCGCCTTGTCTTTTTCAGCCCCGCCTTTAGGACCGCAGTCCATGGGAGTGAAGAAATCGCCCACGAGAATTTTCCTCACGTACATGTCCGCCAAGAGAGCGTGAACCTCGGGGGATTGGTTGTTGATCCCTGAGGCTCTCAAACCCCATTTGAGGCCTGTATCCAAAGACCTTTTCGCGTCGTCCCGGTGTTTGTTCAGCTCATACATGAAGGTCATGTAGTAATAAACCCTCGCCAAATTGAAACAACAGTTGAACGTGACGGTTCCCGTATTGGCATAACCCTCGTAGGCTTGTTGGGCGGCGGTCAAAGGACCCGCGTCCAGGGTACTTCGGCCTTCTTCCAGCCATTGGGCTGCTTTGTCCAAATCGGGCATGGATTGATCGACCTTCTTTGCGGCGGGAGCGTCCTGGGCTGCCACGGTCGAAGCGCCCACGACGAACCACAGGGACAAGTAAACTGGAACTATCGCGCGAATGAAGCGGGGGTTCATCAACATGGTATTCCTCCTCATTTTTGACTTGCCGAATTATTAGTCGTAAGTATAATTATGCATTCGGATAATTACAAGGAGGTCCTCATGACTCGGCCTTCCAGCAACGCGGACAAACGGCTCATCCAGGCAGCACAGGAGACGCTTAAACACTCGGGTCTAGACCGGATGAACCTGAGGCAGTTATCGGCCAAAGCAAAAGTCAATCCGGGGATGTTCCATTACCACTTCAAAACGAAGGACCAATTCGCTCGCGCGGTTTTACAAGACCTTTACGAGAAGTTTTTCAAGGATTTCAGCCTCAAAGTGGAAGGGGAAAGGTCCGCGTTGGAAAAATTGAGACGGGCTCTTTTCGCCATCGGACGCTTTTCCGCCGATAACCGGCGTTTGTTTTTAAGTCTGTTTCACGATGCTCTCGGCCAAAACAAGGTGGTCCACGATTTCGCAAAGGAAAATTTTAAGCGGCACGGATTCGTTATTTTTGATTTGATCCAAGAATGCCAAAAGGAGAGAAGCCTTGAGAAGATCAGCAAATATGAGGCAATGGCTTTTCTTATGGGTTCGGTAAATGCCGCAGGCATGGTGGTGGGCCTTTTGGAATATGTGGAGAACTCGGTCTTTCAAAAAGGCCTTCTTAAAGGCGTCCAGATACTCTTGCTTTCGGACCAGGCGCTTCAACGCCGGGTGGATATGGCGTTGAAAGGTTTGGGTGCCTAAAGCTGAATCGGCATCGCGAGGAACGACGAATGGTTTCCAAAAAAACCTATGGTCTTTTGATGGGGGCAACCTTATTGGGCGGGTTCTTGGCAGGCCTGAATATCGACCGTGCCTTCGTCGCCATGCCGGCTTGGAAAGCGGTAGGGGCGCCGGCTTGGGCCGCTTTCAGCGAAAAGGCGGACTTGGGAAATGGGTTGTTCCTCTATCCCCTTGAGGCCGTTAGTGGAGCCCTTTTGAATATCGCAGTTGTTTTAAGCTGCCGTTCGGACGGGCTGAGATCCTTATCCAAAGCTTTGCCCCCTTCTTTAGCGGCACTCCTGGCTATTGGCGGGTTATTCGTGACAATCAAGGCTGCCCCGATCATGCTTGGTGTTCCTCATTTGGTCGGTGATCCGGCGGCAATGCAAAGGGCTTTTGACGGTTTTTATTTTTGGGGAGGGATCCGGGGGTTCTTCCAGGTCGGAGCCTTCGTGGCTGATTTATGGTCTTTGGCCTCATTTCGCCAGATGATCCCGCCCATAAACCCGCGGCGGACTATCCATTAAATTCCCATATTTTGGCTGTCGAATTCGCCCATGCCCGTTCGTCGTATAAACGGAGGCGGCTGAAACGCTCCGATTCGATAAAAAGAGGTTGCCATGTCATTCCAAGCCTATCTCGACAACATCAAGGCCAAGACAGGTAAGACTCCGGCGGATTTTAAAACCCTGGCCGAAAAGAATGGACTCACCAAGGTTGGGGAAATCCGGGACTGGCTCAAGGCGGAATTCGGCCTGGGCCACGGCCATGCCATGGCCATCGCCGGAATCCTCACGAAGCACGAGGCTTTCACCGCAAAACCCCAGGACCGCCTGGACAAGCTTTTCCAGGGAGCCAAGGAAAAGTGGCGGAAGCCCTATGAAACGCTTTTGGCCAAGGTCTCCAAATTCGGCCCCGATGTCGCCACCGCCCCCACCAGCAGTTACATTAGTTTGCTGCGGGGGAAGAACAAGTTCGGGATCGCCCAGCCATCAACCGCGGACCGTTTTGATATTGGAATCAAGCTGAAGGGGGCCGCGCCCGAGGGGCGGTTTAAGGCCGCCGGGGATTGGAACAGCATGGTTACCCACCGCGTGAGCGTCGCAGATTCCAAAGAAATCGACGCCGAACTGATCCATTGATTAAAAAAAGCCTATGTTGCGGCCGGTAAATGAAAACCCGTCCTTACCGGCAGGTCCCGCCCTTAAAATGACCCCGCCAAAATAAAAATCCCCAGACAAAACCAAGCCTCCCCGGATCCATCTGTTACCGGTCCAACCGGCAACAAATCTTCAAGGGCGTAGACAAAAATGAGTCGGGGCGGATCCATCCTTTTGAAAGAGGTTCGAAGCCGGACCATGAACGATTTCCTACAAGGTGAGAACTTCCAGGCTTTCATCGGAGAGCGCCGGGTTTTGTGGCTGAAACTGGCCTACCGGGTGCTGGAAAACCGCGAGGAAGCCGAGGACGTGGTACAGGAAACCCTGGCCCTGCTTTGGGAGAAGCGCAGCCTTTTAGAGGTGGAAAATCCCGGGGCCTACGTCGCCCGGGCGGTCTGGCTCAACGCCCTCAAGCGAAAGGCGCGCCACAAGGCGCACCTGGCCCTGGAGGAAGTGGCCGAACCCGCGGCGCCGGAAAAATCCGCCGGCGAGGGATGGGTCGAAACCGCCGACCTCGAAGTTTTGGAAAAGGCGCTGAAGGGCCTGCCCGAGGGACAGCGGAAGGTCGTCCATATGAAGTACCACATGGGCCTGTCCTTCCGGGAAATCGGCGAGGCGCTGAACATCTCATTGAATACGGCGGGAAGCCGGTGCCGTTACGCCCTGGAAGCCCTGCGCAAGGCGCTGGGCACGACGGACCACCGGCGACGATAAACACGTGAATTTTAAGGAGGAAGCAATGAACGACGAAACAAAGAATACCGATAAGGCCCACGCCAATGTCTCCTTCGGGGGCGGCAGCGCCATCGCGGTGACCGGAATCATCGGAGGGGTGGTCCTGGCCCTGGGCTTTCCCCTGGTGGTGCTGGCCTTCGGCCAGTCCCTAGGGTCCACCCTCCTGGTCGTTTTCGTCATTTCGGGGCTGGTGGTGGGCGGATTGATCGCCCTGACTTCCGCCTTCTTCGGACTGGTCATGCCCCGCGAGGTGGGGGGAGGGGCCCCCTCGGACTGGATGCGGGAAATCAAGTCCATGGCCAAGGAATGGCGAGAATGGGAGAACGTGGACTGGAAGAACTGGAACGAGAAGGACTGGATGGAATGGGCCGAGAAGAAGAAAAGGGCGAAGGAATAAGCCCAAAATAAGCGCCGCGGACTGTCGAAACCGGACCCTCCTGTTCGTCGCTTCAGTAGGGGCAGGGCAGGAAGCCCCCCACTCACTTTCAGGAGGAAGACCATGAATCAAAACAAACAAGGTTCCAAAGCGGCCCTTTGGACGGGCCGGGTGATCAGCACGGTCTGTGTGTTGTTCCTTATCTTCGACGGGGTGACCAAGGCCATCCAGAACCCCTATGTGATGAAGGCCCTGGCCGAGGGCGGGTACCCGCCGACCGTGGCGACGCCCTTGGGGATTACCCTCTTAATCTGCACCCTGCTTTACGCCATCCCCGCCACCTCCGTTTTGGGGGCGGTTTTGGTGACAGCCTGGCTGGGAGGAGCGGTGGATTCGATGGTCCGGATGAACATGCCGGGGCATCCCTTCCTTTTCCCAGTGTTTTTCGGGGTGCTGGTCTGGCTGGGGCTTTACCTGCGCCACGACCGTCTCAGGGCCCTGGTTTCTTTACAGGCCTGAATTTTGACCGTCGGGGGCGGAATTCCTTGTCCGGTTTTCCGCCCATGGTTCGTCACAGAAGCGGGGTCAAAATCCCAGGGGATATGGACAAACCCAGCCGGTGCCGGTTTTGGGGAGTCGAGGGGATGAAAATGATTTCCCTAAGGGCCGGTTTGTTACATTTTGTTACGAAAAGTGCAATTTATTTTCCGGGGCTCCTTCCTGTATAGTTGGGCCCCATGAAAAAAGCCAAACAGCCGGTCAAGCGGCGCCAATTTAAGGAGAGAGCCATGCCGAAGAACACCGAAGGACAAGACATTGTCTCCATCCAAAATGTCATCAAGGAATACCACCTGGACAAGGTGGTGGTTCCGGCCTTGCGGGGGGTCAGCCTGTCGGTGGAGGCGGGGGACTTCCTTTCCATTGTGGGACCCTCCGGTTCGGGCAAAACCACCCTGTTGAACCTTATCGGCTGCGTGGACGTGGCCACTTCCGGGACCGTCCTCATCGACGGGCACGACACTAAAAGCCTGAACGACCGGCAATTGACCGACCTTCGCCTGAACACCCTGGGCTTCATCTTCCAGAGCTTCAACCTGGTGCCCGTGCTCTCGGTCTTCCAGAACGTCGAATTCCCCCTGCTCCTCCAGCGCAAGTTCACCAAGGAGGAAAGGGCGAAGCGCGTGGACGAACTGCTGGAGAAAGTGGGCCTGGACAAGCACACCCAGCACCGGCCCAGCGAGCTTTCGGGCGGGCAGCGCCAGCGGGTGGCCATCGCCCGGGCCTTGGTGACGCGCCCCAAGATCGTCCTGGCCGACGAACCCACCGCCAACCTGGACTCGGTGACGGGGGAGAACATCATCGACCTCATGAAGGAAATGAACCGCGTGGAAAAAACCACTTTCATCTTCTCCACCCATGACGCCAAGGTCATGAGCCACGCCAATTCGGTCATCCGGCTGGCGGACGGCAAGATCACCGACGGCAAGGGCGCCAAGGCGGGGGCACACTGATGAGCTGGTTCCTCCTTCTCCTCCAAACGTCGTTTCGGAATATCTTTTCCAGCTTCCTGAACTTGGTGATCGGCCTCATTATCCTGGTGGGCACCTTCTTCTTCGTGGTGGGCGGTTCCTTGGTGGACAGCATCGATAAAGGCATGAGCCGCAGCATCATCGGCTCGGTGGCGGGCAACTGCCAGGTTTACGAGGCTTCCTCCCAGGACTCCCCGGCGGTCTTCGAGTCCTGGCAGATTCCGGACCTGGACCCCATCCCCGATTTTTCCAAGATCAAGGGACCCCTGATGTCGGACCCCAACGTCTCGGCGGTGGTGCCCGAGGGAATCAATACCGCCATCGTGGTCTACGGCAACACCATCGACCAGGTGTTGGAAAAGCTCCGCAAGGCCGTTTCGCCGGGAACGCGCCAGCCCAAGGCGGTCGTGGACAGCCTCAAGGCGCACGTGCGGCAGATGGTCTCAGTCATCCAGACCGACATGGGCAAGGTGAACCAGATCGCCGCCAGCGGATCCTTCGACCCCCAGGCGGGCGAGGACCTGAAAAAGGCTTCCTCCAACGAATTTTGGGGAAGCTTCGACAGTGATCCCTTCAACCACCTGGAATTCCTCGAAAACAAGATCGCCTACCTGATCCCGGATTCGGACCAGATCTTCCTTTCCTATGTGGGCACGGACCTGGACGCCTACCAAAGGGCCTTCGACCGGATGGAAATCGTCGACGGGCAGATGGTGCCCCCCGGCCACCGGGGCATGCTGCTCTCCAAGTACGATTACGAGGAAATGTTCAAGCTCAAGTCCGCCCACCGGCTGGACCAGATCCACGAGGCCCTGACTGAAAAAAACAAGAAGATCGCAAAGGACCCGGACCTGCAGGACCTGGTGAAACAGAACAAGCTCCAAACCCGTGAGATCGTGCTGCAGTTGGACCCCCTCTCCAGCCAGAAGGCCGTGTCCATCCTTCAGGGAACGCTTAACTCCAAGGAGACCGACCTCTCCAAACTGCTCTCGGCATTCTTCGATACGGATGATTCCAATTTCGAATCCCGCTACAAGGTCTTCTACGACCAACTGGCCTCCTTGGTGGAGCTTTACCGCCTGAAGCCGGGTGAAATGCTGACCATCAAGGCCTATACCAAATCGGGCTCGGTGGATGCGGTCAACGTGAAGATTTACGGCACCTTCCAGTTCAAGGGCCTGGAAAAATCCGGCCTGGCCGGGAGCGAAAGCCTGATGGACCTGATGAGTTTCCGCGACCTCTACGGCTACGTGACGCCCGATAAGATCGCCGAAACCAAGGCGTTGGAGAAGACCGCGGGCGTCAGCTTCGTCTCCCGCGACCAGGCCGAGGCCGACCTCTTCGGCGGCTCCTCCGACGTGGAACAAAGCCAGCAGAAGGCCATCAACGACAAGGCTGAAATGGGCGGGGGCGCCAAGGTAAAGCGCGTGGACCTGACCCAGCGGGTCTATACCCAGGACGAGATCGAGAAAGGCGTGGCCATGGGCGCCGCCATCCTCTTGAAGGACCCCTCACAACTCAAGGCCACCATGAAGCGCCTCCAGGCCATCTGCGACAAGGACAACCTTGGCCTGAAGGTGATCGACTGGCAGAAGGCCGCGGGCAACCTGGGCCAGTTCGTCTTGGCGCTGAAAATCATCCTTTATTTCGCAACCTTCATCATTTTCGTGGTGGCCCTGGTCATCATCAACAACGCGGTGGTCATGGCCACCCTGCAGCGGGTACGTGAGATCGGCACCATGCGGGCCATCGGGGCCCCCAAAAGTTTCGTCCTTGGGATGGTTTTGACGGAAACCGTCGTGTTGGGCCTGGTCTTCGGGGCTTTGGGATCAGCCTTGGGCAGCGGTTTCGTGATGCTCCTGAACCACTCGGGTATTCCGGCAGCCAACGAGTTCCTTTATTTCTTCTTCTCCGGCCCCCGGCTTTATCCCGGCCTGAGTCTGGGAAGCCTGATCGGGGCCTTCATTGTGGTCCTGATCGTCACCTGCGTCTCGGCGCTTTACCCGGCCACCATGGCCACCAAGGTTTCGCCCATCGAGGCGATGGCCTCGGACGAGTAAAAATTGAGGAGCTAAAAATGAGCCAATTGTTTTTAATCGCTTTCCGCAACCTCGTCAGCCACGGGCGGCGCAGCCTTTTCCTGGGTGGAGCCATCGCCGGGGTGACCACCCTGCTGGTCTTCCTGGGATGCCTTTCCTCAGGGGTCAAGCAAACCATGCTGGAATCGGCCCTGACGGTGGCCACCGGCGACATGAACGTGGGCGGCTACTACAAGGTGACCGCGGGCCAAAGCGCCCCCCTGGTGACCGACTACAAGAAGGTCCAGGAGATCATCCAAAAGACCCTGCCCGACCTGGATTTCGTGACGGCCCGGGGCCGGGGCTGGGCCCGGCTGGTGTCGGACCAAGCCAGCATGCAGGTGGGGATCGCCGGCGTGGATATGGCCCATGAGCCGCGCCTGCCCCAGGTGTTGAAACTCAAGGAAGGCAACCTGCAGGACCTGGCCAAACCGGGCAACGTCCTCATTTTTGAGAACCAAGCCAAGAAGCTCAAGGTGAAAGCGGGTGACAGCCTGGTCTTTTCAGTGCTGACCGACCGGGGTGTGAACAATACGGTGGACGTCAAGGTTTGCGGCGTGGCCGAGGATATGGGCTTGCTCACCACCTTCAACGTATTCCTCCCCCAGGAAACCCTGAATAAGCTGGACCAGACCAACGAGTCCACCACCGGCGCGGTGCTCATTTACCTCAAGAACCGCCGCCGCATCCCCCAGGACGTGGACCTGTTGCGGAAGGCCCTCACGGGCGCAGGTTACAACGTGGTGGACCGCTCCAGCAAAGCCTTCTGGATGAAGATGCAGGAGGTCAACAAAGAGGAATGGACCGGCCAAAAATTGGACGTCACCAGCTGGGACGATGAAATCAGTTATGTCACCTGGACCTTGAGCGCCATCGACGGCCTGAGCTTCCTGCTGACAACCGTGCTTTTGGTCATCATCGCCGTGGGCATTATGAACAGCCTCTGGATCGCCATCCGGGAACGCACCCGGGAGATCGGAACCCTGCGTGCCATCGGCATGCGGCGCTGGAGGGTCATGGTCATGTTCGTGTTGGAAGCCTTCTGCCTGGGCGTCCTGGGGACGGCCGCAGGAGCCGTTTTAGGGAGCTTTTTGGCCCTGATCCTGAACGCCATGCACCTGCCAGTGCCGGCGGGCATACAATTTTTCACCATGTCCACCACGCTCAAGTTCGCCCTGGACCCGGCCCGCATCCTGGGCGGCATGGCCATCATTACCTTTTGCTGCACGGTGATTTCGCTGATTCCTTCATTCAAAGCCGCCCGGATGAGGCCCGTCACGGCCATATCCCACGTCGGTTAACCCAAGGAGAAAAGAATGAAAACCTTTCAAACGAAAATGTTTCACCACCAAGACACCAAGACACCAGGAAAGACAATTAAATTTTTGGGGTTTTCGCCGTCCTTGGTGTCTTGGTGTCTTGGTGGTAAATCGTGTTTAATGTTTTTGGTTTTGGTGCTGTTACCAGGATTGGCCCTGGCGGCGGAGGGGTTGAGCAAGGACAAGATGGTCGAGATCCTCAAGGGCATCGACCTGCGCATCCGCAGCGGAGGGGACTACAAGGCCCTGGTCTACCTGGAACAGCACCAGAAAGACAAGCCGGATATCGCCCAGGAAGCCCTGGTCTACCGGCGGGACGTCGACCAGAAACTGATGATCCTATTCACCAAGCCCAAGACCGACGCGGGCAAGGGTTACCTGCGGGTGGACCGCAACCTCTGGTATTACGACCCCACCGTCGGCAAGTGGGAGCGCCGCACGGACCGCGAACGCATCGGCGGCACGGACTCGAACCGCGAGGACTTCGACCAATCGGACCTGGCCGGCCAGTACGACCCCCAGTTCGTGGGCGAGGAAAAGCTGGGCAACTTCACCGTCTGGCACCTGAAACTCACCGTGAAGCCCGGCATCGACGTGGCTTACCCCTTGGTGGAATTCTGGGTGGACGAGGCCACGGGCAACTACCTCAAGCGGCAGGACTTCGCGCTCTCGGGCCGGCTCATGCGCACCAGCTACGACCCCAAGTGGGACAAGCTCTTCAGCGACATTAAGAAGGACTACCTGTGGTTCCCCCACGAAATCCACATCTACGACGAGATCGACAAGGGCAATTCCACCCTGGTCATCATCCAATCGGTGGACCTCTCCTCCCTGCCGGAGAACATGTTCACCAAGGCATGGTTGGAAACCAAGAGCAGGTAACCACTGAAACACCCAAAAAAGTTCTTTGCCACAGATGCACACAGATTCACACAGATGATAATTTGAAGAATCAGTCCAAGCACTTTCGTTTTTTACATCTGTGTTTATCTGTGTGCATCTGTGGCTAAATTGGTTTTTTCGTTCGGTGCTAAGCTTTAAAGGGGTGTTTAATGAAAAAAATACTTTTCATCATGAGCCTTTTGTGCCTGGTTTCGAGTTTTGTTTTGGCTGATGAGCGCCCCTCCGAAAGCGACATGTTCGGGGGGACTTCCGCCGCGGCCACGCCGGCGCCTCTGGCAGGTTCCACTACGGGAAAATCCGGCAATCTCCTGGCTTCCGCCGAGGAGAACACCCAGATCGGCGGCACCCTCTCCAATGAGGCCGATTATTACCTCACCAGCGGCGTGCCCCTGGAAAAAAACACCACCGTCAACCCGAATGTCCTTTTCCTCTACCTGGATTCCAAACTCGAGGATGACGCCCGGGTCTTCGCCCGCATCCGCACCTATTACGACCCCTCGGGGCTGACGGGCGGGAATCCTAGCGCTTCCACCTCCACGAACCTCCTCAACCCTTACGGTTTCGGCAACGGCACCAGCGACAACTTGAGCACCACCCTGCAGGAGCTTCGCATCTCGGCCAATATCGCCCACCAGGCCTTCTTCACCATCGGCCGCCAGAAGATCAAATACGGAGCCGCCCATTTCTTCAACCCCACGGATTTCCTCAACCCCCAGCCCTTCAATTTCTTCCTGCCCACCGACGAGCGCACGGGGGTGGACATGATCAAGGCCCAGGTGCCCTCCGGGATTTCCAACTTCTACGCGGAGGGTATCTTTGGGAACCCCACCACCGGAAGCCAAAGCGGCGGTTATTTCCGGGAGGAACTGGCCTATGACGGCGTGGCCGGGGACCTCCTAGGCGCCGGCGAGATGTCCTTTTCGGGCTACCTGCCCAAGGGCCAGACGGGTAAGGCGGGGTTCGACATCTCCCAGGCCGTGGGGGATTTCGACGTTTATTTCGAGGGCGCCGCGGGGCAGGATTCGGGCGGCAACTGGAAGGACGCGGTCAGCGCGGGCTTCGACTACAGCCTCAAATACGGGGACCGGAATACCAACACCGCCGACTTCCTGGGCGAATATTCCCAGGCCGGCAACCTGGCCGAGTTCGGCGTCTTGGCCGTGCAATTGGGTGCGCCCTGGGGCTGGAACGACATCACCTTCTCGGAAACCAACCTCTTCGACTTCAACGGCCAGAGCGGGCTTTCCCGCCTGGACATCATCTGCCAGTTCACCCAGCGCATCTCCGGGAGGGTTTATGGTTCGGCCCCCTGGGGCGACACCGCGGGCGCTTTCTACCTGCCGGGAAGCCTGGGCCAGCTGGGCACGCGGTTGGACGTCAGCTTCTAATACCACCGGCTCATTTCCCGCTTTATCTTTCCCCCCCGGGTCCCTATCCTTACCGCTCCATTCTGAAGGAAAAAGGACCCTCCCCTTGGGCATCTTGTTGAGCTGCCAGAACCTCTCCAAAAGCTTCGGCGCCAGGCCGCTTTTCGAAAACCTTTCCTTCGGGCTTTTCGAGGGCGAGCGCACGGGCCTGATCGGGCCCAACGGCACGGGCAAGTCCACCCTCCTGAAAATCCTGGCGGGCGTGGAAAAGCCCGACAGCGGAATCCTCTCCCTTCGAAAGGGACTGCGGGTGGGCTACCTGCCCCAGCAGGATCGGTTTGAAGAGGGCCCGAAGGGGTTGGCCGTGCGGGAAGCCGCTGTGCAGGGCCTGGAAGGCTTGGGGTTGGAGGATTGGGAGGCCGACATCCGGGTGGAGGCCGGCCTGGAGGACGCGGGGTTCACGAATCCGGACCAGGAAGTGGCCAAGCTTTCGGGCGGCTGGCGCAAGCGGCTGTCCATCCTCATCCAAATCTTGCGGGAACCGGACCTGCTTTTGCTGGACGAGCCCACCAACCACCTGGACCTGGAAGGCGTCCTGTGGCTGGAAGGTTTCATGGCGGACCTGAATTTCGCGTTCCTGGTGGTGACCCACGACCGGCGTTTCCTGGAACGCGTCAGCAACCGCGTCATCGAGCTCAACAAGCAATATCCCGAGGGCTATTTCTCCAACGGCGGGAATTACACCCAGTTCCTCGAGAAGCGGGAGGACCTTTTCAACAGCCAGGCCCAAAGGGAAAGCACGGTGGCCAACCAGGTACGCCGGGAAATCGAATGGCTGCGCCGGGGGCCCAAGGCACGGCAGACCAAGCAGCAGGCCCGCATCGACCGGGCCGGGGAGCTGATGGGCGAACTGGACGACCTGAAGTTCCGCAATTCCCAGGGCAAGAGCGTGGACATCGATTTCACGGGCAGCGACCGCCAGACCCGCCGGCTGGTGGCCGCCGCCAAGGTGGAAAAGAGCCTGGGAGGGCGCAGGCTTTTCGGGCCGTTGGACTTGTTATTGACCCCGGGGGACAAATTGGGGTTGCTCGGCGAAAACGGGAG
>JAJPJW010000008.1 GCA_021324075.1 Pseudomonadota bacterium | reverse complement strand
GGCCGACCTTTCCGGCATCGAAGGCTATTACTTCGTCTGGAACCACGAGGAAGTCTGGGCCCCGGACCTCAAGGCCATGACCTGGTCCACTTCCCGGGGCACGGTCTTCACCCTGACCGACGACGGCATTTGGTTCGCCCATGTCTGCGCCAAGGACAAGGCGGGCAACGTGGGAGCCTGCGCCCATTTCAAGGTGCAGGTGGATTCGGGATCCACCGTTCCCGTGATCAAGAGCCCCACGCACTCGCTCAACCAATGGGTGAAGGTTTCCCAGCCGAAGTTCATGTGGGACGCGCCCCAGGAACTTTCCGGCGTGGAAGGCTATTACGTTTCCCTCGACAGCCAGCCCCATACCATTCCCGGGCCGGGCAGCAAATGGATCACCGAAACTTCCCTAACCGCGCCGTCCTTGAAAGACGGCAAATACTTCTTCCACGTCACCACCAAGGACCTGGTGGGGAACCTCAGCAAGGAAGCGGCCCATTACCCCATCCTGATCGACACGGCCCCTCCGAAGTCACAGATGAAGCCCCTGCCCGCCATCCTGGACAAGACCCAGGTCTTCGTAGAATGGAGCGCCTCCGACCCCCACGCCGAGGTAACCGGTTACGACGTGCAGGTCAAACTGGACGGCGGCACCTGGGGCGACTGGCTGGCCAATACGCCCGCCACCTCCGGCGTCTACCAGGGCATGGACAGCCGACGCTACGCTTTCCGCTGCCGGGCCAAGGATGCGGCGGGCAACTTGGAAAACTACCCCGAGGGCGAGATGGCCTTCACCACCGTGGATATCGCGCCCCCTTCCGCCGTGACCCAGCTTCGGGCGACCCCCAAGGCCGGCGGGGACATCGAGCTCAAGTGGAACCCCGTGATGGACAGGGTTTCGGGAACGGATTACTACCGCATCTACCGCTGGCAGGAAGGGGAGGACAAGGCCAGGATTTCAGGGGATGGGGAAGTGAAGGGGACGGAATTCACCGACAAGGGTACGGGACTCAAGGAAAACGCCGTCTACTACTATTGCGTGCAGGCCGTGGATAAGATGGGCAACGAACAGCACGAGGGTAACGCCACCGCCGCCGCCCTTTCCGACCACGGAGTCGGCACGCCCGTCGTCACCAGCCCCACCCATTCCAGCGACGACTGGAGCTCGCGCAATACGGCGGTTTTCACCTGGGACGCCCCATCGGACTCCACCGGTATCCTGGGCTATTACTACCTCCTGGACCAAAGCCCCAACTCGCGCCCCACGGCCGAGAACGGAACTTTCGTGGACGGCCGCCGCGCGGAACTTTCGGGCCTGGAGAGCGGCATTTGGTATTTCCACCTGACAGCCAAGGACCGGGCCGAAAACATCAGCGAGGCCGCGGCCCATTACCGCCTGAAGATCGACACGGCCCGGCCCCCGTCCCCCCAGGTCACTTCGCCTACCCATCCGGATTCCCAGAGGTGGTATAGCGCCACCAAACCCGAGTTTCACCTGTCGGCGGCCGCCAAGCTCTCGGGTGTGGAAGCCTTCTACTACGTCTTCGACCAGAAGCCCGATACGGTGCCGGCACCCAATGAAGCCTTGCGTACCAACGAGGAAGGGGTGGCCCTGAAAGCCCCTGAGCCGGGAACCTGGTATTTCCACGCGGTGGTGAAGGACCGGGCGGGCAATTTTTCCGAGCCAACCCATTTCCAGGTTTTGGTGGCGGCCGGGGAAATGCCCCCGCCGGTCATCTCCAGCCCCAGCCACCCGCTGGAGGACGAACCTGTCGGCAATAAAGAGCCGGTCCTCACCTGGGACGACCGCCATGACGGCGGTTACAAACCCATGGGTTATGTCTATAAATTAAGCCCGAACCCCAAGGAAACCCTGACCTCCGGCGACCTGTTCACCACCGAGAAGTCGGTGCAGTTGAAAGAGGTGGGCGAGGGCGTCTGGTATTTCCATATCGCGGCGGTGGGCAAAAAGGGCCAACCCGGCCTTTTGAGCGCCCGGCGCAAACTGGCCATCCAGCGCCTGGGAAGGGCCTATGGGACTTTCCTGCGCAAGGACGGTGTGACGCCGGTGGCCGGCACCAAGGTGGAAGCGGTCAAGGGCGAGAAGGTAGCCGTCACGGCGGTGACCGACCCCAGCGGGCGGTTCAATTTCCTGAGCCTGCCCGAAGGGCGCTATGAAATCCGGCTCAACAGCGACCAATTCCCGGTCTTGCGTCTGAAGGATATCCCCATCATGGCGGGCGAGGGTCTGGACGGCATCACCTTCACCGAGGATATCGGCATCTTTCCAACGCCCCCCGTGGCGGGACCGCTCAGGTTCTATTATTTCCTCAAGGAAGACTGCAACGTCACTTTGGAAATTTTCGATTCCACCGGCGCCCTGACGGGCAAGGTGGAAGAACGCAGGGAAGGCGGCGCCTATGCCGTGACCATCTGGGATGCGGCAGGCAAGCCCGAGGGGGAATATCTCTACAAGCTGACGGCCAAGAGCGTCACCAAGAACGCCATTTCCCGGTTTTCGGTGAAGAAATTCCGCATCCAGAAGAGCGCCAAGGAAGCAAACGCCCAGCCCCAGCCGGTTTCTTAAAAGCAGTTCACAGTCGGCAGTTAGCAGTTAAGGCTTAAAATCAGTACCTGCGAACGGCGAACAGTGACCTGCCTTTGGCTTGACTAAGTGAGGCCTCCCCGGTAACATACGCCCCTGTTTCGCTTCCCTTAAAGGGGGCCCCGTCGAGGGGTTCGTGACAAAGCGAAGGAAGTTCCTTCCTGCTTTCTCTTTCTCCTGCAAGGGGTTGTAGCTCAGCTTGGTTAGAGCGCCTGCCTGTCACGCAGGAGGTCGCGGGTTCGAGCCCCGTCAACCCCGCCATTCAAATCATTAGCCTGTAAGCTTTTGCTTACGGGCTTTTTATTTTTGGGTGATGCTCAAGCCTTCCGGTGTCATATCCGTGTCAAACTGCCTTTGGACCTGGCCCATTGCCGTCAAACGGTCTTGCCGGTCGATCCGGTTATACCGTTTGAACATGGCGTAGGTCTTATGCCCGGATATGGACATGATGACCGAATCGTTCACCCCTGCCTTCCGCAAGTTGGTCACCGCGCAATGCCGCAAGTCATGGAACCTGAAGTTCCCGATCCCCGCCGCACGGACGGCCTTCAAGAAGGCGGTCTTTACGTCCAGGATGGGTTTGCCCCTTTCGGTGAAGACGTTAGGGCACCCCAGGGTCCTGGGTATCCGTTTCAGGAGGGCTAAAAGCTCCTCCGTCAAGGGAACCTCCCGTTTCTCCTGGGTCTTGGTGTCCGCGGCTTCCAGGTTGATGACCTTGTTTTGAAAGTCCACCTGTTCCCACCGCAACCCCAAGATCTCACCCTTCCTCATCCCGGTCCAATAGGCCAGTTGGATGATGGCGCTGAGTCTTGGGGAACAATAACCCAAAAGGGCTTGGTATTCCTCGTTCGTCAAGGTGCGGTCGCGGGACTCCTCCTTGAACGGTCTCACGCGCTGGATCGGGTTCTTCTCCAACAAGCCGTTAAAGACGGCCCGATTTACGATGCACTTGAGGATTCCAAGGTCCCGGTTAAGGGTGCTGTTGGACAAGGGCATCCCGGTCCTACGTTCTCCGGGCGCCTGGTTGCCCACCTTACGCCGGTGGGTCAAAAACCCCTCCACAATGTCGGGAGTTAGGCTTCTCAAGGGCTTGTTGCCGAAATAGTCCTTGAGCCGCTTGACCATCTGGATGTCGTTATCGTGGCTCCTCCTCCTTGCTTCGGAGTAAGCCAAGAACGAATCCGCTGCCTCGGTGAAGGTGACCTCCTGTTTTTCCTCGGC
>JAJPJW010000131.1 GCA_021324075.1 Pseudomonadota bacterium | reverse complement strand
GCCGGAACCTGGAAGGACCTGACGGACAACGTCAATTCCATGGCCGGAAACCTGACCGGCCAGGTGCGTAACATCGCCGAGGTCACCACCGCGGTGGCCAACGGGGACCTTTCCAAGAAAATCACCGCCGACGTGCGCGGCGAGATCCTGCGGCTGAAGGAAACCATCAACACCATGGTGGAACAGCTCCGGTCCTTCGCCTCGGAGGTGACCCGCGTGGCCCGTGAAGTGGGTACGGAGGGAAAACTGGGTGGCCAGGCCGTGGTGCCCGGCGTGGCCGGGACCTGGAAGGACCTGACGGACAACGTCAACTCCATGGCCGGCAACCTGACGGCCCAGGTGCGTAACATCGCCGAGGTCACCACCGCGGTGGCCAAGGGCGACCTTTCCAAGAAGATCACCGCCGACGTCAGCGGGGAAATCCTCCAGCTCAAGGAAACCATCAACACCATGGTGGACCAGCTTTCGTCCTTCGCCTCGGAAGTGACCCGCGTGGCCCGCGAGGTGGGTACGGAAGGCAAGCTCGGGGGCCAGGCCCAGGTGCCCGGCGTGGCCGGCACCTGGAAGGACCTGACCGACAACGTGAACTTCATGGCCGGGAACCTGACCGGCCAGGTGCGTAACATCGCGGACGTGACCACGGCGGTGGCCAAGGGGGACCTGTCGCGCAAGATCACGGTGGACGTGAAGGGGGAAATCCTCCAGCTCAAGAACACCATCAACACCATGGTGGACCAGCTCTCGTCCTTCGCCTCGGAAGTGACCCGCGTGGCCCGCGAGGTGGGTACGGAAGGCAAGCTCGGCGGCCAGGCCCAGGTGCCCGGCGTGGCCGGAACCTGGAAGGACCTGACCGACAACGTGAACCAGCTGGCGGCCAATTTGACCACCCAGGTGCGTTCCATCGCCGAGGTGGCCACGGCCGTCACCAAGGGCGACCTGACCCGGTCCATCCGCGTGGAAGCCAGCGGCGAGGTGGAGACCCTCAAGGACACCATCAACCAGATGATCGCGAACTTGAGGGCCACCACCCAGAAAAACGCGGACCAGGACTGGCTCAAGACCAACCTGGCCCATTTCACCCGCATGCTGCAGGGCCAGAGGGACCTCCAGACCGTCTCCTCCTCCATCCTGACCGAACTTTCCAAGGTGGTTTCGGCCCGGTTCGGCGCCTTTTACATCGCCGAGAACAAGGAGGCCGGCGACACCCGCCTGCGGCTCCTGTCGGCCTTCGCCAACCGCCCCGTGGAGGCCCTCAAGCAGGAAATGGGGCTGGGCGAGGGCCTGGTGGGGGAATGCGCGCGGAACAAGGAGCGCATCCTGGTCACCGACGTGCCGGACAACTACATCAAGATCAGTTCGGGGTTGGGTGAGGCCAAGCCCGCCAATATCGTGGTGTTGCCCACGCTTTTCGAGGGCCAGATGAAGGCGGTTTTGGAGCTGGCCGCCTTTGAGCCCTTCAACCTGACCCAACTGGCTTTTTTGGACCAGCTGGTGGAGGTCATCGGCATCGTCCTGAACAACCTGGAAGCCACCCTCCGCACTGAAACCCTTTTGAAGAGCCTGCAGCACCAGCAGGAGGAATTGCGGCGCACCAACCAGGCGCTGGAGGAGAAGGCCGACCAGCTGGCCTTGACCTCCAAGTACAAGTCCGAATTCCTTTCCAACATGTCCCACGAACTGAGGACGCCGTTGAACAGCATGCTGATCCTCTCCCAGCAGCTGGCGGAGGATTCGGGCAGCCTCACGGAAAAACAAATCGAATACGCCAAGACCATCCACGCCTCGGGCGGGGACCTTTTGGCGCTCATCAACGACATCCTGGACCTCTCCAAGGTCGAGTCCGGGACCATGACGCTGGAACTCAACAACATGCCCTTCACCGACATGCGCCAGCACCTGGAGCGGGTCTTCCGCCACGTGGCCGAAGGCAAAAGCCTGCGGTTCGAGGTGGAATTCGACCCCAATACGCCCGAGGAGATCTATACCGACGGCAAGCGCCTGGAACAGATCCTGAGGAACCTGCTTTCCAACGCCTTCAAGTTCACGGAAAAAGGCCGGGTTTCCCTGAGGGTGGCCTCGGCCAACAGCGGATGGACGGCGGACCATCCGGTCCTTTCCAAGGCCGACTCGGTCATCGCCTTCACCGTCTCGGACTCGGGAATCGGCATCCCCCGGGACAAGCAAAAGATCATCTTCGAGGCCTTCCAGCAGGCCGAGTCCGGAACCAGCCGCAAGTACGGCGGAACGGGCCTGGGGCTTTCCATCAGCCGCGAGCTGGCCAAGCTTTTGGGCGGCCAGCTGATACTGGCCAGCAGCGTCCAGGGCAAGGGGAGCACCTTCGTGCTGTACCTGCCCACCTCCTACAGCTCGGCGGGCGCCGCGCACACCGAAACGGAGAAACCGGAGGAGGCGGCGCCTTTCCTCCTGAACATGCCCTACCGGCTGGCGAACCGCTTCACGCCGGACACGGTGGAGCCGAAGGCCGATGCCATCGAGGACGACCGGGGGAACATCCAGTCGGGCGACCAGGTGCTCCTCATTATTGAGGACGAACCTTCCTTCGCCCGCATCCTCGTGGAAGCGGCCCGGCAGAAGGGATTCAAGGCCGTGGCGGCCGTGGGCGGTGACGCGGCCCTGAGGCTGGTCAACGAGATCAAGCCCAGCGCCGTCACCCTGGACATCCGCCTGCCGGACATCGAGGGCTGGCGCCTGCTGGCGCGCTTCAAGAACGACCCCCACACGCGCCACATCCCGGTGCAGATCATCTCGGCCGACGAAGACCGCCTGCGGGGCATGCAGGAAGGGGCGGTGGCCTTCTTCTCCAAGCCCGTCTCGAAGGAGGAAATGGACCGGTCGTTGGATTCCCTCATGGCCTTCTGCAAAAGGCCCAACCGGAACCTGCTGATTTTGGGCGGCCATCCGGACGGTTTATTGGCCCTGCGGGACCTTTTGGGCGGGGGCGAAGTGGCCGTTACCGGTGTGAAGACCGCCGAAGAGGCCCTGGAGACCCTGAAAAAGGAGTCGTTCGACTGCATGGTCCTGGCCTCGGACCGGGAAAGCATCGGCATCTTGAAAACACTCAAAAGGGCCGCCCAGGGGACCCACCTTCCCATCGTGGTCTACCTGGACCATGAACCCACGAAGAAAGAGGAGGAGGCGGTCCGCCTGGCCGCCAAGGCCCACGTGATCAAGGAGGCCAAGTCGCTCGAGCGGCTCTTCGACGAAACCGCCCTCTACCTTCACCGTTCGACGGCCCGGCTGCCGGAGGAGAAGCGCCGGCTGGTGGAAAAGCTCCACCAACCGGGACAGGTGATGGTGGACAAGAAGGCCCTGGTGGTGGACGACGACATGCGCAACATCTTCGCCATGACCAGCCTCCTGGAGCGCAACCAGATGACCGTGGTCTCGGCCGAGAGCGGCAAGGAGGCCCTGGAAGTGCTGGACAAAAACCCGGACGTGGACGTGGTGCTCATGGACATCATGATGCCGGAAATGGACGGCTACGACACCATGAAGGCCATCCGGCAGAAGGAAGAGTTCAGGTCCCTGCCCATCATCGCCTTGACCGCCAAGGCCATGAAAGGGGACCGGGAGAAGTGCATCGAGATGGGCGCCTCCGACTACATCACCAAGCCCATCGATTCAGACCAGCTGCTTTCACTGATGCGCAACTGGCTGTACCGGTAAGGGAAAGGATGGGGTCCATGGAACCCGAAACCCAGACCCAGATTCATATCGCCGAGGAAAAGGCAGCCCCCGTCAACATCCTCATGGTGGACGACGAACCGGCCAACCTGCTGGCCCTGGAGGCGGTTTTGGACAGCCTGGGACAGAGGTTGGTAAGGGCCGGTTCGGGCCGGGAGGCCCTCAAGCACCTGATGAACGAGGAATTCGCGGTCATCCTCCTGGACGTGGCCATGCCCGTCATGGACGGCTTTGAGACAGCCCGCCTGGTGCGCCAGAGGGACAAGAACCGCCTGACGCCCATCATTTTCCTGACCGCCGTGGGACGCACGGAAAGCGAGATCTTCCGCGGTTACGAAGTGGGGGCCGTGGATTACCTGCTGAAGCCGCTGGTGCCCGAGATCCTCAAATCCAAGGTGCTGATCTTCATCGAACTTTATAACAAGACCCGGCAGATCCAGAGGCTGAACACCGAGTTGAAAAGAAACGTCCGCGAATTGGAGTCCACCAACCAGGAGTTAAAGAAGGAAAACGCGGTCCGCCGGCGGGCCGAACAGGAACTGCGGCACTCGGAGGAAAAATTGAGGGTCCTCAACGCCTCCCTGGAGGAGCGGGTGGAGGAAAGGTCCGCCCTGGCGGAGGAAAGGGCCAAGGAGCTGTCCCGTTCCAACGCCGAGCTCCAGCAGTTCGTCCACGTGGCCTCCCACGACCTGAAGGAACCCTTGAGGATGATCAACAGCTTCGTCCAGCTCCTCCAAAGGCAGTCGGCGGACAAGTTGGACGCCAATTCGGAGGAATACATCCAATACGTGGTGGAGGGCGCCCGGCGCATCCAAAGGCTCATCGACGACCTTTTGTCCTATACACGGCTGGGGGCCCGCTCCCTATCCCCTCAAGCAGTCGAATTGGGCGAGGTGGTGGAGGAGGCCCTTTCCAACCTGTCGCTGGCCGCCAATGAGTGCGGCGCCGAGGTCACCTGGGACCCCATGCCCCGGGTGGAGGCGGACCGGACGCACATGGTCCTCCTGTTCCAAAACCTCGTCGGCAACGCCCTCAAATTCCGCGGGGCCGGCAAACCCAAGGTTCATATCGGGGCCAAGGCCGAGATCGACCGCTGGGTTTTCAGCGTGAAGGACAACGGGATCGGTATCGAGCCGCAGTATTTTGAGAAGATATTCATTGTTTTCCAAAGGCTGCATGCCCGGGAGGAGTATCCGGGAACGGGCATCGGCTTGGCGCTTTGTAAAAAGGTCGTCGAACAGCACGGGGGCAAAATCTGGGTGGAATCGGAATTGGGCAAAGGGTCGGCCTTTTATTTCACGATTCCCAAAATCATCAGGGGAGGGCGTCATGAAGGCGAAACTGGAGATGGGACCGAGGCCATTTGAGATATTGCTGGTGGAGGACAACCTGGGGGACATCACCCTCATGAAGGAAATCCTGAAGATGTCGAAATTCCCCATCCGCCTGAACGTGGTGCGCAATGGGTCCGAGGCCCTGGATTACCTCTACCATGAGGGGGTCTACCAGGACTCCAAGGAGCCCGACCTCATCCTTTTGGACCTGAACCTGCCCAAGGTGGACGGACGGGAAGTTTTGGCGCAGATCAAGCGGGACAGCCTATTGGGCCATATCCCGACCCTGGTCATGACCTCCTCCAAGAACGAGGCGGATGTGCTGGAGGCCTATAAGAACAACGCCAATTTCTATATCGTCAAACCTATGGACATGGACCATTACATGGTCATCATGAAATACCTCGAGGATTTCTGGATTACGAGGACGAATAAGTAGGCCCCTTGCCGGCCTGTCCGATTAAGATATCCGGAAACAAGTTTTCACCGGATCAACCGCATGAAAATCAAAATTTTTCTCCTGTTCGGTGCCTTTATTGCCGGGGCTCCCGGTCCGGGGTTTTGTGCGGATATCCCACTCCCCGAATCCATCCCAATCACACCCAACGCGATGCCGACCCCTCCACCGGTGCCCCAAGCCAAGGACTACCACCCCGCCCTTCCAGTTTCCTCCGGGCATGTCCGGTTGGCTTTCATGGGAGACATCAACCTGGGGCGGCACATGGCGGACTTGCTCAAGAAAAACGGCGACGCCTGGGCTTTCCAGGCCTGCAAACCTTTCCTGGACCAGGCGGACCTGGCGGTGGCGAACTTGGAATCCCCGGTAGGCGAAGGCGGCGAGCCTTATACCAAGAAATCCGTTTACTTGAAGGGAAGGCCCCGGGACCTGGACGCCCTTTCCTATGGCGGCATCGGCCTGGTCACCCTGGCCAACAACCACGTGCTGGATTACGGACCGGAAGTGACGGGCCAAACGACCGAAGGGCTCGCCCGGCGCGGCATTTTGTACACCGGCCTGACCCCTTCCAGCGGCAAGGCCCAAAACCCCGTTTACGTGTCGGTGCAGGGGGTGACCCTGGCCTTTTTGGGCTATTGCTCGGTTTGTCCTGGGAAGTTCGAGGCCGCCAAGGATAGGCCGGGCGTGGAAGTGGCCCTCTCTTCGGTGATGCTTCCGGAGATCAAGCGGGCCAGGAAAAAGGCCGACTTCGTCATCGTACTGGTGCATTGGGGGACCGAATATTACGGTGTCAACGATCTGCAAAAAAGACTGGCCCAATCCCTGAGCAAGGGCGGAGCGGACCTGGTCATCGGGTCCCATCCCCACGTGCTGCAGGAGGTCCGGTACCTGGGAAAAACACTGGTGGCCTATAGTATGGGGGATTTCCTGTTCGACCTCACCCATGCGGCCTGCCAGGACGGCTGTCTCCTGCTGGTCGATTTACAGAAGGGGAAGAAGCCTGAATGGAAGGCCGTGCCGCTGGATTTGAGCTCAGGCCGGCCCGAACCCCTGGCGGGGCAGAACGGGCAGGCCCAGGTGATCCAGCAAATCCTGGCCAAGGGCTACGACTACAACGGTCGCAAGGACGAAAAGGTCAAAATCAAAGTTCCCCAAAAACCCTAAGGGTAATTCGGGAAATGTTCTTTTATAGATTAAAGGAAGCTCCGGCGTCCAAAGGGCAGAAGAAGCCCGCCGTCCCGGACCCAATGACTAAATCGGCTTTGGCTTCACCGAAAAGGCTCCAATTGTTTCCAAGGAAAAGCTCGGCCCCAATACCGGTTTGAAGGAATGGCGCCGCTGACACTGGATTGCTGTAGAAATTGTCATAGGACGGGTCGAAGGGGTCGCGGGAGGCAAAAACGATATGGTTTGTGGTGAATTCCAGCATCGCGCCCGCGCCGCCCAATAAATAAACGGGGATGGTTTTAGGGTTAATGGGATAACACTTTGAAACAGCGGTTACCTCCAGGGCCCAAAGCGTGTCCGTCTCACTATGGTAATAAGTTTGGGGAACATCGCTGGAGCCGTAGGCATAAAAATGGGATGGTATTTGAGTAAAAAGAAGGGACGCGCCCAAGCCTATTTGGGGATGCAGCCAGTAAATAAAGCGCCCCCCCAGGTTGAAATTGGGATCCCCCGGATTGTTCCAGTAGTTGAGGATTGATTGGGTCCCGCCCATCAAGGAAAATTCAAGTTTTTGGAAATGGTTCACGGGAGTCCCATTCAGCCCTTGGGCGCGTGAAGATTCGGTTGCCATTGTCCCTAAAACCAAGAATCCAAAAGTCAGGGAAAAAAGTTTTCCCTTGTTTATCCAATGCTTGCGAATCATTGAATTCATCCGTTCCGTGCAGAAGGTTTAAGACTCGGTCTCGAAGTGAAGTCCATCAATGTTTTGGTGCGGGAAGCGCAAGTGAGGTAGGGGTTTTAGGTTGCCTGTAGTTCGTCTTTTCAAACTGGAGGCCGGGATTGCCGGAGCTCATAGGAATCCTTTGAAATAAAATAAGGTGAAGAGGGAAAAAAGGAATATTGGGAAATTATACAACAATCCCTAAAAGACGCCCCGGAAAGGGTCCACATGGGCCGAATCCAGCATGAATTTAACCCCCACCCGGCCCGAGACGATCTGCGTCAATCCCTGCCAGGCGATCATGTGGTCCAGGCCTTCCCCATATAAAAACCAGTCCTTCCCGTCGTCCATGGGGAAGTCGATGCCGGCCCCGCAGTTGATCCCGAAGAGGATATCGAAGGATTTATTGTAGAAATTGGCGCCGATGGGCGGGGGGTCTTGGTCCACCACCAAATCCATACCGCCGCCGACCAAAAGGTAGGGTATGGTGTTGAAGTGCTGGTGAATGCGGTCGTACTTGGACCCCAGGTACCACCGGATATTCACCGATAGGGCGAAATCGTCGGTGGGCAGGACGTTCATGGAGGTGATGAATCCGTTCTCGGTGGTCGGCGCAACAGCCACGGTGACTTCCTGGTTGGGCATGCTGTAGTAGTCCATTCCCCAGAGCCCGTCAAAATCATCGGCAAGGCTGATGCCCAGCCAGAGGCCGCCGCAAGGGGACGGGTTGCCGTTCCCCAAAAAACCCGTGGCTTCACCGGCGCCTAGCTGGCCCAGGATGCTGAAATTGGGAGGGTCCAGGTTTTGGGCCGCGGCGGGTCCAGCCAGGAGGAACAAGGCGAGGAGGATCATTTGCTTCATGGGCGGGTACGCTTGAAGGCGGATTTGCGGAGGCGGCTCCAATACCACCACTTCTTTTGGGCCGCGGGCAGCCGCGGGTTTTTGGCCTGGGCCACGGCGCAAGTGAAGGTGTCCAGAACGCAAGGGTCCTGCCGGTGACCGGTCAGGTTGGAGAGTCTCTCATAAAGGGCCTGGGGTTCGCAGACCGCCAGTTGGGCGACCGAGCGGACGCCCAGATGCTCAAAATCCCGCAACATGGCCGGGCCGATGGAAGCCAGGTCGGAGAGACGGCGTTCTTTGGGCAAGGGGGTTGAATTCGGCACGAGCCAAATTATGGGGTAAAACCAGTTGGAAGGGAATAGCTTCCGATCAGGTCCGCCTTCACGGCCCTTCAAAGGTTTAAAACCCGGGGGTTTCCTTGAAGGGTAGTGGACGGTTTTTTAGAACGGCTTTTTACAGCCGGAGCAGACAAACCGGGCCGCGAACCAATGGCCGTCGGCCCTGGCGTAATCGGGGAAGAACTCCGCTTCCATCGCCGCGTTGCAGTGGGGGCACTTCAGGCCGTCCTGCAAGCCCAAGTCTTCCTCAAGCCGGCCGGCGCTTTTCCTCTCCGTATCCACGACAAGCTGGTAGGAGTTGAGGTTGTTTTGGTGGCTGGTCAGTTTCAAAAGGTCCTTGATCTTGCTCAAGACCTGCCGGGGCGTATAAAAACCCTTCACCGAATAGTCGTTGGCGCCCATTTCCAGGGCTTTCTTCACGTCCCGGGGCTCCCCCAGGACGGAAAAGATGATGACGGGGATGTCCTTGGTCTGTTCGCTGCGGCGCATTTTTTCCAGCACCTTGAAGCCGTCCACGACCGGCAAGCCCAGGTCCAGAAGCACCAGGCTGGGTTTTTGGTTGAGGATGGTTTCCCAGCCTTCTTCGCCGTCGGCGGCCTCCAAAACCTCATAGCCGTCCTGTTCCAGTACGTCCCGGTAAATGCGCCGGAAGCCGCGCTGGTCTTCCAGGATCAGGATCGTCCCCTTTTTGATGTCCTTGGGGGAAGCTGCGGGGATTTCCCTGACGGCGTCCTCGATGACGAGTTCCATGGCTTGTCTCCTTGCAGAAAGAATTTGTAACTAAGAAAGGGCAAGGAGAATGCCAAACAAAAACATTAAAAACAGGGCATCCCGGGCTTCATTCGAGGCCCCAAATGACCCGTTGGGTTATTTTTACCCAGCCGTCCGGGGACTTAGAAGGACTTGCCGCATTGCGGGCAGACAAAATGCGCGGTGAACCAATGGCCTTCATTGCGCACGTAATCCGGAAGCAGTTCCAGCACCATTTCGGACTTGCAATTGGGGCATTGGTAACCGCTGACCAGGCCGATTTCGTTTTGCAGTTTGTTCGCGTCCCCCTGGGCCGTGTCGATTTTCAATTTGTAGGAGTTGATGGAGGGTTTCACTTCCACCTGGCTCATCAGGCCCTTGATCTTGCTGAGGATCTGGCGCGGCGTGTAAAAGCCCTTGACCGTGTAGTCGTTGGCACCCATTTCCAGGCCTTTTTTAACGTCTTTCTGCTCCCCCAGGACGGAAAAGATGATGACGGGGACGGCCTTGGTTTCGGCATCGGCCCGGATCCGCTTCAAGACCTCAAAACCGTCGATCTTGGGCAGGCCCAGGTCCAGCAGCACCAGGTGGGGCTTGCGGCTCTTGACCATCTGCCAGCCCTCTTCGCCGTCCTGGGCCTCGATCACCTCGTAGCCTTCGTGTTCCAGCACGTCGTGGTAGATGCGCCGGAATCCCGGTTGGTCCTCCACGAGAAGAATCGTTCCTTTAGACATTTGCATCCCCCTTTGCTTTTGGTATTTTGACGAAGAAAGCACTTCCTTTGCCGAATTCCGACACCACTTCAATGCCGCCCTTCTGCAGTTCCATGAAACTTTTGGCGATATAAAGCCCCAGGCCGGCCCCGGCCCGCGCGGCCTCCGCCCCCATGACCCTTTCCTTCGTGAAAAGGCGGGAAAGGGTTTCCTGGCTCATGCCGATGCCCGTGTCCCTGATTTCCACCACCCCGAAATCCCCCTGCACCGAGGTCTTGAGGGTGATCGCCCCCTGGTCGGTGCACTTGATGGCGTTGTTGACGATGTTCCGGATGACTTCGGCGGTTTTTTCGACATCCACCTGGACCAGGATATCCCTTTCGGCGTCCAGTAGCAATTTCAGCCCCTTCCTTTCGATGATCGCCTGGTAATCCCGGATGGAAGTTTCAACGACCTGCTGGAGAGGAGTCGGCCCCAAATTGACCGTGATGACCCCCCGTTCGATTTTGGAGAGGCTCAGGAGGTCCGAGATCAGCCGGTAATTGTCCATGCCGATTTCCTTCATGTCGGAGAGGTATTCGCGCTGCTTGGTCGTGACGT
Organism: Pseudomonadota bacterium; assembly: GCA_021324075.1. Classification (GTDB taxonomy): domain Bacteria; phylum Oederibacteriota; class Muellerivitia; order Muellerivitales; family Muellerivitaceae; genus JAJPJW01. Next base: position 2,610 of record JAJPJW010000131.1, on the reverse strand, counting down.
CCCCCGCCAGGCCGTCCAAAAGGTTCTCGATATAACCGTTGATCTCCGCCACGGGTGTCTTGAGTTGGTGGGAGACCACCGAGATCAGGTCGTTCTTCATTTCCTCGATCTGCTTGCGCTCGGTGATGTCCCGCATGATGGAAGTGAAGAAAAGGCCCGACTGGGTTTTCCATGAGAAGTAAGAGATTTCAGCGGGGAATTTCTCCCCGCTTTTGCGCCGGCCCACCAGCTCGAAGGTGCGCCCGGGGATGGTGGCTTTTCCGGTGGAAAGGTAGTTCTGAATGAGCCCGAAATTCGACTTCCAGGAGGTTTCGGACATCAGCCCGCTGATGGGGTGCCCGAGGATCTCTTCGCGGCCGTAGCCGAAGATTTTTTCGGCCGTTGGGTTGAAAAAAATCACCCGCCCCTGGGAATCGGCCGAAATGATGGCGTCGTTGGCCGATTCGGTGAGCGTCCGGAATTTTTCCTCGCTTTCCTTGAGGACCATGTCGGAGGTTTTCTGGTCCGTGATGTTCTCGACGATGGCCAGGCGGAAGAGCGGCTCGTCGTTGAGGTCCCGGATGACGGAAGCGGAGACTTTGCACCAGAGGATCTCACCTTTTTTGGTGACATAGCGTTTTTCGATCTGGTAATGGGGCAGTATCTTGTCGAAAAGTTTTTGATTTAGGTTCTTTTCCATGGCCACGTCCTCGGGAAAGGTGAAATCCACGTAGGAATGGCCGACCAGGTCGTTTTTGGGGTAACCCATCATCTCCGAAAAAGCGCGGTTGACATTGACCAAAACGCCGTCAGAAAAGGCCAGGTTCATGCCGATGGGACCTTCTTCGAAAAGGTTCCGGAAAAATTCCTCCCGCTCCTTAAGGGATTCGGTGATTTGTTTTTGGTGTGTGATGTCGATGAAGGAAGTCAGGGCAAATTTGACATTGCCATTCTCGTCCAGGATCGGCGATCCCCAGGCTTCCAGGTAGATTTTCCCCCCCGGTGTGCGGACTTCCATGTCGTCGATATGGGACTGGAAGCCCTTCAGGGCCAGCGCGGAAGGCAGGTTCTCGACCGGATAGGGTTCGCCCGTTTCGGAGGAAAAGAGCCTGCCGGCTTCGGTGGGCAGGTTGCCGGGTTGGGCCGCCTTGATGATATCGGGCCCGAAAATATATTTGGCCTTTTGGTTGGCATAGTAGGGGCCCCCGGTGGGATCCCGGACCAGGACGCCGACGGGGATGGCGTCCAGGAATTGGAACAGCCGGTGTTCGTTATTGAGCAGTGTCTTGACGAAGAACCGGCGCTCCAATATGTCGCGGATGATGGCGGTGTAAAAAAGGCCTTCCCGGGTTTTCCATTTCGACAGGGAAAGTTCCAGGGGGAATTCGGCGCTGTCTTTTTTGCGGCCGGCCAGTTCCAGGGTTTTGAACCCCTGGCTCATGGCCACGAACTGGTCGAAGCTATGGGGGCCTTGATCATCCTCAAAAAACCGGGGCATCAAATGGGAGAAAGGGCGGCCTACCAGTTCCTTTTTTTCGTAACCGAACATGGCTTCGCCGGCGGGATTGACATCGCAGATCAGGCCTTGGGAATCGGTGGTGATGAAGGCGTCGTTGGCCGTCTCGGCCAGGAAGCGGAATTTTTCCTCGCTGGACTTCAAATGGTTGAGCGCTTCCTGCCGCTCATGGATATACCGGTTGATCGAGTAACCGGCCAAACCGCAGGCCAGGAGGCCCAGGAAGGTGCCGAAGGTCATGAACCGGACGTTTTTCAGGGTATTGGCCTGGTCGAAGGCCTGGCGGGTCTTGAGGGCCCAGATTTGGAGGCCGGACATCTGCTCCACCAGATCCTTGATCTGCCGGTCGGTCCTTTTTTCCTCTTCGTTTTGAATGGGTCTTACCGCCAGTTCCGACCGTCCGTCCTTCACGTAGCCCAGACCAGCGCGGATGGTATCGGTTTTCTTTTTGATGAGGGATTGGAGCAGGTCCATATCCCTTGCCAGCAGAATGTCGCCGGAGGACAGGCCTTCCGCGCGGGTGAGTTCCTCCTCCAACTTAGCCATGTCGGATTCACTGGCGGAAGCGTAGGAGTCTTTGTGGGTCAGAAGGTATTCGGTGTAATGGGTCTGGGCGTCCTTCAAACCGGCGTAGGTAATCTGGAGGGAATGGATGATCTGGTGGGAATGATCAATCCACTGGGTGTCGCTTTCCAGGCGTTTGATGCTGAAATAGGCGATCGTGCCGAGGAAAACGATGAAAAAAAAGATGATGCCGAGGATCAGTTTGACTCTTGCGTTCATGGCGCCTTAGAGCCTTTGCGTATTTCGGGGATGGAATTCCTGTTGCGACTAACCCCTAGTTTACTTGAATTTCAGGGAAGGTGGTTTCGAATGGGTAATACCGGTTGAAATTGCACATGAATTGGCCTTTTTTACAAAGGTGCGAGTGGGGAAGTTTCCAAGGATATTTAGGTGTTTTCGAAAGTGGAAGGATGTCGACAGGCGAGGTTATCGCGCGAGTTTTAGTTTCTCCAGACGCTTCGGTCTAAATTGCGGTATTGAATGGCCTCTGTGCTATTTCCTTGGAATAGTACGGCAAGACTTGCTCCTCGCCTGGAAGGTTCGTCGCAGGT
>JAJPJW010000069.1 GCA_021324075.1 Pseudomonadota bacterium | reverse complement strand
TGGTGCTGGCCTGGCAGTTGATCATTTCCTGGGCCTTCGCCATCGTGGTGGGTTACATCGCCCACCGGGGCGTGCAAGGCTCGACCAGGGCCAATATGTGGGGCAACATCATCCAATGGGTCACCATCGTGATCTTCGGCTTGATGTGCATCGCCTACCGCATGAGCAACCCGGACCACGCCGCCACTTGGTCCTTCACGGACGGCTTTGACATCGTGAAGTTCCACGCGGTCAAGGGCGTGCTGATCCAGTCCACCATCGCCATCCTGATCCTGGTGGGTTTCGAGAGCTCGACCTCCCTGGCGGCCGAAACCAAGGAGCCGGAAAAGAACATCCCGAAGGCCATCATCGTGGCCCTGGTGGTGCAGTGCCTGATCGCCTACCTGTTCGAGTATTTCTGCGCCAACCTGGTGGTGAGCGAGAAATTGACCGGCAGCGTGGCGGTCCCCGCCGTCGCGGCCGTCGCCGCCCAACCGGCCACCGTCACCGCCGCCGGCGTGACGATCCCGGCCATCGCGGCCGTCGCCGCGGCCCCGGCCACCACGAAGATCGTCACCGGCATGGACGCCATGGCCGCCTCCTCGGCGCCCGTCGGCGACATGGTGGTGGCCATGGGCAACGCCTTCTTCCACATGGGCAACGCCCTCATGCTGATCATGGCCGGCACGGTGGCCATCGCGGTCATCGGGACCACCCTGGCCTGCATCAACACGGCCGTCCGCGTCACCACCGGCATGTCGGAGGACCGGGAACTGCCGTCGGTCATGGGCTTCATCCACAACAAGTTCGCCTCGCCCTATACCTCCATCTGGTTCCTGGTGGCCGTCTCCTGCGTCATCGCCACCATCGGCCTCCAGTCGGTCGTGGGCCTGACGGGCATCACCCTGGCCTCCAACTTCGGGACCTTCGTCCTTTACGGCCTGGTCTGCATCTGGACCATCGTGGCCTACAAGAACCGCAAGGATTTCAACTTCCTCAAGCACGTCGTCATCCCGGTCATCGGGCTGGCCTTGAACGTGCTGATGTGCTGGGGGGTCATCTACCTCTACACCATCGGCAACTCGGATTCGCAGAATGAAGCCAAGTTGTGCTTCATGATCGCGGGCGGCTGGGCCCTGGTTTACGGCCTCTGGGTGATGGGCTCCTCCGTGCTGAAGTCGCACGGCATGAAGACCATCACGGCCATCATCCGGCCCGATTCGCTGGACAACCTGGCCGACGCCTTGAACAAGGAAGAACTGGTCAAGGGCATGACGGTCACCGAGGTGAAGGGCTTCGGCCGCACACTGGGGTCCAAGAACGACGACAAGCCCTCGAAGGTCAAATTCCTGGAGAAGCTCCGGGTCGACGTGGTGGTCAACGCCTGGGACGTGCCCCACATCATCGATATCATGCAGGAGGAGCTGAACACGGGGAACAAGGGCGACGGGAAGATCTTCGTCAGCACCACCGACGAGACCATCCGCGTCCGCACGGGGGAAACCGGGGTCGGAGCGGTTTAAGAACCCCTTCTCTCCTTAAGGCCTCAAAGCCGCCGGGCGTCCCAAACGCCCCGGCGGCTTTTTTTTTCGAAAATCAGTCGACCTTCAACCGGTACCCCACCCCGGCTTCGGTGATCAGGTAACGGGGCTTGGCCGGGTTGTCCTCGAGTTTGCGGCGCAATTGGGAGACGTAGATGCGCAGGTAATGGGATGAATCACCCCCCGAAGGCCCCCAAACGTCCCTCAACAGTTCCTTCTGGGTGACCAGCCTGCCCGCATGCCGCACTAATATGGAAAGCAGCTTGTATTCGATGGGGGTCAGGTGGATCTCCTTGTCGCTGATGAGAACCTGCCTTTTTTCCAGGTCCACTTTCAGGTTCCCGGTGCGGAAGACCTGCTCGGCGGAGGAAGAGGAGCGGTTCAAGTGGCGCAGGGCCACCTTGAGGCGCACGGCCAATTCGCCCACGCTGAAGGGCTTGGTCAGGTAGTCGTCGGCCCCCGATTCCAGCGCCGTGATCTTGTCCTCCTCCTTGCCCCGGGCGGAAAGGATGATGATGGGGATGGAAGTCCATTCCCGGAGCTTATGGATGATCTCCAGGCCGTCCATATCGGGAAGCCCCAGGTCCAACAGGATGACGTCGGGAATGTGGGAAGCGGCCATGGAAAGGCCCTCGGCGCCCGTGGCGGCTTCCAGCGGCGTGAAGTCCCGGCTTTCCAGGGAAAGCCTCAAGAAGCGCCGGATGGGGGCTTCGTCCTCGATGATGAGCACCGACGGAAAGTTTTCAGCCATTCTTCAATCTCCCGACTGCAGGAATAAAGCCGCTCAGGCCGGCCCCGGGGCCGCGGCGCCCTGGGTGACCGGGATCGTAAAGGAAATACAAGCCCCCCCGGCGGGGCGGTTTTGGGCCCAAATCCTGCCCCCGTGGGCCTCCACGACCGCCCGGCAGATGGCCAGCCCCAGGCCCATGCCCCCCTGGGCCGAGTCCGGGTCGCTGCGGTAGAACTTGTTGAAGATCTTTTCCTCGTCGCCCTTTTTCAACCCCGGACCCGAATCCCAGACCGAGGCCGTCAGGGTGTTTTCCCGGACAAGGGCCGAAATACCGATGGTTGAATCTTCGGGGGTGTACTTCAAACAGTTTTCCAGGAGGTTGATGAAAACCTGCTCCATCAAGAGGCTGTCCAGGGGAAGCATGGGCAGGTCTTCGGGCAGGTTCGCGGTCACACTGTGGCCCTCCAGTTTTTTCTCCATCCGGGAAAGGGCCGCGCCCACCACTTCCTCCAGGGGCTGGATTTCCTTTTTCAATCCGACCTTTCCGGCGCTCAGCCGCGTCATTTCCAGCAAGTTGCTCAAAAAGCGGTTCAGCCTTTCCGATTGGCTGTAGATGTCCTGGGCCAGTTCCCGCCGGGCTTCGGGCCCCAGGTGCCCGCTAGGGTCCAGCAGGCTGCTGGCCGAACCGGTGATGACCGCCAGGGGGGTGCGCAGGTCGTGGGACACGGAACTCAGGAGGGCGCTGCGAAGCTGTTCCGTTTCGGCCTGCAGGCGGGCCTCGCGGATGGCCGCCGCCTGGCGGCGGACGCGGTCCATCAATTCGCTGATGGCCAGGGTGAACAACAGGACCACCCCCAGGGTGATGAGGTATTGGGTGTCGCTGTGGGCGAAGGCGAAACGGGGCGGCACCATGAAAAAGTCGAAGCTCAGGACCCCCAGGACGCAGGTCAGGGTCGAGGGGCCTTTTCCCGCGAAGGAAACGACCGCCAATATGCCGATCAGGTAGATCATCAGGATGTTGGTCAGGTCCAGGATCCCGTAACAGACCCAGGCCAGGGCGTTGCAGGCCGTCAGTACGAGGAGGGCGAGGACATAGTTCCGCCAGGGCGCCGTCCGTCCCGTGCTTTCATCGGATGGATTTGAATGGAATCGTATCACCGTTTTCCACCAGGGCTTTCTTTATATCTGTTTGCGGATCGTCTTTGAATTCCTCGAGAAGAGCATAAGCGGTGCCGGGAAAAGGCGGCGGCCCGCCATTGGGGGGAATTTTTGGAACGGACACAATTGTAACAAACGACGAAAGGGGGAAACCTTCGACAAAAGCGGTTTTTCACCTTTGCCCGGGATTTTCGAAAGGCACCGTCAAAATCCGTAAATAAACCGTAAAAATTTAGTTCCGGTATTGCCCGTCATGGGCGACTGAAAAAAGAGTACACGCAAACCGGCCCCTTCAACCCGTAAAAAATCCGTAAAAATTATTGAAACGGCCCGCTGTTTCAAAAAACGGGTTCAGGAGTTGCCTTTAGTCAGCCCACCCGGCGGAGAAAGTCTTTTTAAGGAACCGGGTGACGGAAGAGGGTTTTTCCCTTGGGTTCATCAACAAAGGAGGTTGAGTTATGAAAGGTTTGAATGTTTGGTTTCGAAAAGGGGGAAGCGCCGCTCTGCTGGCGGTGGTGATTTCCCTGGGCGTTTCGGGCCTGGCTTTGGCCCAGACGGCCGCCCCCGCAGCCGCCCCCTCGGCGGCCGCCACGACGGCGGCGCCCGCAGCCGCTCCGGCCGCCCCGGCCATCAGCGCCGGGGACACGGGCTGGCTGTTGGCTTCCTCGGCCCTGGTACTTTTTATGACGCCGGGCCTGGCCTTCTTCTACGCCGGCATGGTGCGCAAGAAGAACGTGATGGCCACCATCATGCAGAGCTTCGCGATGATCTGCCTGATCAGCGTGCAGTGGGTGGTCTTCGGTTATTCCTGGGCTTTCGGCGACGGGACGCCCTGGATGGGAGGGTTCAAATGGTTCATGCTCAATAATATGCCGGACGTGAGCCCGCTGGCCCCCACCGTCCCCCACCTGGCCTACATGATCTTCCAGGCCATGTTCGCGATCATCACCCCGGCCCTCATCTGCGGCGCCTACGCCGAAAGGGTGAGCTTCAAGGGTTTCGTGGTGTTCTCGCTGCTCTGGGCCACCCTGGTTTATGACCCGGTCTGCCACTGGGTTTGGTCCCCCAACGGTTACTTCTCCGCCTTGGGCGCCCTGGACTTCGCGGGCGGTACGGTCGTCCATATGACCGCCGGTTATTCGGCCCTGGCCCTGGCCCTTCTCCTGGGAACACGCAAGGGTTACGGCAAGGAGAACATGGCCCCGCACAACCTGACCCTGGTGCTCCTGGGCGCCAGCATGTTGTGGTTCGGCTGGTTCGGGTTCAACGCGGGTTCGGCCTGCGCGGCCAACGCCTTGTCCTGCAACGCCTTCGTGACCACCAACACGGCCACCGCCATGGCGGGAATTTCCTGGTGCCTCATCGAGTTCTTCCACCGCGGCAAAGCGACGACCCTGGGCGCGGCCTCGGGCGCGGTGGCGGGCCTGGTGGCCATCACCCCGGCCTGCGGTTTCGTGAACCTGGCCGGTTCCATCTGGATCGGCGCGCTGGTCAGCGTCTTCTGCTACCTGGCCATCCAAGTCAAGATCAAGCTGGGCTATGACGACTCCCTGGACGCCTTCGGCGTGCACGGCATCGGCGGGACCTTCGGGGCCATCGCCACCGGCCTCTGGGCGGTCAAGGCGGTGAACGGCCACGACGGCCTCTTCGCCGGCAACCCCGGCCAGTTGTGGATCCAGGTGCAGACGGTCCTGGCCACCATGGTCTTCTCATTCCTCATGACGGTCATCCTTTACTTCGCGGTGGAAAAGACCATCGGCCTGCGGGTTCCGCCCAAGGACGAGGAACTGGGCCTGGACCTGTCGCAACACGGCGAGGAAGGCTACATCATGTAAAGGCAGTTGGCAGTTCGCAGCTGTCAGTTCTCAGCCGGCAACTGAAAGCTGAAAACCGATAACTGAATCAAGATTCCACGGTTCAACCGTGAGGGAGGCAGCAAATGAAGAAAGTCGAAGCAATCATCCGGCCCAGCGCCCTGAGGTCGGTGTTGGACGGGCTCAAGAAGGTGGGTTATCCCGGCGTGACGGTGGTGGAGGTTTCGGGGCACGGCAAGCAAAAGGGCGTCACCGAAACCTACCGGGGACAAAGCGTGGAAGGGCTCCTTCCCAAGCTGATGGTGGTGGCGGTGGTGGACAACGACCAGGTCCAGGAAGTGGTGGACACGGTTTCGGAGGCCGCCAAGACGGGGGAAATCGGGGACGGAAAGATCTTCGTTTCCCCGGTGGACAACGCCTACCGCATCCGCACCGGCGAGAAGGGCGACAAGGCGTTAAGCTAAGCAGGTTGCAAAAAGGGGGGGCTTCCGGCCCCCCCTTTTTTTATATCGGAACTACGGCTTCGTAAAGCAAAGGCTATTGGCCACAGATGCATGGGATGCATCGGATGGCTTTAAGAGGATCAGTTTAAAAAAGAAGGCCTTAACCTGGGCTTTTTGGTCTTCGGCCTTATCCCTGTGAATCCCATGCATCTGTGGCCAAAAAAATGGTCGTTTTGTCCGTCGGCTTTGCTACTGACATCATTTCGTTTTTTATCAGGGCAGGCGGGAAGGGGGAAGCATGAAAAGGATCGAAGCGGTCATCCAAGCCGGAAGGTTCGGTGAGGTCAGGGAAAAGCTGGAGGAAGCGGGCTGCCTGGAAGCCCTGGTCTTCGAAGTGGGGGAGTCGGGAAGGCCCCGGGGCACGGCCTTTTCCTGGAAAAACTGGCCGGGGGGCAACAATCCTTTGGGCCGGATCCGGCTGGAGATCGTCGCCGCCCCCGATTTCGTGATGAACGTCGTCAGGGCCATCCTGGAAGGCGCCTCCAAGAATGGGATGGACCGGGGGAAGATCAGGATCAGCGACGCGGAGGATGTGCATCCCATCTGGGTTTAGGAAGAGGGGCCGATAACGGCCCTGTGGTTCGGCAAGCGGGTTGATGCCGTGCTTTTTGGAGAAAGACCGACCGTTCGCGGTTGGTCTTTTTTATTTGAGGGGTAAAGGGAGCCGTTTTCGCTTGGAAGGTCATCCCTGGGTAGGTCTTTATCGCTTCAAAGCTGAAAATCCCATGTTTTCATCAGTTTTCCTGATTTTTTTCACTTTGATTGGAAACGCCTCTATTTGTAGCTAGCTACATATTTGTTCGTGCAGGACAAAAAAATTTATTAAATTTTTATGATCGATAGCCCATTCTTTACGCCATTTTTACGTTTTTTGGGCCTGTGGCACGACAGTTGCTCTAGGTCCTCCTGCCAATCTAAAAACAGGAGGAAAAAATGGCAACCAAACAGGTAAAAACCGAGGAGGTCGGGGTCGCCCGGACCTTGGACTGGAAAGGGGCCGCGGTCAACGCCATGGCGCTGATCGCTCCCGGAGCGTTTTTGTGGATTACGTACCAATTGCAGGCCGGAGCCACCACGCCGGACGGGGCGTCCTGCGCCAACGACATGTGGGCGGGCATCCTGGTCGCCTTGACCCTGGCCTTCCTCACGGCGTTTTCCTACGCCGAGCTGGCCAAGATCTACCCGGAAGCCGGCTTCGCTTCCTGCGTTTATTTCGCCGAGAAGGCCTTCATCGACGACATGAAGCTGAAGCGCCCCGGGCCCACTTCCATGGCCCGCATCGCCAAGCTCATCACCGGCTGGGCCGCCCATTTGTTCTACTGGGTTTATCCCGGCGTCATGGTGGCCTTCATGGCGACCATGATCGGCTACATCCTGAACGCCATCTGGGGCATCAACCTGACCATGATGTGGCAGATGGTGGTCGTCGTCGCCTTCGCCTTTTCCGTCGGCTTCATCGGCTACAAGGGCGTGCAGGGCTCCACGGCGCTCAACTACTGGGGCAACATCATCCAGTGGGTGACCCTGGTGCTCTTCGGCATCGCCGCGGTCATCTACCGCGTCTCCAACCCGGAGCACGCCACTACCTGGGCCTTCAGCGGCCCCATTGACATCGTGAAGTTCCACTCGATCAAGGGCGTCCTGGTCCAATCCACCATCGCCATCCTGATCCTGGTGGGTTTCGAAAGATCCACGGCCCTGGGTTCGGAAACCAAGGAACCGGAGAAGAACATCCCGAAAGCCATCATCATCGCCCTCGTGGTGCAGGGCTTGATGGCCTACCTCTATGAGTACTTCTGCGCCTGCATGATGGTCTCGGAGAAGCTGACCGGGTCGGTGCCCGTCGCCGCCGTCGCGGCCGTGGCCGCCCAGCCCGCCACCGTCACCTCGGCCGGCGTCACCATCCCCGCCGTCGCGGCCGTGGCTGCGTCCCCCGCCACCACCAAGATGGTCTACGGCCTGGACGCCATGGCGGCCTCCTCGGCGCCCATCGGCGACATGGTCATCGCCATCGGCAACAGCATGATGGGCGGCATCGGCAAGATGCTGATGATCACCATGTCCATCACGGTGGCCATCGCGGTGGTCTGCACCACCCTGGCCTGCATGAACACGGCCGTCCGCGTCACCTTCGGCATGGCCGAAGACCGGGAACTGCCGCGCTTCCTGGGCTTCCTGCACAAGAAGTACGCCTCGCCCCACACGGCGATCTGGCTGATGGCGGCCTTCTCCAGCGTCATCGGCATCATCGGCGTGCAGTCCACCCGCGGGCTGATGGGCATCACCCTGGCCTCGAACTTCGGAACCTTCGTCCTTTACGGCGCGGTCTGCATCTGGACCATCATCGCCTTCAAGAAGCGCAAGGATTTCAACGCCTTCAAGCACCTGGTCATCCCGGTGCTGGGCCTGATCATGAACATCGTGATGTGCTGGGGGGTCATTTACCTCTACACGATCGGCAATGACGACGCCAAGGCGGAAGCGGCCATCTTCTTCTACATCGCCGGCGGCTCGGCCATCGCCTACTTCATCTACGTGGTGGGCACCTCGGTGCTCAAGTCCCACAGCATGAAGATGATCTCGGCCATCATCCGGCCCGATTCGCTGGACAACCTGGCGGACGCCCTGAACAAGGAAGAACTGGTCAAGGGCATGACGGTCTCCGAGGTGAAGGGCTTCGGCCGCACCCTGGGTTCCAAGACCGACGACGTCCCCACCAAGGTCAAGTTCCTCGACAAGGTGCGGGTGGACGTGGTGGTCAACGACTGGGATGTGCCCCATGTGATCGACGTCATGAAGGACGTCCTCCAGACGGGCAACAAGGGCGACGGCAAGATCTTCGTCCTGGAAACCAGCGAAGCGGTCCGCGTGCGCACGGGGGAAACGGGCATCACCGCCGTCTAACCGTTCGAAGTCCGGAAGGTCCAAAGCCGCCGTGGGGAAACCCCGGCGGCTTTTTTATTTGGGGGGAACCACCGCCGGTTTAAGATACCGCCTGACGGATTCGAAAGGTGGTGGGGGATTGAACTACTGGAAAGAAATGGAGTGGGGCCTAGCCGCCCTGAACCTGCTCCCCTTCCTGCTGTTGCTGGTCCTCATCGCCATCCTGCCCTTGATCCCGGCTACCGCCGCTTGGTGGGAAAAGCCTAGGAACAAGATGTGGGTTTGCCTCGCCTGCGCCCTGACGGGTGCGGTTTTGGGACTGGGACCGACCCACGATTTCTCCAGGCCCACCCAGGTTTTCATGGAATACCTCGACTTTCTGGCCCTTCTCACCGTGCTCTTCACCCTTTCGGGCGGCATCCACATCGGGGGGGCCGTCCAGGGTTTTCCCTGGGTGAACATCTTCTTGCTCCTCATCGGGGCCCTTCTTTCGAATGTCCTGGGGACCGCCGGCGCCAGTATGCTCCTGATCCGTCCCCTTTTGGCCGCCAACCGGCACCGCCGGCATAAAACGCATATCCTGCTTTTCTTCATCCTGATAGTTTCCAATTGCGCTTCCTGCCTCATCCCCCTGGGTCCGCCGCTTTATCTGGGCTACCTGGGGGGAGTGCCTTTCCTCTGGACCCTCCATCTGCTGCCGCCTTGCGCCCTGGTTGTGGGTTTCCTCCTGGTGCTTTTTCACTTTTACGATGAATGGATTTTCGAGAAGGAAGAGGTGGAAAGCCGTGGAAGGATGGCCCGGGAAATCTCCAAAGCGTCGAAAAAAATCCACGTCCAGGGTTGGATGAACATGATCCTGCTGGCCTTGGTGATAGCGACCATTCTTTTTACGGGTTATCTGTTGGAGCCGACCCTTGCCTCCGCGCTGGGCGGGGAAAAAGCCGGGGCCCTTTGCCAGGTTTTTCGGGCCATTGTTTTCGCCGGTTTGGCCTGGTTGTCCTTCCGCAAAACGCCCCGGGTGGTCCATGCGAAGAACCAGTTCCACTTCGCGCCGCTTCAGGAAGTGGCGGTCCTTTTCTTGGGCATCTTCGGGGCCATGGTTCCGGCCTTATCCCTGATGGAAGCGAAAGCTTCCGCCATCCCCCTCACGGCGCCCTGGCAGTATTTTTGGGCTTCGGGCCTCCTGAGCGCTTTCCTGGACAATGCCCCGACCTACCTTAATTTTACGGTGCTGGCGGCGGGCCAAAACGGCATCGCGCCGGGCCATTTGGGGGAACTGGCGGACAAGTTTCCAAAGTTGTTGGGAGCGATATCCTGTGGGGCGTCCTTCATGGGAGCGCTGACCTACATCGGCAACGGCCCCAATTTGATGGTGAAGGCCATCGCCGAGCACCACCGGGTGAAGATGCCTTCCTTCGGCGGGTACATGCTCTGGGCCGGGGCGGTCCTTGTCCCGGTTTTCATCCTGGTCACTTTTATTTTTTTCGTTTGAGCCGAATGGGAAGACTTGGGGCTTAAGCCCTGATGTCGATGCCGCCCCGGGGCGGCGGAGGGCTGGAGGGGCCATCGGGGGAATCGGTTCCTTCGGATTGGACGGTGCCGTCGGGCCCGTAACCGGTGTTGCGGTAACCCTGTTTTTGGGGATCGCCCTGGTCCTTCTTTTTACCGTCGCCGATTTTTTTCAGGGAATCAGCCATGGCCTGGAGACGAAGGGATTCCTCCGCCTCATGGGCCTTGGCGGAATCCGCGGCCTTTTGCTGGGCTTCCTTGCGGGCGGCCTGCTCCATACCCAGGATGTTCTGGAGCTGGAGGTTCGGGTTGTTGTGGTTGACTCTCATCGAAAACCGCCGAAAGAAGAGTTCAGCCCGGGTTGGACGGCCGCTGAAGACCCGCCCCCATCCCGGTTGATCCCTTAAATTATAATCACTTTTTCAGGGCGGATTCAGCTTGAAATCCACCTCGACGGGATTGGTGGAGTTGTCCGAGGTCAGGAAAAGGCTTATTTTCCGGCCGTCACAGCGCAGGTCGGTCAGCGCCGCCCCGGCGTGAAAATGATAGGCCGAAAGGTCCACGGGCTGGACCGTCACCTTCCATTCCCCGTTCGCTTGTTCCAAACCCGTCAAATAGTCCTTCAGCAGGGGTTTGCCCTGGGCATCCTGGGATCCGTCCCCCACCGAAAAGAGGAAAGCCCCGGAAAGGGAATCGGCGGCCCAACCCACCGGTTCCTGGAGGACCAGGGCCGAGACGGGCGAGGTGAAGGCGGCCTTGAAAAGATTAATGCCCGCGGGTTCGGCGTAAAGCCATTGGAGGTTTAAAGGGCTTTCCGCCAACGGGGAGATGCCGATCCAGGGGGCGCCCGGACCCTTGTCCGCCACCAGGAGCAGGTTTTGCTGGTCGGGGGAAAGGGAATATTGCTTCAGGTTTTGGAATTGGTGGGAATCGGAGGGGCTGGAAAGGTTGAGCTGGATGAAGTCGTAACGGGGGGAAGCATTGGTGGCCAGGGTGGTACGGGCGACCAGGTTGAGGTTGTCCCCCAGCAGGAAATAGGCGGGGATGGCATAGGCTTTCAGGGGGTAGGCCATTTGCTGGGAGCGGAACTTGTCCGTGACGGTGGCCGTAATGGCCGCGTCGGGGGAAAGCAGGACGCCCGGGCCGTCGATGCCGGGCAGGGTCTCGGAAAGGGAGACTTTATAGTCGTTATTCTCCACCTGGGCGGGCACGGCCCAAAGGGGGGAGACTATATATAAGAGGAACAGGCTTAAAAGGGTGGTCCGCATGGTGGAAAGCATACCCTATGGACGGGCGGGGAAGCTATTTCAGGTCGGGGTGTTCTTCCTTCAACCCGACTGATTGCAAAGTATATTTTTCAATGTTTTTAACTCCCAATTTTCTGCCTGAAAACCGCAACAGGGGATAGGATGGTCGGACAAAGAGACAAGGATTGGTCAAAAAAGTGGGGAAACATTGGGAGGATGGGATGAAGAAAGAGAACAAAACCCGTTTTGGATCCGGATTGCGAGAAAGTAGAAAAAGATGGTGTGCCTTCTTTGTCTTCTGTTTGTTCCTTCCGACGTTACTTTTTGCGAAAGACCAGTATTCCAAAAAACAATATATGTTCATCCCGTGGGGTGGAGGGAATGGCCAACTTTCATTAAATGTTGGAGTGAGAACGCCCGTCCTTCAGTACGGTGAAGATGGGGGAAAAGATGTTTATGGCAAGCCGGTTACGGATCGTTCTGGCCCAAGATTTCTATCCATGGATGACAATGGGAACTTTTATTTTTATGAAGAGAAACAATCTGCAATTAAGAAGTTCGATCTGAACGGAACGGAAACAGCAAGATTGGTTACAAAAAACCCACCAAATGATTTTTCGATTCGAGACGATGAGATTTTAATTAAAACAAATCACACCAATAAAATTACTATTTTGAGATCAAAAGATTTATCGATCGTGAAAGAAATAAACGTACCTAAAGATCAAATTGATATGTTTGAAGAATCCAGAACCCAAATTAAAGATGGCGCCTTAATAATTGAACACTCAAACAAAAGAGAAAACATTGGTAAGACATTTGTTTTCGACGAGCAAAAATGGAACTCAAATGGAAAAATAAAATATGAGCAAGAGAAAAAAGATGACGAAAATTTCGCCTCAATATTCAAATCGTCGGAAGCGAATTGGAATAAAAGCATTAATAATAATTCAGAGCCAACCCTTTCTTGGAGACTAATAAAAAAAGATAAACAAGGGAATTTCTATAGCTATGGGCATGGGTTAGTGAGCCCTTATTCCGGCATAGTTTCAAGGGACTATCTCATTAAGAGTGATGCTACTGGGAAAATTTTATTTCAGCTGGAAATACCTCGCGAGATGTTTTTATCTCATGATTTCTGGCCCACCGCTGTTGATCAAGACGGTAACGTTTTTGATATGTGGTCGGATAAAGATGGGCTTCATATCAACGAATACCAGTATTTGAATCATGAAAACACGAAATAAAATTGTTCATTTTTGTTTTGTATTTTTATGTTCCGCCTTTGTATGGGCTCAAACACCGACGCCTGTTCCTACTGTCATAGTCAACGATGTGGTTGGTTTTGGGAGTACGGCAGCTACTGAAGTGTGGGTTAATGATGACAATGTCCAAAATCCAATAAAATTATCTGATTATATAAAAGGCGTTTTGTCCGGCGAATTAGGTTCCCCGGTTTTCACTTCAAACAGTCAGCGCCAAAATGCTTATACCGCTCAGGCCGTTGCGGCGAATTCAATTTGGAATCAGTATTATCAACAACAATTGGCCAGGATAACGGCCACACCAGGCGCAACACTTACAATAACTCCGATTCCGACTGACACGACATTTCAAAGATTTGATGACCAATATAGTCTTGGCGATCCTACACCAATCATTGAAAACGCTGTAGCAACGGCTAGCGTCAGTATCATTACCCTTAATGGAAATCGGCTGAGAAGTGTTGAATATTCCGCATCTACAGGCGCTTCGTCTGGAGGTTCAACTCTTACCATTCCAACGGGAATACAATCTTTAAACACAAATGGTAATCCAACGGTGCTATGGCCGTTGGCTCAAAGTACACCTCGATGGATCCCCTATTTACGTATTAGTCCGAATCAGGAAGTCCCATCTTCCGAAATTGACCCTGGTAATGCACCATCGTTATCGCCCCAAGTCGGATTGATTCAATTGGGCGCGTTTTATTTATCTGAATACGAGAACTACAGTCCCCAGGATATCCTTCTTCACTATTACCACACGACTCCGCCTTACGTGCTGAAGGTAGATGTCTACAACGGTGCAACAGTTGTTCAAACATCAGGCCAGACTTCTCCTTACCTTTCATTCAGCGGGGGGCAGACAATTTATGAAGGCTTTTGGGCTGGCGCTTTAGGCCAACCCCGAACTTTTATTAAGACCGTTAATAATCCTATTTTCAGTCCTGCCGATTTGGAATTCCAAATCGCGTTTAGCGAAAGGGTAAACGCAAACAGCATTTCCATAAGCTTGTTGAGCCAAGCGGCCCCTCAAGGCGTCCCGGTAACAGTGGTGGCCAATCCTTCAGTCGATACGGACTCCGTTATTTCTGGCCTCCCTCCCACGACTTGGTTTGGCAAGATATCTCAAGCGCAATTAGATATGTTGGGATCAGGACCGGTAACACTTCTCATCCAGGGTTATCACGAAGGAATACCCCAAGCTTTATTAAATAGTTATCCTGGTTTAGGGGCCATGTATTTGAACGGCCATAAGGATTACATTTCGAACACTTATTTTCCTGGCCCGGACACAAACCATATTTTCCAGATTGGAGGCACACCAACTGCGACTCCCACTCCCACTGTTACATCGACCCCTACTCCAACCTTAACGCTTGCCTCTACCCCCACGCCCACCTGTTCCAACGGCTGGTGTTTCGCCGGGCCCCCGCCACCTGCGGGAAGTACTGCGCCCACGGTGTTGGGTTACCACGATAAGCTTTATCTTTTTCCGGGAAACTACTTCGCAGCAGAAAATAATGACGTCAGCCTCCGCTCTTCCAGTGATGGAGCCAATTGGTCTGTGGTCACGTCTTTTCCAAATTTTTATGGTCCGAATTCACAAAATTATGGAGGGACCTTAGCCAACGCCGAAATAGATGATGTTTTTCTTTTCCAGGACAAGATGTGGGTTTTTCTTGACAAGAGCAATACCGATGGCGGTTTTTGGTGGGAGTTGTGGAACTCAACCGATGGATCGGCTTGGGTCAATACCGCGTTTAATCTTAACGATGACGCGAACACAGATTTCGGCCAAGTGGCGGTCAACGGTTTTGGTTTCAATGTGATGTTGGCAGGAGGCTCGTTGCAGGGTGGAAACAGGGTTTTGCTGTTCCCCAATGGAGCGAACCTGGCTGGTTCTTCCACGGTAGCCCCCTGGCCCGCGCGGGTGGGGGCGAACCTCTATCCATTCAATAATCAAATGTTCATCATGGGGGGAAATGTTTTTAACGGGTCATTCAACGGTGGAACCCCACTCACGGATATATGGGCAACCTCAAACGGCACTAGTTGGACGCAAGCCGCCACGACCATGCCCGGCGCGGATGTCATCACTTCCGGCCAACCCTTATTCACCGAACCACCAGTCACCTACAACAACACCGAGTAGATGATGACCGGCGCCATTGTTCCATTGGGTGATTGCGGCAATTGCGGTGTTGCCAACCCCTCGATTTGGAATTCAACCGATGGGGCAAATTGGAACAAAGTCGATTCGGACTCCCCCGATGTGGGGCCGCTGGTCGCCACAACGACAACGCTTTGGCTTATCGGCGCCGACGGTGTTTGGTATTTCACCCAACCTTTGAGCCCCACCTATACGCCGACTCCCACGTTCACCTTTACCCCCACGCCTACTCTTACCCCGACTTCGACTTATACCAATACCCCGAGCCCCACCTCTACTTTTACCCCCACCCCGACCGCCCTACCTACTGCCCAAGCCACCGTGGGGACCAACGGAGTGGATGTGTCGTTGCCTAATGGAACCGGTGTGGAGATCGGCACAAACGTCCTGGACCAGGGAACGACGGTGACGGTCAGCGAGTTGAACCCCTCGGCCCCACCGCCGCCAAACGGCTATTCGGTTTTAGGAAATTTTTATACTTTCAGCGCAGTGGGGTCGGGCGGCCCCATCAGTAATTTCGGGAGCAGTACGGTAACGCTTGTTTTCCCTTACGATCCAAGCCAGATACCTTCAGGCGAGACGGCCAATCAGTTGCAGGTGGAATACTACGATGGGACGAATTGGAACACCGTTTCAGCGACAGTGGATACGTCGAACCACCTCTTAAACGCGGTTGTCAGCCATTTCTCACTGTGGGGAGTGCTTGTTAACAACTCCACGCCCACGTCTTCCCCAACCAATACGCCTAGTTTCACTCCGACCAATTCGGCCACCGATACCGCAACTTGGTCACCTACCCTTACAGCGACCCCAACGGCCACCTGCACCGCGACGAACAGCACCACGGAGACGCCGACCGCCAGTTCCACGGACACGGCGACCAACACGGCAAGCGCCACCCCGACTTTGACGGCGACACTTACGGCAACGGATACGTCGACGAATACCACGACGGCCACAGCCACGGGTACCGTGACGTCTACGCCGACCTTTACGGCCACGAATACACCGACCAACACCTTGACGGCGACGCCGTCGAACACTCCCACGGCTACCACCACGAGTACCATCACCAACACAACCACCCTTACCACCACACCGACGGCAACCAGCACCACTACGAATACGCCCACTTCAACGGCTACTTTCACACGTACAAACTCCAGCACGCCTAGTTTAACCAAGACCCCTACTTCCACCCTCACGAACAGCCTTACCTCCTCCCCGACAGCCACAACGACCTTTACCCCAACCACCACGTCCACCTCGACCAAAACCGGGACACCCACTCCAACGGCCACCAAAACGCCGACCACCACCATTACCGCGACACCCACCAAGACCTTGACCCCAACGATCACGCCGACCCCGACGAAGACCGGAACCCCGACCAACACGGCAACCAAAACAGCGACGGCGACTCTCACCACGACCCCGACCAAGACCCCGACCCCCACCATCACGGCGACAGCCACCAAAACAGGAACGCCCACCAACACCGCGACCAAGACACTCACGGGAACCCCGACCAAGACCCCCACCAGCACACCGTCGTTTACGCCAACCCTGTCCCCAACCTCTACGCCTACTTCCGCGGCGACCAGCACACCAACCGCCTCCAACGACCTTTATGCCCAATGGACCGAATCCACCAGCAACCCCAATTTCGGGCAAAGGGTTAATTATGGCGCCGTCAGTTTTGGAGGGGACATGTGGGTTCTGGGGGGATTCAACTTCAACTTTTCCGCCGGGGCTTTCCAGGACGCCAATGACATCTGGTCTTCCACCAATGGAAGCGGTTGGAGCCAGACCACAACCTCACAAGTCTTCCCGGCGAGGGACAGCATGAGAGTTGTGTCTTTCAACAACCAAATGTGGGTCCTCGGGGGGCAAAACCAGGGCACCCCCCAGGCCTACAATGACGTTTGGTCTTCCACCAACGGGGCGAGTTGGACTGAGCAGGTGACGAACGCCCCCTGGTCGGCCCGTTACGGTTTCGGATGTTTGGTTTATAACAACCAGATATGGGTCATCGGGGGCTATAACGCCAGCGGCACCGCCCTAAAGGATGTCTGGACTTCCACCAATGGGACCAGTTGGACCCAGGAAACTTCCACCGCCGCTTTCGGCATCCGCGCTTATCCCGGATGCGCTGTTTTGAGCGGGAAGATGTGGATCATGGGCGGAGAGGATGGTTTCGGGGACACCTTCAACGATGTTTGGAATTCAACCGACGGAGTCACTTGGACCAGGGTTTCCTCCGCCGCCCTTTGGAAGCCCAGGACCCAGATGGCCTGCCTGTCCTACAACGGCCAATTGGTGGTGTCCGCCGGCTGGGCCCAGAACAACTCGCCCTTCACCTACTACAACGACGTGTACCATTCCCCGGACGGGGTCAATTGGACCGCCTCCGCTTATTCGACCGGCTTTGGAACCCGCACCGGCATCACGGATGTGGTTTACAACAACCAATTGTGGATGTTCGACGGCTGGAATAACAACCAAACCTATAACGAAGTTTGGTTCGCACCGCCCACTCCACTACCGACCCTGACGCCCACGGCGACGCCTCTCGGCGGAAAGGCGCGGCCTTTAGGCGTTGTTTCTGAATCTGGCAACCCGACGGCAACTCCGACGGCCAGCGGCACTCCGACCTCCAGTCCTTTGCCCAGGGCAGAGAAATTACAAGTGGCTGCGGTTCCAAACCTCTCTTCGGGCGGTCAACCCATCCGCTTCCTGGTGAACCTAGACCAGCCTGGACAAATCCAATTGAGCCTCTTCGCCTTAACCGGGGAACAAGTCTATTCGACCCAAATGCAGGGCAACGCCGGATCGAATAACCTGGCTTGGAACCTCGAAAACAACTCCCAACAACCTGTAGCGAGCGGGTTGTATGTCTATGTCCTTGAGGTGACCGCTGGAACTAATCGCGAAACCAGGATCGGGAAGCTGGTCGTCATCCGTTGAAGTGAAATTCAATAATTAAGTCAATTTAAACGGTGATTTGCACTGCTGACGTATGCTTTGTAAACGGAAAGAGGAAGTGGTTTCTCAGCAAGGATGATTAAAGAGGGCATTAAAGTGAAGTCTCAAAGGGTTGTTTGTCAAATTTGTGGAAAAAAACTCAAAGCACTTTCTTACAACCATTTGATAACTCATGACATTAGTTCAGAGAAATATAAGCGAAAATATAAAGTCGAATTTCTAACAACTAGTGAAGTCCGAAGAAAAATTAAAATTGCAAATCGTGGGAATAAATTTGCATTAGGCTTAAAACATACCGAAAAATTCAAAGAACGAGTTTCTGAAAAGAACAAAGAACTTTGGCGCGATCCAATGTTTCGACGCGAGGTAATAAGAAAACAGAAAAAGTTTTGGACAAAACAAAAACGATTCTTGATATCACGACTATTGAAAATTCGTTTGGGAAAACCTGAAGTAAGATTGAAAATGTCGAAAGCCGCATTGAAAAATTGGAAAGATGCCAAGTACGTAAAAAAAATAAAAGAAAGTCGGGAATATCCGAAAATGCATTTTTGATGGAATTTAAGAAAATAGAAAAGTTTCTAAAAGATTATTTGGATGAAGAATTAATCAATGATTTACCGATTCCAGACGAGTTATTAGATGCGAGAACAACTAATGAAAAGGACGAAAGATTTTCACTTATTTATCACAAACTAATAGGTCCTCTTTGCATAACTTTGAAAGAAACAATTGATAGACCGCTTTCAATTGCCGAATTGGGTTTTGTTGCCGAACGTGTTCAAGCTTTTTTAAAAGAAAAGGGGTTTTAGATTCCAGATCCAGCCGAAGGCTTAGTGTTACAATTTTGTATTTTCTTCTTAATAATGTAATTAGTAACGCTATTGGCAAATTAGCTCCTCCAAAAAAGCTTATTTTTCAAGGGTTTTTTTCATCCCTCCTTACTCAATCTATGGCACAGGCCTTGCTTTAGCCAAGACTGCTTCTTTAGTCTGTCGCGGCTGGTGGTTCGACCCTGAGGAACTACCGACGCACGTAGGTTTAATTTTCTAAGGAGGACGAGATGAGAAAGATGATCAAGATGTTCAGTTGTTTGGCCTCATTGGCCCTGGCCGCAGCTGTTTCGCCGGTTTTGGCGCAAACGGCGGCCGCAACCCCCGCCGCGGCTGCGACGCCTGCTGCCCCGACGGTGACGGTGAATGGTCTGGTGGATGCGTACTACACGTACGACTTTACCCGCCAGAACAGTCTAGTGCATATGAATCCGATTCCGGGTTATTACTACAATGCAACTGATGCTTCCTATACCTTAGGTTTGGCGGAAGCTAAGTTGACGGCCACCCAAGGCCCGGCCAGCGCCCATTTGGTGTTGGCTTATGGTCAAGGCGCGGATATGGCCGCGTTGGGCGGCGGCACCGGCGTTGCGGTTGAGCAAGCCTATGTGTCGTACAACTCAGGGATGTGGACGTTCAATGCCGGCAAGTTCGTGACTTGGCTGGGCTATGAAGTCGTCGAGAGCAGCAGCAACTGGAATTACAGCCACTCGTTGCTCTTTTCGACCCTTCCGGTTTGGCACACGGGTTTCAGCGTGAATTATGCCGCTTCTTCCACCTTCGGCTTGACGGGTTATGTGGTGGATGGCATCAATTCCACTGCGGCTAACCCCACGATCGGGGATAACTTTGGTCTGCAGGCGGCCATTACCCCGAATTCGATGTGGACGATCACTTTGAACGGCATGGCCGGTCCGGCTAACCAACCCGGCACGATTCCCGCCGGCATCGACGGCAGCTTGGCTTGGACGGGTGAAGGCATTGTTGTTTACAAGCCTGACTCCATGTGGTCCTTCGCCTTGGACGCCGAATATGGCAGCACCTCTGGACCCTCCGGTTCCACCCCCTCTTCCGTCAACTATTGGGGTGTGGCCCTCTACGGGCGCGATCAAATCGCCAGCGATTTTGCCATCGCCCTCCGTTTAGAGGACTTGAACGACTCG
Source organism: Pseudomonadota bacterium (assembly GCA_021324075.1). Lineage (GTDB taxonomy): Bacteria > Oederibacteriota > Muellerivitia > Muellerivitales > Muellerivitaceae > JAJPJW01. The sequence continues at coordinate 4,007 of JAJPJW010000069.1, read as the reverse complement.
GATAGCACGGTCCTCGGTTATGGCGCCTTCGTACCTGCGGCCCCGGTGGCTTCTGCCGGTAAGGAAGCGACTCTGACCCTTGAACACAACTTCTCGGCCAATCTGTTGGGCCGTTTGGAAGGCCGGATGGACATGGCCTCCTATAACGGAGCTGATGCCAAGGTTTACAACACTGGCGACCCGACGAACCCGAGCTCGAGCCAGTTCACGTTGACCGCCGCTGCGATGATGACGTTCTAAGAAGTCGACGTTCCAGGGGGATCCTCCAGGGCCCGGCCAACTCTCTCCGGCCGGGCTTCGGGGGTGAGGGGGAATACCCAAACATAACTTCTCTCTCTCCTCTGGTTTTACAACAATGGGGGTTAACCCGGCCAAGGTTAGCCCCTTTGTTGTTTCTAACGATAGTTGGCAGGTGACAGTTCGCGGTTGGCTGCTGAGGTGAAAGATGAAGACTTCAGCTGCGAACTACAAATTGTTTTGGGAGTCAGTCATGTTGAAAATCGAAGCGATTATCCGGCCTGAAAAACTGGAAGACGTCCAAATCCGCCTCAAGCGCATCGGCTATCCGGGCATGATGGTGACCGAAATGGAAGGCCACGGCCGTCAAAAGGGCCTCCATGCGGACTGGCCCGACGGTATGCGGGTGAACTTCCTCCCCAAAACCAAGGTGGAAATCGTGGTGGAAAACAAGGACAAGGACAAGGTCCTCAAGGCCATCGTGAACGGCGCCCATACGGGCGAGCCGGGCGACGGGAAAATCTTCATTTCAGAAATCAAGGATGCCATCCGCATCCGCACCGGCGAGCGCGGGGCCAAGGCCATTTCCAAAAAAGACAACACCCCCAAGCCGGGCCGTAAATCCGCCTGAAACCGGGACCTCCCCAACCCCGAATCCGCGGCGAATCCCTTTCCCTTTGCAGTTCTTTTTAGTAAGATACGGCCTCTTCAAAATCATTCGGAGGCTGCCATGGCTGATTACCCCACTCCTTATGTGTTCGTTTACGATGTTTTCCTGAAGGACGCCGTCAAGCACGTGCAGATTGCCCCCTATATAAAGACCTGGTCGAGGGCTGAAATGTCCGGAAAACTCTACCAACTGCCCACCGGCCTGCCGGTAGTGGTGGAAGAAGAGCCCGCCGGTAAGGTTTTCGGGGAAGTGATGACTTTTGAGGCCATGGACGAAGTCATGGAAATCATCGACAGCCAGGAAGGCTACCGCGCCGATGCCCCCCAAAACAGCCGCCTTTTAAGGGAAATCCGCGAAGTCACCCTGACCCCCGGGGGCGAAAAGGTGAAAGCCCTGGTTTACCTGCTTCCCAAGGAAAAGTTCAACGCCAAGGATATGTACGCGGTCCATGCCCATGGCGGGGATTGGCGCAAATTCGTGATGATGCCCCGGTTTGACGGCTATCAACACTGAGCTTCAATAGCCCTAAAAGATAGTCAAAACCCTGAAAGGCGCCCCCCCAGGCGCCTTTTTTCTTTGGACTTCCTATATACACTCCGATTTAAAGAAACAAAGGACCCACCACCGAGTATTTTCCCTCAGTGGGCATTTCCCTAAATGATGTTAAAATTAGCGTTAAACTAAATCAGCATTTCCTTATCCGGGTCAAATAAGGCATCCATTGGAACAATCTGTTTCATCCGTCCAAAATCAATTAAAGGGAAGAACTCTACCGACGATCTCCCACTCCTTTTGGGGGTGGAAGCTCCTCTTCCTATTGTGGGTGTTATTGCTGGGGGCCCCTGCGGCCCAGGCCCAAACTTCCCTCTTAATCAACTATCCCATGGCTAGTACGGGTGGGGACGGCGTGGGCGTCCCCTTCGACGTCGTCGCCTATCCCGGTTCCAGCCTTTCCCAAGTGGTCGTTTTCATTACCGACCGCACCGCGGAAAACGGCACCTTCCAGCTGACCGCTTATTCCGGTTGTTTCGCCAACGCGATCGGTACCGCCACAAGCCCGACCGTGACCTTCGATGGGAACCAAAGCGACTATTTCCCGGTCACCTTCACCTTTTCCGCAAATCCCGCGGTGACTCCGGGGGACGAAGTTGGTTTTCAGCTATCCGTTTTGTCGGGAACCGGCACCATGTTCATGAATGTCCAAGGAAATTACGGAGGTTTGACCGGCTCCAGCATCGGCGTCAATGAACTTAGCGGCTCAAACTGCTCTTCCATCGCCCGGAACGGCATCGCTATCCAGGTTTTTGGGAATCCCGCCTCGGGCTGTCCGCCGCCATTGGGCTACAACCAAGTGCTGGCGGGCGGCGGCACCCAGAGCACGGGGTTCCTCGATTGTGATTCGGTTACCATCGCCTCACCGTTGACCGTGACGGGTTTCGAATTTTACGCCAACGGCACTGCCGCCGGCACGGCGGGCCTCGCCCTTTATTCCGACAGCGGAGGCTCCCCTTCCCACCCGTTGAACGTGCTGACCAGCGCCACCTTCACGCCCGTCGTGAACGCCTGGAATTCGGTCGCGCTTCCGGGAGGGGAGATGGCCCTTTCCCCCGGAATCTATTGGCTCTGCTGGTCGACCCAAAGTTTATTGGGGGACGCGCATGGGGGTTCAAGCTCGGTGAACAGCTACCAGTTCGCCTTTTCTTGGTCCTCCTTCCCGCCCACCCCCGTCCCCACGGGCGGCAACGGCACGGGGCCCCCCTGGTCCTTTTATATGGACACCCTTTGCCCCAATCCACCCACCCTGACCCCTACCCCTATCTTTACCTCCACGCCCACGGCCACACCCACGCCCGTGCCCAACCCTTATTTCGGCGACCAGAGCCTGGGCCAGATCAACAACTCCACCTTCCCGCTGGACAACCCCACCAAGCGCTTCGACTACCGCTTCACCATGCGGGGCGGCACCCGGGCCGTCACGGTCCTTTACCTGGCGGGGACCGCCGGCGGCTCCACTCCCATCACCTATACGGTCGGCTTCCAGGGGGACGACGGCACGGGAAAGCCCAACGGGACCTTTCTGCAGAGCATCAACACGACCCTCTCCCCGGGTTTTTTAAGCCAGAGGGTCTATCCCTTTCCACTGTTTCCATTGGTCGCCGGGAACGTCTACCACCTGGTGATCCAATTCTCGGGCTTGGGACTGCTTCCGACTTCGGGCGGCAGCGGCAACTATTTCGCGCCCTATTACGGGGGAAGCGCCTATTACAACTTCATCCCGATGGACCAGTATCCCGATCCCCAGGTGAACGTCCTTTCGGATCCGGGCACCGGTACCTGGGCGGCGGGGGTCGGGGCGACGCCCAACGAGGTGCCGATCTTCGGTATGGGCTTCAACGACGGAAGCATCTACGGCGTGCCCATCGACGGCAACAACATCAATGTCATCAACGGCAGCGGCGGGCTGCCCGTCAACGTGGCCGGGGAATTCTTCCGGGTGCCGGGAGGCGGCCCGGTGCAGGTGGACCATGTGGGGGTTTACGCCGACTGGCGCACTTCCACCCAACCCGCGGACGGCCTTTATTACCGCCTGGAGGACAAGACCCAGGGCGTGACCATGGACCAGGGGCTGCTGACCAAACCGGCGGGCTTTTCCACCAACCCGACCTGGATCGACATCCCGCTGGCCTGGCGCATGGTCCTGAACCCCACGGACAACTACCTGCTCACCGTAAGATCGCCCGGGTCCGCCTCGGGCGCGGACTGGATGATGCCCCTGGTGGCCTCGAACCTCGGCCCGGCGGGCACCTACGACGGCTTCAATTCCGTTTTTGAATTCAGCACGACCGGCGACGGCGGCCTGGGGTCCTCCAGCGCCATCGACATGAGCTTCCGTTTCCTCATTAACACCTCACCCACCATGACGCCGACACCGCCTCCCCCCATCACCCCCACCCCCCAACCGGGGACGGGCGCCACCTGGAGCCAGGACACCACGGGCCCCTTCTTCCCGACCCATTTCATGCACAGCTCGGTGGTCTATCCTTTCGGCGGGGTTCCCGCGCTTTGGGTGATCGGGGGGGAGACCACCTCGGGCGTGGCA